>CAZZCN010000038.1:0-28400 GCA_964652975.1 uncultured Oscillospiraceae bacterium | reverse complement strand
GAACGAGCGCCTTTAGCTCAGTTGGTAGAGCAACTGACTCTTAATCAGTGGGCCCAGGGTTCGAGTCCCTGAAGGCGCACCACGATAAAACCGGTAGAATTTAGTTCTACCGGTTTTTTCTTCTTAAGATTTTATTAAACTAGAATTCCACATTCAGTTTGAGATTTTCAAATACAAAGTTTTTTATATCAAATTATTAGAATTATATTTTAATATTAGTATTTACCAATCGTTTCAGTATGCTGCGTGCTGCAATAACTCCACTGGCACCCGCCTGTGAAAGCCCTCTGGTTATTCCGGCTCCGTCCCCTACTGCAAACATGTTCTTAAGCGGTGTTTCAAGCTCTTCGGTCAGTTTCAATCTGGAACTGTAAAACTTAACTTCAACGCCGTAAAGAAGTGTGTCATGATTGGCGGTTCCCGGTGCTATCTTGTCAAGTGTATAAATCATTTCTATTATATTATCCAGATGCCTTTTAGGGAGAACGAGGCTTAAATCGCCCGGTGTAGCGTCAAGAGTAGGGCTTATGAAGCCTTGGTCGAGTCGGTGTTCATTAGTTCTTCTACCATCAATCAAGTCGCCAAAACGCTGCACAAGCACTCCTCCGCCAAGGAGGTTGGATAGTGTGGCTATTCGCTTACCGTATTGATAGGGTGCTTTAAAAGGAGAAGTGAACTTATTACTTACAAGAAGGGCGAAATTCGTGTTTTTGCTCTGTAGTTTCGGATCGGTGTAGCTGTGCCCGTTAACAGTTATAATTCCATCTGTATTTTCGGTGACGACATAACCGTAGGGATTCATGCAAAAAGTCCTTACGAGGTCCTTGTATTGCTTTGTGCGGTATTGTAATTTAGCTTCATATACTGCGTCGGTGATATCACGAAAAACAGCTGCAGGAACTTCCACCCTTACTCCTATGTCAACCTGGTTGTTTATCAGATCGAGTTTTAGCTTTTTGCACTGTTCGGCAAACCATTCAGCTCCGGATCTGCCGGGTGCGACTATAAGATATTTGCATGTGAATTCTGATTTACGTGCGACAACCTTGTATCCTTCAACACCTTTAATAGGATCAATGCTGACAACTTCAGTGTTGCATTTAAGGTCAATATTCTCAGTAAGCCACTTAGACTGTTTGATGAGAATCTCCTTGTTGCGTTCCGTACCTAGATGTTTGCATCTGGCGTCAAGTAAATGAAGGTCAAACCCAAGGGCTTTCTTGCGAATCTCGTCCGCCTCAGGAGTGAAAGTCGAAAACACTTCCTCGGTGGCCCCGAACTGAACATTGATAGCATCAACATATTCAATCATTTTCATTACTTCGTGATTAGGCAGGTAATCGCTCAGCCATCCGCCGAATTCAGTTGTAAAATTGAATTTGCCATCTGAATATGCACCGGCTCCTCCAAATCCCCGCATTATGCCACATGATTTGCAATTGATACAGGAATCGGATTTTTTGTCAATAATCGGGCATGAGCGTCTACTTATATTATTTCCCTGTTCTAAAAGGGCAATTTTGATATTTTTGCTTTTCGATGCCAGTTCATAGCCTGCAAAAATCCCTGCAAGACCTCCGCCAATAATAATCACATCGTAGTCGAAGACTTCGTCGGTTGAAGTTTTTGCTTTTTTCGTAGTAGCTTTTGAATCTGCTTTAACTATTTTTTCTGTGTCTATGCTTTTCATCTATTTTGTTCAACCTCTTTATTAAGATTTTTCGCTATTACATTTAAACAACAAGGACATATCCCAGTTCTTCCATTGTGCAATATCCTTTTTCTACAGCAGATTTCTTTAATGAATCGTACAATTCTGCATTTGTAGCTTGATGGTAAGGTACAACACCGTATACTCCTACGCAGCAAGCCAATAATCCAAGAAGATACCACCCCATAAAAGACAAGTCTAATATAAAGATGTCAAGCTTATGACCTTTGGTCATCATGCAGCTTAACTTCAATGCCCTCTTAGCGCCTATTCTGGGATTGTCAGCTAGAATAAATGGAATCATGCGGTATGAGTAAGTCTTGACTATACCTGGAATGTAGAACAACATGAACCACAACATAAGAAAAAACATATAATATAAAACACTTCCAACGGTCTTCAGGTATGAACCCCTCTTAAATATACTAAAACACAGTGAAAACGACAAATTCTTCTCTTCGCGTGAACGAATGAACCATCTTGTCATTCCAACAGTTACAGGCATTATTACAAAAACCGAGGTTAAAATTCCTGCTATTGTAACAAATGCGATTGGAATAGAAATTGCCTTATACATATCAAGCACACCCTGCAAATCTGTCGGATTCATGACATCATATGTCGCAGAATATGATCCGTCCATATTTCCTAGAATATCGAAAAAACTTGTAGAAAAAACATTAACAAACATTAAAACATAATAAATTATCATTATAGGTATGTTTATGACATATGATGTTATTACAGGAACAAGCGACACTCCAAGATAATTAAAGTATCTGCCTTTCATCTGTTCTTTTGCTCTTGTTTTAAGTTCCATTCTTGTCCACATAAAAAATCCTCCTAAAAATAGTTTTCTCAAAAGTTCAGTTGCATGTGCAATACTATTTAAATTTTTAGTTCAAATTTGAAATCACCTTTCATATTATGTTATATTTCGATGAAAAATGCAACTTATAATTGCGATAATATAAACGATAATCCGAAATTGTAATTTATTATATATTTTTTATATAACTTTGATATAATTAGCATTATATTCAATCAAGAAGAAGTATTTTCATAAAAATTAAATTTTGGGGTTGCTTCTGGATCTCCGATAAATCATATCACACTATTTTAAATACATTTATCGGATGTATAATATTTTTATCGAAAATTTATTATTTTAAGTGTAACTATTTTTACTAAAAGGAGAATCCTATGAAATATAAGGCAGAATGGATAGACGGCGCAATTAATACACCTAAGGGCTTTACAGCAGCAGGTGTAGCCTGTAACATCAAAAAAAATAACGGGCTTGACCTGGCTTTGATTGTCAGTGATATACCCGCTGCGGCATGTGGAGTTTTCACCAGGAATATTGTCAAAGGACATTCGCTTCAACGGACAATGAGTGTTATAGAATCGGGTACAGCCCGTGCCATTGTCATCAATAGTGGAAATGCAAACGCTTGTCTCGGTCAGAAAGGCCTGGCAGATGCAAATGAGATGGCAAAAACGGTATCTGAAAAGCTTGGCTTTGGCCCGGACGAGGTTTTGACAGGCTCCACCGGTGTTATAGGACAACCGCTTCCCATGGACAAGATAAAAGAAGGTATTTCATTGGCGGTGAACGCCTTGAGTACACACCCGAAATCCGGTCATGACTCACAGCTGGCTATAATGACAACGGATACCATGACAAAAGAATTTTGTGTAAAGCTGACTTTTAACAATTCCATTAATATTGATAATGATACCGGTATTTCTATCAATAACCATAGCGATTTTACAGATATAGAAAACGCAAATGCAATTACCAATAATAATGAAGATGACAGTGTTAAAAACAATCAGAATATTAACACAAACACCGAAACTAAAGGAATTGATAATTCTTTCTGTATTTCCGGCATGGCAAAAGGATCAGGTATGATTCACCCGAACATGGCAACCATGATATCCGTGATAACCACAGATTGCTATATCTCACAGCCTCTTCTTGCCACCGCGCTTAGAGATATTACGAACAAGACATTCAACCGTGTAAGCGTTGACGGCGACACCAGCGTGTGTGACATGGTAGTTATGCTGGCTAATGGCAAAGCTAATAATTCCCCGATAATTTCAGATGAAAGCGATGAGTACAGTGCTTTTTGCGAAGTCTTGGAAGAGTTGTGTCGCAAAATGTCAAAAGCAATAGCAAAAGACGGAGAAGGTGCCAGCAAGCTAATTGAGGTAAATGTAGTTAATGCGGCAACCAAACAGGATGCATATCTGATTTTACAGGCAATCGCAAAATCTCCCCTTGTCAAGACAGCCATGTTCGGCGAAGATGCCAACTGGGGCAGAATTCTTACTGCGGCAGGCTATTCAGGTGCGAATTTCAACCCTGAGATCTGCAATATCAAAATCGGAGATTTGCTGGTCTGCACATATGGTACCGCAGTTGATTTCGATGAGATACGCGCCAAGGAAATACTTTCCGAAAATGAAATCATTATAACCGTCGATCTTGTTGACGGCTCATTCAATGACACAATCTGGACTTGTGATTTCTCTTATGATTATGTTCGTATAAACGGTAGCTACCGTAGTTAGAGGGTTTCGAAATCTATCTTACCGTCTTTCATGACTGCAGAAACCGCTATTGCATCCTTGAATTTCCCCTGAAGCATAAGGTCGGCAAGAGAATCCTCAATCTCCTTCTGGATTGTCTTGCGCAGTGGTCTTGCGCCGAACTTGACATCATATCCTTTGGTTGCCAGGAAATCCTTCACTTCATCTGTTATAAGGAACTTGATTCCGTGAGCCTGCATTGATTCAACAATTTCTTTCATCATCAAATCACATATCTTGCGGATCTCTTCACGGTTGAGTTCGTGGAAAATTACAATGTCGTCAACCCTGTTCAAAAACTCAGGTCTGAAAATCTCCCTAAGCACGGTCTGCACTCTGCTTTCCAGTGCAATATGATCATTGGATCCAAACCCTATGCCCTGGGCTTTGAGAGTTGTACCCGCATTGGAAGTCATGACGAGTATGGTATTCTCAAAATTCACCATCCTGCCATGGCTGTCTGTCAGTCTTCCATCATCCAGTATCTGTAAAAGCATATTGAACACATCTGCATGCGCCTTCTCAATCTCATCAAGTAAAATAACGCTGTAAGGTTTTCTTCTCACCTTTTCGGTAAGCTGCCCGCCATCATCAAATCCTACATATCCTGGGGGTGATCCGATAAGCTTGCTTACCGTATGCGGCTCCATAAACTCCGACATGTCAAGTCTTATCATTGCGTCTTCGGACTCGAACATCGCCCAGGCGAGAGCCTTTACAAGTTCGGTCTTGCCAACGCCTGTCGGTCCGACAAAAATAAACGAAGAAGGCTTGTGCTTCTTGCGAAAGCCCGCTCTGTTCCTTCTAATGGCTTTTGCCAGTGATGTAACCGCTTGCTCCTGTCCGATTATTCTCTCGTGGAGACGATTCTCTAGATTGAGAAGTCTTTGTGATTCAGACTCGTTGATTCGTTGTACAGGAATCTTGGTCCACATCTCAACTACCGCTGCTATGTCGTCTTCCGTAATCCTTACGGGCTGATACTCATCGGTTAATTTCTGGTTTACTTCACGCTCACGACATATGTCTTCCTTGATCTTGGCTTCCTGTTCAAAAAGTGTCAGATCCTCTTCTGACGCTGAATTGGCAATTTTCGTTTCAAGCATGTATTGCTGCTCTTCTAGCTCTTCAATTCTTTTTTGTGAGTTATTGATCTCGATATCACAGACATCTGTCAAATTAGCTCTAGACCCAGCTTCATCAAGCAGATCAATCGCCTTGTCCGGTAGAAACCGGTCTGTAATATATCTGTCTGATAAATTGACAGCGGCCAGTATTGCATTATCGTCATATGTAACCTTGTGATGTGATTCGTAATAATCCTTAATTCCCATTAGTATCTGAAAAGTCTCATCCTTGGATGGTTCTTCTACGATAACCTGTTGAAATCTGCGTTCAAGAGCCGAGTCTTTTTCGATAAATCTTCTATACTCATCCAGTGTTGTCGATCCCAATACTTTAATCTCGCCCTTTGCAAGTGCAGGCTTCAGTATGTTCGCTGCATTCATTGCTCCTTCGGCGTCTCCGGCACCCATTATATTGTGAAGCTCATCGATAACAAGGACAATGTTCTCGCAACGCTTGGCATCATCTACAACGCCTTTCATTCTGCTTTCGAACTGCCCTCTGAACTGTGTTCCCGCGACCATGGCTGTCATATCAAGCAAGTAAACTTCAAGGTTTCTTAATTTTACCGGTACGTCACCTTGAACTATTCTGAGCGCAAGTCCTTCTGCTATTGCAGTTTTGCCTACTCCGGGTTCTCCTAGAAGTACAGGATTGTTCTTGGATCTGCGGTTCAATATCTGGACAACACGCTCCAGTTCCTTCTGACGACCTATTATTCTGTCGATTTTGCCATCCTTGGCCCTGTCATTCAGATTGGTGCCAAACTGGTCAAGATATTTGCGTTTCTTGGATTCTCTCTTGTCGCCTTCCCTTCCCGGAATGACTCTTCTGGATCCGTCATTGTCCGAATTCGGGTTTTGTGAATTGGTTTCTTCGATAGGATATGCCATCGCTGCCGGCAATAACTCATTAGGCTGTCCTGACGTCTTGCCGTCATCTGAGAAAATATCGTCGGGTAGCCCAAAAAACGAGTCCTCCTTCGGAAAACTACCTTCAACAATTGACCTGAGAAGGTTCTCGGGACTCTGTACATTGGCATCACTCATTACATTGTTAATCTTTTCGGTTATCTCGTCGATATTGTTTTCGTTTATACCTGCTTTTGCGAACAGGTCGTCCATTACACCAAGCCCGTTCTTATATGCACATTTAATGCAAAGCCCTTCGTGAGAGCGCTTTCCGTTTTCGAATTTTGTTGTAAACACTACGGCAACATTTTCGTTGCAACTTGAACATTTAGTCATTTTTATTATTTTACCTTTCAAACTATACATGAATTCTAAAGCAGTGCTATATAATTCGTCTGTTGTTATATAATTCTTACATTTCTGTCAATCAATCATATGTTGATTTTGATATGTTTTACGTCATTATATAAGTATTATATTACTTATTTACCTTCTTCTAACTTCATTGTAATATTTTTCTCAAATACTGTCCAGTGAAAGATTGTGGCACTTTTGCAACTTTTTCTGGAGTTCCGGTCGCAACAATTTCACCACCTCTGTCACCGCCATTAGGTCCGAGATCAATTATATAGTCGGCAGTCTTGATTACTTCGAGGTTATGTTCTATAACAAGAACTGTATTTTTATTATCGGTCAGTTTGTTAAGTATGTCCACTAATTTGTGAACATCTGCAAAATGCAATCCTGTCGTTGGTTCATCGAGTATATACATAGTGCTGCCGGTGCTTCTCTTGGAAAGCTCCGTTGCAAGCTTGACTCTCTGTGCCTCTCCACCGGAAAGGAGTGTCGACGGCTGTCCGAGGCGTATGTAACCTAATCCGACTTCTTCAACGGTCTCAAGCTTTTTCTTTATTTTGGGAATCGTCGCAAAAAACTTATTCGCCTCTTCTATGGTCATTTCAAGGACGTCGGAAATGTTTTTGCCCTTATATCTTACATCTAATGTTTCTCTGTTATATCTCTTGCCTTTACATACGTCGCATTTAACATATATGTCGGGTAAAAAATGCATTTCTATCTTGTTAACTCCATCCCCGTTGCATGCCTCACATCTTCCACCTCTTACATTAAAACTGAATCTGCCTTGCTTATAACCTTTTGCCTTGGCGTCCGGCGTGTTTGAATATAATTCTCTTATAAGGTCAAAAACACCTGTGTATGTTGCCGGATTTGATCGTGGTGTCCTTCCAATGGGAGATTGATCTATGTCAATTACCTTATCGAGGAACTGCGCCCCCTCAATCTTGTCACAATCACCAAAAACCCTTTTACTTCCATTTAGCTCTGACAATAGTTTATTAAGAATTATTCCATTAACCAATGAGCTTTTACCTGATCCGGATACGCCTGTAATGCATGTCATAACTCCTAACGGGATTTGAACATCTATATTCTTAAGGTTGTTTTCTCTTGCTCCGTAGACTTTAAGAAAATTGCCGCTGCCTTTGCGCCTTTTCTTAGGTATTTCAATTCTTTTCGTACCACTTAGGTATTGTCCAGTGATTGATCTCGGGCAGTCCATTATGTCCTGCATTGTCCCAAACGCTACAACTTCTCCGCCATTCTCACCGGCGTCCGGTCCCATGTCCACTATATAGTCGGCTTCCATCATGGTCTCTTCGTCATGTTCTACAACTAATACCGTGTTGCCCAGATCCCTTAATTTCTTCAATGTGTTGAGCAGCCTCATATTATCCTTTTGATGAAGACCTATGCTTGGTTCATCAAGAATATACAGCACGCCCATAAGTCCTGAGCCAATCTGAGTTGCAAGCCTTATTCTCTGAGCCTCGCCGCCGGAAAGTGTAGCTGATGACCTGCCAAGAGTTATATAATCCAGACCGACGTCTATCAGAAATCCCAGTCTTGCGTTGATTTCCTTTAAAATCCTCTCTGCTATCGTTCGCTTGCGATCAGTAAGCAGAATGTCGTTTAGATAATCCATTGTCTTTTTGATAGGCATGCAGGTCAATTCGTGAATGTTTTTTGAGCCCATCAAAACCGCCAGACTTTCTTTCTTGAGTCTTGCTCCATTACATACCGGACATGGGTTCTTTGACATATATTGCTCGTAATACTCCTTCATGTCATCAGAAGATGTCTCTTGGTATCTTTTCTCCATTGTAGGGACAATGCCTTTATAATCTGACTTGTACTCCTTTCCATGTGAGTACTTGCTATTAGTGGTGTCTATTGAGAGAATTTCGCCGTTATTGCCATACATTATTATATTCTTTACATTATCTGGCAAGTCTTTATATGGCGTGTTAAGCGAAAATTTATATCTCTTCGCCAAGGCTTCGATAAAAGCCCTTGCCCAGCTGTCAATATCAGAAAAATTAAAACCGCCTGCCTTTATCGCTCCGGCATTTAATGAAATATCAGGATTGTCGATTACAAGGTTCGGGTTGATGTCAAGCATGCTACCAAGTCCCAGACAGTGCTCGCATGCGCCGTATGGGTTGTTGAATGAAAACATTCTGGGGGAAAGCTCTTCAAAACTGATTTCACAGTCCGCGCATGCGTAATTCTGTGAGAAAAAATATTCGTGCTCGATATATGAGGCTTCTTCGTGAATCACATTTACTTCAGACTTTGTTGAAGAGTCATTGTTTGATTCTAAATTTGTTGATGAATCATTATTTGATAAAAAATCTTTTACTGGCTTGTCGGAAATCATTTTTGAATTTTCCTTGGCAGTCGTATCCAGGGAAAAATTACCCAGTCCATTCATTTCATTGTCGGTAATCTTTTCTTGTACTGCTGCAACAACCAGTCCATGGCTTAGATTAAGTGCAGTTTCTATGGAGTCGGTCAAACGCGATGCAATACTGTCCTTCATAACAAGCCTGTCAATGACAACTTCGATAGTATGCTTCTTGTTCTTATCCAGTGCTATATCCTCATCAAGGTCATAATACACACCGTCAACGCGTACACGGGCATATCCCATTTTGCGAAAATCATCAAAAAGCTTGGTATTCTCACCTTTACGACCTCTTATAATAGGAGCTAGTATCAACACTCTTGTCTTATCGGGGATTTTAGTAAGAGTATCTACAATCTGGTCAACGGACTGTTGTTCGATTACCTTTCCACAACTAGGGCAATGAGGAGTTCCTACCCGAGCGTACAGCAATCGCAGATAGTCATATATTTCTGTGACAGTACCCACTGTAGACCTGGGATTTTTGCTGGTGGTTTTCTGGTCGATAGAAATAGCTGGAGAAAGCCCTTCGATGTAATCAACGTCTGGCTTTTCCATCTGACCCAAAAACTGTCTGGCATACGAGGACAATGACTCGACATATCTCCTCTGTCCTTCTGCATAGATTGTATCAAACGCCAATGAGGATTTGCCTGATCCTGATACACCTGTTAAAACAACAAGCTTGTCTCTGGGGATTTTAAGATCAATATTCTTAAGATTGTGCTCTCTGGCACCTTTTATTACAATATATTCATGAATCAATTGTGTTGTACCTCTCAAACTATATAATATCAATAATTTTTCCTATTTACAAATGATTTACATATAAAAAATTGAAAATTTGATTTTAGTGCTTGCATATAAAAATAAGCAATGATATAATCATGTTCGCAAATCAATCCAGGCCCTATGGTCAAGCGGTCAAGACGCTGCCCTCTCAAGGCGGAATCAGGAGTTCGATTCTCCTTAGGGTCACCAAAAAAAAGAAGCATTGCTGCTTCTTTTTTTATTCTCAGAATACTATTAAATCAAAATAACTTCTTGAGATTTTTCTTCTCTTCCGGAGTAAGATAATCTCCTGTAACAAGTTCCTTGACCAATCCTGCAGCATCCATTTTATATGTTCTCTCTACAAAAGATCTGGTGTAAGCCTTTAAAGCTTCATCCTCTTTGAATAGAGGATAATATAAGAAAGCATAACCAGTTCTGTTGGTACCGATAACATTCTTGGTAACAAGTCTGGAAACCATTGTCTGAATGGTTGTCCTGCTCCAAGGTGTAGATGCCAAAGCTTTTACTATATCACCCATATAAAGAGGTGACTTTTCCCATAAAACATGCATGATCAGCCACTCTGATTCAGAGATTCTGATTTCATTATTTAGTCTCATAAAACATTCCCCCTTTCCATAAAAATTACATTTATGTCTATAGTTGTATTATACTACTTAGGTAACTTTATCGGGTGTTATGTGGTGGCAAAAATAATAACAATATGTTAACATAAATGTCATTAATCGTTCAATTAAAAAGCTGTTATTTGACTGTTGAGGAACTGCTGATTAGCGCTTGTCAACAGGTGTGTATCCTATCCTCTTTTTGACGCATTTATATGCCGGACGCAGTATTCTACCGCCACTTACCACTTCTTCTATTCGGTGGGCACTCCAACCTGCTATTCTGGCTGCAGCGAAAATCGGAGTGAAAAGTTCTTGTGGAATCTTAAGCATGTCATATACAAAACCAGAGAAAAAGTCTACGTTTGCACATACTATTTTGCTGCTCTTCTTGACATTATAAAACACCTCGGGAGCAAGCCTTTCGGTAAGAGTATAGAGTTCATATTCATCTTCTCTGCCAGCCTCGTATGCAAGCGCTCTGGCATAATCCCTTAGAAGTTTCGTCCTGGGGTCTGATACAGTGTATACGGCGTGACCTACTCCGTAAATCAAACCGGACTTGTCAAAGGCGTCTTTTTGCAAAATTTTAGTAAGGTAGTTCTCAATTTCGATTTCACTTCTCCAGTTAGTAACACTCGCCTTCAAGTCCTGCATCATGTCATATGCCTTACCGCTGGCACCACCGTGCTGAGGTCCTTTAAGGGAGCCAATAGCAGCTGCCATTACTGCATAAGTGTCCGATCCGGAAGATGATACGGCATGAGTAACAAAGCTGGAGTTGTTGCCTCCTCCGTGCTCTGCATGAAGTACAAGCGCAAGGTCAAGGACCCTTGCTTCCAGTTCGGTGAATTTGCCATCAGCTCTTATAAGGTGCAAAATATTCTGAGCAGTGTTATATTCAGGCTTGGGGCCGTGTAATACAAGACTTTCCTTATCAATATAGTGCCTCTTGGCCATGTAACCATAAGAAATCAACAATGGCGTTCTTGCTATCAACTCAATGCATTGCCTTAAAATATTGCTTACTGTAAGTCCGTCAGGGTCTGAATCATAAACATATAGAGCTAGAATTGTACGGGCAAGCTTATTCATGATATCAGGACTAGGGGCTTTCATAATCATATCTTCTGTAAAGTTGGCAGGCAGATATCTGCAGTCAGATAATAGCTGGTTGAACTGCACCATCTGTTCGGCTGTCGGCAAGTCACCAAATAAAAGTAAATAAACACATTCTTCAAACCCGAATCTTTTTTCTTGATAAAATCCGTTAACCAGGTCATTGATCTCGATTCCACGATAAAAGAGTCTGCCTTCAGTAGGAACACGGTCTCCGTCATCCATGATATATGAAAACACTTCTCCGACTTCTGTAAGTCCCACCAGCACCCCTGTTCCATCATCATTACGAAGTCCTCTTTTGACATTGTATTTCTCATAAAGTGATGAATCGATTTTCGCCTTGGATGTGGCAACCTCGACAAGATTATTAAAAATTTCCTCTTTGGTTCTATTTTGTTTATTCATAGCTTATGTTCTCCTTTTCAAACATTGTCTTCATAAATTTTTCCTTGGCCTTTTTGATGTGCATCTTCATTAATGCCTGCGCCTGGACTTTATCATTGTTTTTTATCGCATTATATATTGCTGTGTGTTCATCAAGTGATTCCTGTATTCGCGTACCGGATGCAAGTGATTTGGTTCTTGCCAGTCTCGTATACTGCATTATTGATGACAATAGATTCTCAATTATCCTGCTGTCGCTGCTTTTAATTATTACACTGTGAAAATCCAAGTCTGATTTTTGAAAATTGAGGTAATCCTTGGTTTTAATATATGTCTTTTCGAGCTGTAACACCTTCTCCAGAATTTCAAGATTCTCTTTCGTTATATTTTCACAAACCCTGTTTACTGCTATTGTCTCAATGTAGGTTCTTATGTCATACATGTCCTGGATGTCATTGTTGTTGAGTCCTCTGACCACAAGCCCTTTATTAGGAATGGCATCTACCAGTCCGTCAATCTGAAGTTGTACAAAAGCCTCTCGAACAGGTGTTCTGCTTACACCAAGATCCTTTGTTATTTTGGCTTCCGTGAGTGCCTCTCCCTTCTTGTAAACCTGGGTAAGTATATCATCTCTGAGTCTGTTGTATACATTAAAACGAAGCATTCCGTGTTTGACGCTTTGCATATCAATGATTTCCTTGTCTTGTGTAATTGAGCATTCCGCCTGCTATTAAAATATCCGCTTGTCTCGGAGAAATATCAAGTACAGTCCTGATGATTTTGCCGGATGTAACATTTCGCACTTCTATTATACCCGATTTATTTGATATTTGTTCTACGGGATTATCAATAATAAGATTGTCACCCATTTTAATCGATTCGTAATCATTTGAGTTTTCAAAAACCAATGGCAAAATACCGCTGTTTATGAGGTTTGCCATATGTATGCGGGCAAAAGACACTGTTATTACTGCTTTTACACCTAGCTGTAATGGTGCTAAAGCCGCATGCTCCCTGCTTGAGCCTTGTCCGTAATTGGCTCCGGCTACTATAAATCCACCATTTTTCTCTATCGCTCTCTCTGGAAAGTCTGGATCACTGGGTGTCAGGCAGAACTTTGCAAGATATGGAACATTAGATCTGAATGGAAGCAGCTTTGCATTGGATGGCATGATATGATCTGTTGTAATATTGTCTTCCAAAACGATAAGCACTTCCCCTTCGAGCTTGCTTCCTAATGCCCTGTTAATCGGGAATGGCTTGATATTCGGTCCTCTAACGACTTCTACGGAATTATTTACAGGTGCTGGAAGTACTATTAGATTATCATTGGTGTCAAATTCGGCCGGTGTCTTGAATACAGGCATCGCACCCAGCTCCCTTGGATCCGTAAGCACACCAGTGATGGCACTGAATGCCGCAACCTCTGGACTTACAAGATAAACATGTGCTGATGCTGTTCCGCTTCTTGCATAGAAATTACGATTATTGGTACGCAGCGATACTGCGTCGGTCTTAGGCGACTGTCCCATTCCAATACAAGGACCGCAGGCCGCTTCCAGTATTCTGGCACCAGCTGAAATCATTTTGGACAGGGCTCCGTTTTGTGATAGCATGCTGAGTACCTGCTTGGATCCAGGAGCTATTACCAATGACACATTATCATTAACAGTTTTGCCATCCAGAATGGCGGCCACTTTCATCATATCCATAAGTGAAGAATTGGTGCAGCTGCCTATGCAAACCTGGTCAACCTTAATTGCACCAGCTTTGGCAACTGTTACTACATTATCAGGACTATGAGGTTTTGCGACCATGGGAGATAGTTTTGATAAATCTATTTCGATGGTCTCATCATAAATTGCATCCAAATCAGGAACAATCTCTACGAAATCCTTGTCTCTGCCTTGAGCTTTCAAAAACTCATATGTCACGCTGTCACTTGGAAAAATTGATGTTGTCGCGCCTAATTCAGCCCCCATGTTGGTAATAGTTGCACGTTCAGGGACAGATAAGTTGTTAATTCCATCACCTGAATATTCGATGATTTTACCCACTCCGCCTTTAACGGTTAAAATTCTCAGCACCTCAAGAATTATATCCTTCGCGCTGACCCAGTCGCTCAATTTACCAGTAAGATTGACTCTGCATATCTTCGGCATTGTAATAAAATAAGGACCACCACCCATAGCAACAGCTACATCAAGTCCGCCGGCACCGATTGCCAGCATCCCTATGCCTCCACATGTAGGAGTATGGCTGTCAGAGCCTAAAAGAGTCTGTCCAGGGACGCCAAATCTTTCGATATGTACCTGATGGCATACACCGTTACCTGGTTTAGAAAATAAAATTCCGTACTTTGAAGCAACTGTCTGTATATACTTATGATCATCAGCATTCTCATATCCGGTTTGAAGCGTATTATGGTCAATATATGCAACTGACAGCTTCGTAGCAACCCTCGGAATACCTATGGCTTCAAACTGCAAATATGCCATGGTACCGGTTGAATCCTGTGTCAATGTTTGATCGATTCGAATTGAAATTTCGCTTCCCGGTGTCATTTCTCCAATAAGCAGATGTTCTTTTATTATTTTTTGTGAAATTGATAATCCCATTTGTTCCTCCTCGGATTGTATACAATTATTTTATCTCATAACATGGTACCCTGTCAATGTTTTTGCAAAAATAAAAGACAAATATTTCAATATATTTTTTTAAATTAATCAGGCTTTTATCACTTATCACATATTTACTAGCAATTCATATTAAATAAATTCAATAAATATCTGGTTTGCAAAATCAATTCCATAGTCGGTGATTTTATATCCGCTATCATTTCTAATAATGAAGCCTTTATCTATAAGCCTTTGAAGAATCGGGCGAAATTTATTCAAATCAGTTTTGAATAATTTTAAAAACCTCTCTTCTGTCAATTCATTTAACATTCTAAATCCTAACATGAAAAATTCTTTTTCTCTATCTTCGGTAGTTAAAATATTTATCTCTGAAATTGCAGGAAAATTTTTGAAACTTTCATTTTTGTCGGATTTATAATCCATAATTTTATCAGTTGAATTGATTTTATGTATGTATTTTTCGATATCGCATTCATTTGAGTATCTGTAATTGTCCAGGTAGGAGTGCGCCCCTGCACCGAATCCCAAATATTTGTCTGTCTCCCAGCACATGATATTGTGTCTGCATTCAAAGCCGCTTTTCGCAAAATTGCTTATTTCATAATGACTGTATCCAGATGCTTTCAATAGTTGCACACCGTTCCAGTACATATCCCTCTCATCATCTTCCGAAGGCAGAATTTCGGGGTTGGCATGATACTTGTTGTAAAAAGGAGTGTCAGGCTCCAGAATAAGCGAATAGATGGAGATGTGTGAAGGATTGTATCCTATCACCTTTTCTATTGTATCTGTAAAATCCTGAGTACTCTGGTCAGGTAATCCGGCAATGAGATCTATGTTGATATTGTCAAATCCAGCTTTTCGAACAAGCTTCAAAGATTCCTCGAAATCCTTGAGGGTATGAATTCTTCCGATATTTGTTAAAAGTCTGTCCGACGTACTTTGCAGTCCGATACTTATTCTGTTGATGCCCGCCTTGCGATAGTCTTCAAGTTTTTTACTGTCTAGCGTTCCAGGGTTGCACTCAATTGTGATTTCACATCCGGGGGCAAACCCAAAGGTGTGTTTTAATATCTCCAATGTTTTATATATGTGTCCAGACGACACGAAACTTGGTGTCCCACCTCCAATAAAGACAGTTTTCAGGTTTTCGTATCTACCTGCTGCTCCTTTCATGACAATTTCAGTTCGCATATTTATAGCTGCTCCTGTCATGACAATTTCAGCTTGCAATGCTTCAAAGTATGAATCTATGTAATTTTCTTGAGAAGCATATGAATTGAAATCGCAGTAGTAACATTTTTGCTTGCAAAACGGTACATGAATATAGGCAGATATCATATTATCTACATCATTGAATGAATTATTGAATTTCAATAACGATTCACTTTGCATATAAGCCCTTCTACAAAAAACTGAAATTATAATATCAAAAATGTTGTTCATTATCATTGCAATTTGTTATAATATGAAAATCACATTTTCCAACAGGAGGCTTAAACTTATGAACAATCCTGCAATGCAGTTTACCGGCATTTCTATTTCTGATATTAAGGATGATTCACATGAATTAACTGTCAACGACGAGGTTATTATTATGAAACAATCTGTTGTCATACAGGATGAACATTGTAAAACAGTTGAATACACTTTTAAAATGGCAAGCCCTGTAAGATTTCGTATAGACGTCCTTATTCCTGATGATATAATTAATGCCTGCGTTACGCTTAACGGAAAGCTTTTGATTGGTCTTTTTTCTGATGAGATGCCAGAAGGAGCAGTTGTCCCATACACTCGTACCTGTGGTGACTCCGAACAAGAAAAAATATCTACTATTTCACCAGGAAAATATCAGTCCATAAATTTCAAATGGTTCGATACTGACGTTTTACGTTTCTTTCTTTATTACGAATAATAAAAGTTGCATTGAGGATGTTATCTACATACAATATTTCATTGTCTTTATAATCAAAAACACAGTATTTTGATGTTGCTAGCTTGTTCTTATCTGTAAATACCTTTTTCTAGTGCCTTTATAATTAAGAATGCGGTGTTTTTGATGCGATTTTCGAGCCTGTCTTTATCTAGTATGGGGTTCAATGCTTTATAAGAATCAAATTTCGTTCCTTTTATCTTGCCTTTTGTTTCGGCAAAAAATGGATTTTTGCTTTCTATCTGCCCTGCCTGTGATGATGCAAAATAATCAAAAGATTCAATATACACACAAGGGATCTTAAGTATGTCGAATACTGAATAATCAGATTTGTTTACGGTGATTTCCCTGTACACATCCTTCTTGCCATCGTTGTTTACATCAACGTCCAGATCCGATTCATTGAATCTGAGGTCAATCACATTCTCAATTGCAACGTCTGACAATTCATAAAGCTTTCTACGTTTGATATATTTCTTGCCTGTTTCAAGTGAATTCAAACCCGAATGGGCATATAGCTTGTCACCCGCATAAATACTTTCGATGCAGTACATCGCATCTGTGTCCGCAATTTCTTTGGGCGTCATGCTCTTTGCATAATTATCCGCACCGGCAAACCCGTCATGACCGGCGCCAAAAAAAATAATAACGATATCGTATCCGTATCTTTGCTTTTTCAATTCCCTTGCAATTGATATTAATGCACCGGTGCCTGAAGAATTATCCTGAATTCCGTCAAATTCGGGATATTTGGACTTGTCGGTAACACCTGGCAAGGTATCATAATGCGCACCTATTATTACCTGCCTTTTGATCTCGATCTGGCCAGATGAAGCCGAATTGTCTGATTTGTTGACTGAACCTGTGCTATTATTTCCTGAATTGCTGCTTTCTGTCAAGGTGAATCCTGTTCCCGGAATTTTTAGTATTATGTTTTGTGATTTGTTGTTTTTGACCGTGAATTCAGTAATTACCGGGTCGTACCCTATTTCTTCCAAAGTCTTGAAAATCAGCGCTGACGATGCCTTCTCTTCTGTGGAATAAGCCTTCCTGAAAGGATACTGTGCTGATAGTGTTTTTGCAAATTCTACTCCTTCGGAACCTATGTTTACATTGGATTTAGTGTCCGTCTCGGTACTGCAGGATGTAACAGCGACAGCTAGAATCAATATTATCATCAAGGTCTTTATTGTCTGCTTTGGTGATGTGCCCGGCCTGGTTGATTTGATATCTTTGGTATTTGATTTTTTAAAATATATTTGTGTATTCTTTATTGCTCCATTTACTCTTGATTTTTAAATTTCGTCTTATAAGATTGTATATTTTATATTATGATTTGTAAATACTTATAGATATTGCTAAAATTTTTAGAAATGGAATCTCTTGATAAGTTCTTCCTTGATGTTATCATTTTTTTCTATAATGAAAAATATTAATGCAACAATGATTGTCGGGACCATTGTAAAAATAGACCAGGATATTCTAAATGCGTTTTCAAAATGCATGCTTAGGAAAAAATCAATAACAGCGCAGAGAAATCCAGATAAAATTAGAATCATGCCGGGAATCTGGAATCCATGAATTTTATGTTTTTGGATCAGAATCGCCATAATGACAGTAAATCCAAGAAGCGAAGTAAGCATAGGGAATGCAAGCGGCAAAAACCATCCGTAATCAAAAAAGAAATTCTCAATAATAAAAACAAGCATTATCAAAGATAGATAGTCAAAAAACAAATACACCATAACATTTAATTTCTTGAGCAAAATAGGGATGACTGTGCAAACCCATATGAAAAAAAACACACTGATTACGTATATGCTCCAGAATATCTCCTTGAAATATAGAATATTAAGGAAAAAACATATGATAGATGGCAGGGCAAATAACGCCGAGAGAAGTATCGCATAGAATTTTCTGTTCTCTTTCGTAGTGATGTCATCTGTCTTCACTGGATATGGTGAAACATACGCACCGGCAGATTTTTGTTTTGGATTTACAACTTCGCAGTTACATAAAACACACTTTTTCTCAGATTCGCCAAGCTCTACTCCGCAATTTACACAATATGACATACCAGTCTCCTTTAAATAATATATTAATAAAAGTTTTTACTGTGACCATCTTTTATATCTGGCAGGATGTTTTATCCGTTTCGGCACATCTACTATTAATTATTCAGATTTGACTGTGCCGAATTTGCACCTCGTGGTGCAAATTGATAAAACTGAAGTTTTATCAATCTTGGAAAATTTGATAAAATCAAATTTTCTGTACAAATTCGCTTTGTATTAAAAAAATTATTTTT
Organism: uncultured Oscillospiraceae bacterium; assembly: GCA_964652975.1. Classification (GTDB taxonomy): domain Bacteria; phylum Bacillota; class Clostridia; order Saccharofermentanales; family UBA5734; genus CAZZCN01. Next base: position 9,499 of record CAZZCN010000038.1, on the reverse strand, counting down.
CATCCATCCATACCTCGTTTGTCTCAATTTTAACAGGTATGCCTGCCTTTACCAAATGCGTGAAAAAATTTCTTTGTATGTTCTTCTCTTTTATTGTATCAGAAAAGTTGATATACAGCTTATCCTTATAGCTTAGCAACCCAATATTGACTGGATTATAGGTGCAAGGTCCAACCACGAGATCAAACCTGTCAACAAGATCCTCCATCTCTTTGGGCACTTCAACGATTCCCAGATTGGAAAAAGTTGAAGTGTATTTTAAAATACCGAATTTTTTGTATCCTATCATCATGGCAATATTTTTTATTACCAAAGGAACAAGTTTGACAATAGTATGCTTTTCTGAGCTGACATTTGCGCACATCAAGGCATTCATATATTTTGAATTCAATTGAAACCTCATGTAATGATGAATGTTCTGAAGAATCTCGGTAAATGAGTAGTCTCCATATTCGGGTTCAATCCCGGGACTTGTAAACAGTGAAAAATTACGCATTGTCTTTGAGGGATAGTGATTCCTCATATTTACCGGAATTGAAACCTGGATTGGCTTGTCAATGTTGCGCACTGGTCCGTTTCTCTGGTTGGTATAAATTGCCTCTATAAGGACAGAAACCAGATATTCGGTTATGGAAACGCCTGATTCCTTGGATTTTGACTTTATCGCGTCAAGCGGGATTATGCCCGTTACAATATGCAAAGTGTGAGGAAACTCCTGTGTGCCTTTAATCTTGTAGGCATTGTCCGCCTTGGGTCTTCTTATAACCTTGAAATTTGCATATTTGTTATAAGAATCTTCATATTCCTCACTTTCTGGAGTTGTCACCGGATTGAAAACGCCTTTTTCGAATGGCATTTTAACATTGATACTAATTCTAAAATACTCTGCCAGCAATGTTTTAAGGAAAATCAATGCCCCGGATGCATCAGTTAATCCGTGAAAAAACTCAGCCGCAACCCTGTTGTTATAATATCTTACTCTTATAAGATATCCATAGTTTTCTTTTCGTCTCATGGGGCGGCAAGGGTTCTGCACATCTTCTTCTACTTGCAGACGGTTCCTGATCTTCTCAAAATAATACCAGAAAAACCCTCTGCGAAGTCTGACCTTGTAATATGGAAACCTGTCGATAATATTATCCAGGGCATTCTGCAGATAGGTTTTATCAATTATTTCGTGAGTATTTGCTGAAATTCTAAAAAGCGAGATATAACTGCGCTTCATAATTACTGGATAAAGCTTTGCAGCATTATCCAGACGAAACCACTTTCTGTTGTTGGGATCATTTGGCGGGGTGTTTGTTTTGCTGGTTATATTGTTCTTTTCATTTTGAAATAGCAGGTCTTTTAATGTTTCTTTCAAAATCATACCTCTCCGTTATATTTATGAAATATTTTTGCAGAAATAATCATAAATACCTAAAGCAATTCCATGGGCGACTCTTTTTTGGCCTGTTGGTTCGGTCAAAAAAGTACGATCATCATTATTGCTCAGATAGCCAAGTTCGATTTGTATTCCTGTCAGATTGTTTTCTCTGGTTATACAAGTGCTTGATTCTCTAAGTCCGTCATTTGACTGCAAACTGTCAATTGTTGCAAGTTGAAGATTTGTCTCAGTTAAAATCCTATCTCTTATAGACTGTGCAAATAACATTCTATAGGTATCGTTATAGAATTGGTATGATGGATTTAAAATATTCCGTTTAGGATCGAGCAAAAGCAGACTCAGTTCATACTTGTAAATTGCACTGTTTGTTCCATAATAAATTTCAATACCATTTTTAGTTGGAGCGTTCAATATATTGTTACAGTGTATCGATACAACGACTATATCCTCATATTCTCTGGAAATATCCATTATTTTACGCAAATCGGAATTGCTGCCAAGGCCCTCAAACAAACCGGTAACCTTAAAACCTATCTGCCCGCTGGATAACTGATAATCTGAGTTTGTGTTCATCACATTTTGCATCAACGTTATAAGTCTTACGCAATCAGTCAGCTCTACTGTCAGGTTTGATTTATCGCTTTTCTCTGAATCCGTCAATGATCTTGTCTGTTCCAGATCTAACAAAACTTTAATTTTCTTTTCGAGCAAAGCATTGTGCTTTTCTAAAACAATTTTATTAATAAAAGCACTTCTGTAATAAAGCCCTGTAGAACTGTCGTCATTGCGTGTCATAAACACTGTAGCGCCAAGCTTTATTAGTTCTTTCTCGAGATTGAGGGAGACACTTAAATTAACACTTTTCTCTTTTATTATCGTTGTTAATCCAGAAAGCTTATGCTCGGCACCGAAATCTGTGCCACCATGTCCCGGATCCAAAATGACAGTTATCCCCTTCAACGGTTCGTAGCCTTGCCCCAGAGTCCTGCCGATATACTTTGAAATACCAGCCGTGTAATAACCTTTTGTTAATGCGACATCTTCCCATTTCGTAAATAGATCAGACTCTTGCAAAGCTAAAGGCTTTATGGGAGTTATATCGGTAACATATCCACCATAAACAAACCCGACTTCTTCATATGGAGATAATACCTTGAACCACATATCATACGATGCAAGAAATTTAAGTTTCATACCAGGCTTTAACTGCCGTATAATTGTACCTTGGGTATTAGGCTGTGTTCTGAAGTTTAAATATCGGAGTGAATTGTCTTTTACATACAAATATGGTTCCTTATACTGTGAAATATCAGGTGTCGGTGTTGGATCCACGTTGGTGTTTGAGTTTGATGCAGAAATCGAATTAGTAGAATCTGTGTTGCCGGATACATTATTTGACGATACTGTGCTTGAGTTGAATTTTGATGATATATCTGATGAGATAAAACTCGAAGCTGTAGATGAACCTGAAAATGAATATGAAGATGATTCTGAATATAAAGCCGATGTATTAGAGGTTTTCGATTCAATCGAGACTTGTCCTGTTGTTCCGGGAATTCTGTCGCACGAAATTACTAGCATAAAAAACAGTAATGTATTAACTGTAATAATAAACATCGCTTTTCTTTTCGTATGAAAGCAACTTTTAGTTATTCTTACAATAAATGTATTCTTCAGTATGCTTTTCGCTAAAATATTATTAATTACATGGTTGATATTAAATAGTTTATTCTTCAAGTAACGTTCCCCCAATTAATACTGACATTATTATATCATATAATTGTGTAAATGGAATTTTACTCTTGAAACATCAGGTATAGATGATTTCCGTTTCAGTAACTATAATATCCGCAGGAATATCGTGTGGCATTGCGGGTATCTGGTCTACTAACTGAAATGAGAAAAGCGGAGCAATGGTTATTACATAAGGGTCTGGAAAATACTGGGCAAGATATTTGTCGTAGTAACCTTTACCATATCCAACACGGTTGCCTTTCCTGTCAAAAGCAATTCCCGGCAGGAATATGATATCCATCAACTTGTTAACATCAGAATGATTGTCTAACATAACAGGCTCAGGGATTCCCATTTTGCCGGGATTGTATTCATGGTATTCGATTTCGTGTCTGTGCCTTCGCATGATTATGTCTTCCGACTGTGTTACGGGGTAAAAACAGTTTGCACCCATGCTGATCAGTGCATCACGTATGGATGAAAGATCAGGTTCACCTTTATGCGCAAAAAAAAGTGAAACATTCTTGCCTCTTACATTTTCTTCTTTTAATATCGGCAGTGTAAGAATGCTGTCGCATATTTTCTTGGTATTGGCACGCCATGCTGTCTCGTCCTGGCATTCTCTTATCAAACGGATGTTTTTTCTTATTTCATTTTTTACCATTATTCAATTATTCTCCAAATATCATTGCGTCTATATATAGATCTGTAAATCGTTTGTCAGATGATAATTCATAGTACATGGTCTTTCTACGTATTGATTCGCACCTTTGCAGTGCGTCTATGTCAAGAAGACATAGTGATGATCCGATAACCGATGTATTCCCTATCATTTTTGTCTTGCCTTCAAGTTCGGATGGTATCAACCCAATACGGAAAGCATCCTTTACATTTAGAAAATTTCCGAACCCGCCGGCAATATATACAACGTCTATATCTTTCGCTTTAAGGTTGTCTTTTTCTATTAGGAGTTTGATTCCTGCACAAACAGCAGCTTTTGCATTCTGAACCTCGCGTATGTCCCTCTGGGTAAGATATACGGAAGGTTCCTTGTTATCAACATATGAAAAAACATATGCTTTCTCATTATTGATTTTAACAATTTTATTTCTTAGCACTTCAGGCAGGATGTCAATATTGTCTTCAAATCTACCGGTTTCGTCTATCAGCCCTGATTCCAATAAAACAGAAATGGCGGAGACAACTCCGGAACCACAAATCCCGCATGGAGTCTCATCAGATATTGTGCTATATGTGATATCATTGTCATTTAAAAAGACCTTGTCAATCGCTCCGACGACCCCTCCTATTCCACAAGACAGGTTGGCTCCTTCAAACGCCGGGCCTGCTGCCGTAGAACATGCAACAATAGAACCATTGCGCGCAAGAACAATTTCGCCATTTGTTCCTATATCAATTAAAATTGCTGTTTGATCGCTTTTGTCCATATCACAGGTAAGAATTCCTGCTGTAATGTCCGCACCCACATAACCTGAAATAGATGGAAGAAGTATGCATGCGGGATTATAGTTGATTTTCTTGTGATTACATCTGAAAATCTCAGACATATAGCATACACGACTGGATACTGTTGTGGGTATAAATGGAGATTTGGCTATTGCTATCGGGTTGATGCCACAAAGCAAGTGCATCATTGTTGTATTGCCGGAAAAAGAAACCAGCTTCACATCATGAATGTTATCGGTGAGCTCAAATAACAGTTCAAAAATATCATTATAAACCAGACTTTGCATCTGTACTGAATTTTCATCGGAGGCGGATGCAAAATCAATTCTCGATATGACATCAGCACCGTAATTCTTCTGTGAATTAAGACATGTTGCACTCATTATATGTCTTCCAGTGTCAAGGTCATACAAAAACGCTGCGATGGTTGTGGTACCAATATCTATAGCCACGCCATAATTTTTGTGTTGCTGGCTCGATGGCTCTATGGAAATGATTTCTTCGTTATCTTTTCTGACTGAGAAATTGATATCAAATTTGTTCGTTCGAAGAATTTCGGATAAATCCATCAGCAGATTAAATGGCACCTTAAATCCTGTCTTATCTTCAATTCTAATATCGTCAGGCACCTGATCTGAAAGAGTTGGAGTGTCCAAAGTGACTTTATATGACTTAACCAATGGATTTAGCTTATGCTCGGGCAATGACCCTATCGAAAGAATCTTAGCTTTAGAGCGTTTAGGCAGATAAACTACTATCTGACCGTCCCTGCCCTTGCATAATTCATCGCTGATAACTGTCTGACAAGCTAGAACCTCGCCCTTGCCTTCAACTATAACCTTGCATTTCTGGCATGTTCCCCTCCCGCCACAAGGAGAATGGACGGAAGTTTCAGATGTTTGAAGCTTGTTAATCAAAATCTCCCCGCTTTTTGCTGTTGTAAAAAACTCTTTGCCTTGGTCGACAATCTTGATTTTAATATCCATAAATATGTTACCGATTCCCTTTCAGTTGTTCATTTGTATTTCAAAAATATATAAGTAGTGCTACAATATACTTTATGCAAAACACATTTTTTAATTGCTGTGATAACGCTGTAAATAATAAAACAAGAAGTTACATGCCATTAATAAAATGCATTTTTCTATATTATACATTAGCAGAATAATATTCGATAGCAAATTTTTGTTATTATTTGAAAATTATGGCTTAATGATGTAGCAAACTGCCTTGTGCTATACAATATATCTACCGGAAAAAGGAGAGAAAATTATGTCAACATCACATGTTCAGATTATCATGGCATCTCATGTAAATGGAATCCACAGGCTCTTTGGAGGTCAATTGATGTCATGGATTGACGTGGTTGCTGCTGTTGAGGCTAAGCGACATTCCAAATCAGGGGTTACACTACTCGCTGTTGACAATCTAAAGTTTTTATCGCCTGTATTTATGGATGAGACGCTATCGCTTGAGGCTGATATTACGTGGACAGGCAAGACTTCCATGGAAATAAGGGTTTATTCATATGTTGAGAAGCTAAGTGGTGAGCGAACGTTGGTAAACACAGCTTATCTCGTTTTTGTGGCCATCGACGATGAAGGCAACCCTGTCAAAGTACCCGAATTCGTGCCTGTGACCGCTTTGCAGAAAGCTGAATGGAGTTCGGCTGTAATCCGAAGAAACAACAGACTGAAAAGTCTTTGATTAATAATATTAATAATAAGGATGGTCAAAAAAATGTTAGAAAACAACAGAAAGATCCGCAACAAACGCAGAAATATTGCAATAGGAATAATTATTCCTATTGCTGTCATAATTGCTCTACTGGCATATTTTATAAATGGATTAGGTAACACACCAGAAGTCACAGCAATAGACATAAGCAATGGTGACATTGCAAGCAAGATGTATGTCAAGGCACAGATAAGTCCAGGTTCTACAACTGAATACAATATAAAGCAAAAGCAGCGGGTTCTTAAGGTGAATGTCAAAGTTGGAGATATAGTGAAAACGGGAGATGTCCTCCTGACTTTGGATATACTTGAACTTCAGGAGCAATATAACAATGCCAAGGCTGCACGAAAGTCGCTCGAGGCATCTAAAGCTGCCCAGGATGCCAGCAATAAGGCTATTGCTGCCCAGAAACAAAAGGATCAAAAGGATTTTGAACTCCAGATAAACAGAATGTCTGGTTCTATAACCCGTATTGTATCTAATTTAACATTACTTGCCACTACACAGTCCACTACAATAAATATACCAGCAGAATTGTCTGAAATCATAAGCAGCCAGTTATCAGGTCTGAATCCTGACCCGGTCATACTTCAACAGCAGATACAAGAACTCATTGATACAGTAACGCAAGGAGTCAATGTAGCAGATAATCCGGAATATGCCAAAATAATTGAAAACATCAACAAGGACACAGCTATTTTGGGCACATCTCTCCCAACAGTCCTTAAAGGAATCGGCGGCACTCTTACATCTGGTTTGGCTACAGGTCTTACTTCCGGTCTCACACTTTCTTCAGATTTAACTTCACAGTTAGGATCTTTGGGACTTAATACAGGTGATTCTCTGGCAAATGCAAAGGAACTAGAGAAATCAACCAAAGAAGCCTTGGATCAAGCTGTAACCTCATTGGTTGCTACAGGTCCAGGGATTGTCGCCGAAATTAACACCAAGACAGGTTCATATATTGGTACGTCCACCTCGCAATCTACATCTTCACTTGATAGCCTGCTTTCAGGCGCGCTTGGTGAATCGCTTTCCGGATTAACAGGATCTTCAGGATCAGCATCCTCTCAGACATCCCCGATTGTAATTTATGACAATACCGCACCAAAAGCTATTTTCAAAGTAAGTCAATTCGATTCAGAAAAACTCAAACCTGGACTAAGTGTTGAATATACCCATAACAATAAAAAATATACAGGCGAAATAATATACAAATCAAAATTTGTCGAGGATGCAAAATTCAACAGTCCGAGTTCCAATTCCCTTCTTGAACAGGCAGGTATAGTTGGTGTTACAGGCAGTGACCCTCAGCTTACAATTGAAATGAGCGTTAATGGAAGTAATCTTACCGACCTTGTGCTTGGTTTCCTGATTGATGCTGAAATTAAAACCGCCTCGGCAAACAATGTCATAGTGCTTCCCGCACAGGCGATGCGAAGAGAATTAAATGAATATTATGTTTTTTTGGTTGATAAGGACAACAAGCTAGTCAGAAAGCCTTTTACACCCGGCATTCAATCAGACATGTACGTTGAAGTGTTATCAGGACTTAACGCAGGCGACAAGGTTGTACTAAACCCAACGAATGAAATGTCAAACGGTCTTAAGGTAAAGCTGAAAGGAGACAATTGATGTTACTCGAATCCATTAAAATGGCCTTTAACAGCCTTATCGAAAACAAAATGCGAGCATTGCTCACTATGCTTGGCATTATTGTGGGAATATCTTCGGTCATTGCAATTGTATCGTTGGGTGAAGGCGGCAAAAATGAAATACTTGGCCAATTTGAGAAAATCGGTTCATCTACTGTAATTATTCAAGTAAAAACATCAAAGGCCCTGGCCGGTGATTACATTACTCAAAGCGACCTTGAAGCCATACGCAATAATCTTGATTCGGTTAAATTCATAAGTGCAACAGAACAGTCAATTGGATATGCTTCCACTCAAATGGATCGTCGTAGGATTTATCTTTCAGCAATCGACCCGGATTACAATGAATTCAGTCCTATTGAAATCACCTATGGCAGGCTTTTTACCGAGATAGAATATACTGAGGCCTTTCCTGTAGTCATCTTGGATATTGCCGGTGCCACCGCCCTTTTCGGTCGTGAAAATGCTGTTGGTGAGGTTTTAAGCATTGAAAGCAATGGAAGAATTCTTAAAACTACTGTAGTTGGTATATGTGAATCTGTGGCCACTCAGTTTGCAGGACTGGCCGGTGGATTTCAAAATGATGATTCCGGTGATCAACGCAGTATCCCGTTTTTTGTATATACTCCATTTTTATCCGGACAAAGACTTATAGCAAGTGAAAATGGTATCTCAATGGTTACTGTCATGTCAATTACACCTGAACGCATTGATGAAGCTGCGTCTTCTGTTGTCAGACTGATGGAGATGCGTAGAGGCAACAGTGAGCGTGAAGTATATCGGTCTCAAAAGCTTTCTTCAATTCTTGATCAGATTAATAATGTAATCAATATCATGACGATTTTTATCAGCTCCGTTGCAGCAATTTCTCTAATTGTTGGTGGTATAGGTGTCATGAATATAATGCTGGTGTCTGTAACTGAGCGGACACGGGAGATAGGTATTCGTAAGGCAATAGGAGGCACTCCATCTAATATACTTCTTCAATTCATTACCGAATCTATTATACTTACCCTTTTTGGAGGGGTTCTTGGAATACTTTTCGGTCTCGGTCTTGCATATGGAATATCTTATTATATCGCTAATACGGGCGTAGGAAATATCATTCCGGTACTAAGCTTTAAAGCGATTTTTATAGCAGTGGCCTTCTCTTCAGCCGTTGGTTTGTTTTTTGGAATTTATCCTGCACGTAAAGCCTCGTTACTTAATCCAATTGATGCTTTGAGGCACGAATAGAATGAAAATAAATTTTCACTATGGGAGTTTTGTCCTTTTGTACCATAAACGAGGTACAAATTCAGCCCAGCCAAATCTATTATAGGAAGATAATTTGGCCCAGCCAAATCTATCATAGTAAGAAAATTTGGCTGTGAGAAACGGACAAAACATCCTGCCAATAAACAAGATTATTTATAGACCAACTTTGTATTGACAGATATTTCGAGCTACAAATCTATTATACGAGGTGATAAAATATGAAGAAAAAGAGAGCTATACTTATTACATCAATCGCACTTTT
>CAZZCN010000037.1:0-28556 GCA_964652975.1 uncultured Oscillospiraceae bacterium | reverse complement strand
TAGCTTTAAGGGTTCAATGGTCCTGAAAGCCTGTTTGATGGAAGTCGGTTTCACCAAAGATACACGCCATACCGTCGATATAGCCTAATATTCTGACCTCAGTTTTTTAAAAACATCATCTCCGTCCAATAGCTGGTCGTCTTCTATCTGTTTCTCTGCCAGCGCTAGTTTTTTGTAAATTTCCGCCAAAGCCATTTGTCTTTCATATGTTTCCATACTCATAACAACAAGATCACCATAACCATTTTTAGTTATAAAAATAGGCTCTGTTTTACTATGGCAAAGTTCTGAAATTTCTGTGGTATTTCTGAGGTCTGTTATTGGTCTTATTTGTGGCATAAATTCCACCTCCGTTTTCAACGGTATAATTATAGCATAATAATGTTTGTTTTATGTAAATTTTTTAAAAATTTATTGAATAATGCAAAAAGGTTCTTCTATTAAATCGACGCACTACAATACATGTGCTCCCAAAAATAAAACGGCCTCGGCTCTCTAGGAACTCCAAGGCACTGATCTATCGGTAAGATTATAGCACATTATTAATTGATATCAAATATGAATTTTCTAAATTTGAACGTGTATGAGTTTTTTCAATTTGAACGTAACTTTGAACGTAAATGAGTTTTTTAAATTTGAACGTAACTTTGAACGTAAATGAGTTTTTTGAAGTTGAACGTAACTTTGAACGTAAATTGAACGTAGGCTAATTTCAATTATATTCTTCTTCAGGGGCTTTGTACCAGGTTTTATGAGCTAAATGTACCAACTTTTTGTAATGTACCAAGTATTTGAACGTAAAAAATGACCGTAAGACGAAATTATATAAGAAATAGCCCTATTTAGCTTCGGTAAAAGCCCATGCTTTTTTCACTATTAAAATCTTATGACCGTAAATTTGAACGTAAAACCCATATTTCAAGTAATTCCCTAAAAAGCAAAAGTGGCTCAAACTCAATGTTTAAGCCACTCTTCATGGTTGCGGAGGTAGGACTCGAACCACACGACCTTCGGGTTATGAGTGCTATCACGGGCTTTTGGCATCCTCAGACTAAAACCTACAACCCCTGATATGCTTAGGTTTCTTGGGTATGACCTAAGGTTATTATAGACGTTTTCAGGTGTCTTACAACGATAATCAGACACTAATAAGACACCTGTAAGACACTTGAAATATTTATATTATTTCATTGAATAAATCCTTACCGACAATGACAACAACCAGGGGTTAGATCGGACTTCCTTGAGACTACAACCATATAGTAGTTCCGACACAAACAATTTTGAAATAAAAAACAATTTGATGCAGAGAGTAGTTAAAATACTCTATTACTGGTATAATTGAAATATTTAAATGATATTATATTTAGGGGGTATTTTATGCCTAATAACGGGACTAATTTTAGAGATGCACTGGCAAGAGAGATTGAATCATGGAATGCTGGAATTACAGTGTTAAAAGAAAGGTATGTAGGATACAGATTTTTAAATACTGCAAGAAAAATCGATTTAGTAGTAAAATATGAAAATAAATTCCTGGGGATAGAAGCAAAGTTACAGCAAACTCCTGGAACTGCTTATCAAATATTGAGTTATACACTTGATGATATTAGAAACTGTCCAATACCAACTATTATTGTTTTTTCAGGAGATGCGATTAAGGACGATATGAAATCAAAGTTGATAGTGTCTGGTCTTGGGTTGGAAGTAAACTATATTGAAGACGAAGCTAATCATTTAAATGACCAAATAATTGATTATCATTTTTTATTTCGTCAGAGAGTATATATTGAATTGGGATTAGATTGGTTTACATTACAGCTTTGAGATAAGGTAGAATCTAACATATTTATTTAAGTACTAGATTCTACATTTTCAAAGTTTATTAAATGATGATTCATCTTCATATTTCATATCAAAAAACTCATTTGCTATATCAGGATATTTTCTTTCAAACTCATTCATATATCTTAATGTAGCACATTCTTTAATAGAAGTAGTAGTACTTTGGTTTGCTATACAAAACTCACGAAAACTTTTCTTTTTAAAGAAATTAGGTTGATTGCACCAACGTGCTAAATTTATATACATACCTTCACATTCAGAATTTTTGTAAGAATCATATCTCATTATATACGGTAAACATTTATACCTCATAATAATACGTATTCTCTCGAATACACTCTTTATATCATTTTCATCCTGTGATTCAAAAGCACATAGCACATATAATTTTGTTGTTTTTGTAGAATATTTTCTCCATATCTTCATACCATTTTCGATTGTTTTTTTATCTTTTAAGTGGTCGAAGGCAAATATGTAATCACCATGATACTTGACTTTTGATAATCTTTTAGCAATTTTGTCCGTCATAAGTCGCATGTCTAATCCTTGTCTAAATTGAAAATATCTTTTAGTAGATTCTAATTCATCTAAGACCGTTTCCCATTCTGGAAATCCTAAAAAATTATCATCCCAGAGATATATTGCTTTTCTATCTTTATCAAAAAATTCCTTAATAGGAGAATGTTTAGTTACACGGTCATATTTCTTGTTCACACAAAACGAACATTTTCTAAAACATCCTCTGGTAGCAAATCCAATAGAGTAATCCATATAGTCTTTAAATTTTAACGGTTTTATACCCCTTGCAATCTCACTTCCAACAAAAGCATCATATAAATGATAATCTGGCATGTGATGTTCTATCTCAACTGGTAAATCAGGTGCTTTATCTGAAAAGAAACCAGTACCTCCATACTCTATATTGGGATATTTATTTTCGTCAGTAACATCAATTGGAATATTTGTGAAATCAAATACCTTAGAAAGATAGATTTTTTCATATTCATTGGTATTGTTATAGTCCAACAGTAATTCAGTCTCATGACCTTTTTCTTTCATATATCCACTGATTTTCATTAAGGCGAGGTTAGGATGTCTACTCCCGTTATCAATCAAATCAGCATCAATTAAACCTATTTTCATTTTTAAAGCCTCCAAATAAATCTATTATTTTTAAGAGCTATCGTTCCTTTTGTTTTATTATAACACATAAATTAGATTTCGATCACTACTGATCGATAAATATATTTCATAAAAATATATTTAACAGTATTTTATATGAATATAGAAATACCAGCGGAGTGACATCCTTAACAACACATTTATTATGCATTTTTGTAAGTCTTAGGTGTTAAAATATCATCCAATACCTGCGAAGCCAACTCATCAGCTGTTTGTATGGCATGAGAGTAGATATTAGCGGTAGTACTTGTTTGGCTATGTCCTGCCCTTGAAGCTATTGTCCTAAGAGACACTCCAGAAGCTATTTGCAGAGTGATATTCGTGTGTCTTAATGAATGAGGCGTAAACTCCTGCAAGTTATGTTTTTCTCTGAATTTCTCAAGCCAGAAATTAATTGTGTCAGGGCTTATTTGATTACCATCGTCAGTTGTGAAAATTCTATCATTTTTAATAGATTTTGTCACAAAGGTATTTCCGTTGATAAACTGAACTTCTATATTACCGTGCCATTCACTGCCAGATTTTAACCGTTCCTGCATCTGCCACTGCCTATACTCTGCAAGTATTCTAAAAACCTCCTGCGGTAGTTTTAAAGCTCTTTTGCTACTGTTGTTCTTTGGCTCTTTAGTTATAAGCCCTTGTTTGCTTATGTATTGAGAAGCCCTGCGAATTTGAATAACATTGTTATTGGTATCAATGTCCGACCATTCTAAGCCGCACAACTCACCTCGCCTCATACCAGTGTATATCAATAACAATATGCTTGTTTTTACCCTAATATCTTCTTCTTGAAGCAACAGTGATACAACGTTTTGAGCTTGTATATCATCAAGGAATTTAGGCTCTTTTCTCAAGACCTTTGGAGCATCCATATAACTTCTTGATGCTATATTGCGAGGTATCATTTGCTCTTTGGTTGCCTGAGCTAATATCGAGCTTACAAGCCTATGATGGTGTAGTATCGTTTTATCTGTCAAAGGCTCTTTCGTTCTCTTGCTTATAACTTTTCTTAAGTCCTTATAGAACTCCTGTAAGTGCATAGGGGTTAATTTATCAAGGCGAATATGCCCTATAGCTTTATTGATTTTCTTTAACAAGTCAATATATCTCTCTCTGCATTTCGGTGACATTTCTTTCACTTCCATGAACAATTCTGCATATTCAGCAAACTTAATACGTTCATCAATAATAAAACCCTGTTTGATTTTCGTTTCAAATTCTACTACTTTCTTTTCAAGCTCTTTTTCGATTTGCCTCTCAGTCATGTTTGCAGATGGCTTGTAAATCATTGATTTTTTTATTTGTTTACCTTCCATGTTATAACCTGCAGATGCCCTTATAAGATAGCTTACTGTTCCGTCTTTACTGACTTTCTTTGTTACATTACGCATAATTATTATCCTTTCTCAATCATATAACGTTCTATATATTTAGAATCTTCATTTCTAATCATTTCTATTAAGTCTTTTCTCTCTTCATTTATTTTTCGAGCTATTTCAATTGCCATGGTATCAATTGATTTTTGCAGTCTATATAGGGTTGCCTCAGTAGTAACATCGTAAGTCTCCATGTGAAGACCATTTTCCAAATCATAAGAATAGATATAAATATCAAACTGTGAAGTGATAAATTCTATTTGATTTAGAAGCTGATAAAATAATTCATTTTGCACTAATTCGTCAAAAACATAGTCAAGACGTTTAATAGGTTTATCTGAAGGAAATGGGTGTGTTTCGGAGTTTATTTTCAATATCGCATTATACGCTCCTTCAGACAATCCAGTTCTTTCACATATATTAAGTATATCGGCATTATTTGTTTGGTTCGGAGATACTCCAAGCAAATAGTCACAAGTAGTTTCAAAGTGATTTGCAAGAGATATTGTATACTGAGTTTTTATATCCCTTGTGCCGTTCTCCCATTGGTTAACTGTCTCCCTTTTTACATGCAATTCACTCGCTAACTCAGCTTGAGTTTCATTTCTTTTTTCTCTCAACTTCCTTATTCTATCCCCAATCGTGTTACTAACTGTCATTTAACTACCTCCCATGTTCTTTTTTCGTTACTATTTACTTTGAAAGTAATGTTTTCTATTGATTTTCTCTTTCTGTTACTATAATATCACGGTGTAACATAATTTACAAGCGAAAATAAAAATGAAATGAGGTGACTAATATGACTAAATCAATTGACGAATTAATCAATGAAGAACGCAGAGCCTATTTCAAAAAATGGCGTTCTGAGAATCGTGACAAGGTAAAAAAGCATAATGCAAGATTCTGGGAAAAGAGAGTAACTCAAAAACTTAAATGCGAATTGAACTCAAAAAGTAAAGGAGGAGAATAATCATGACTCAGATGAGAACGATAAACTCGGCGTATGATGAACTATTAGCTAAAGATGCAGATACTTGCATCACGAAAAATGCAATTCGACAATTGGTTATTACTGGAAAAATCCCAAGTGTTACTATCGGCAAAAAGTATCTTGTTAACATGTCAGTTTTAGAAGCATTCCTCCAAGGAAGCAATGAGGTGCAACAGGTTCAAAATTCTGGAATACGAAGATTACCTGAAAAAATTAGATAGCAAATTTATTAAGGCATAAATAGTGAAAGACTTACAGAGAGAAGGGTATTAAATTATATGGGAAATCCAAAGACAAATGATAAAAATTCATTCGTATTGTATGCTGACTATGAAGCTAGTTTTAGTGTTTTAAGTGATGAAGACAAAGGGAAACTTATTGCTGCAATATTCGCTTATATGTTTTTTGCAAGTACTTTTTCCCAAAAATTGCAAGTTATTTTTCCATAGTTTTGCAACTGGAATTTCCTGAATATTGCAACCCTGAGTTTTCAAGGTTAATATGTGCTTGAAAACCCAGACATTGCAGTCAATCTGTTGTTTTTATATAGATATTAGAGCAATCCTATTTTCCTTCATTTTATCGGATTCAATATTGTGTTCTAATAGTATTTGTTCCAAATCATCCACATATTGCGACAAACCTCGTATCTCATGGCATTTTTCATAGTATAGATGTTTTAGTTCTTCTATCTCAACCTTTCGACGGTCTGCCAGACTTTTAGGCAAGATATCCAGCTTGCCTGACTTATAATCGTCTAAATCCCTGTTAATATTATTGTAGAGGTCTTGTTCACTATATACTTTATCAAATGGTTCTTTGGAATAAGTGAAAATCAGGTATTTTTTTAAGTCTTCCGGAATAAATTTTCTGCGGTTTTCTTCAATTTCTTGGATTATCGCTCTGTTGACTATCATATTATTGTTCCTCCCGGTTGTTTTGAATGGCTATGGTACTATATAGTTCATTGATGCTGGATTCGCGTAGACGGTTGTTCTCACCCGAAAACAGCAGCAGGTGACAATGGTGTGTCAGTCTCCCCACGAGTGCTGCTGTCATTTGTTCATCGTAAAGAACGTTCACCCATCTTGAAAACTCCAGATTTGTATTAAGAATAATGGATTTTCGCTCATGAATCTCCGAGAGATAGTCGAAAAGTAGCTGAGCACCGGTTCTGTCGTATGGAACGTAGCCCCACTCATCTAAAATAATGGCGGAGGCCTTGTCCAGCTTTTTTAACAGGATTCCTAATGTTCCGGATTTTTTGGCCTCTGAAAGCTTGTTGACCAAGGCAGCTGTGCGGTAGAATTTGACGGGGATGCCTCTCTGGCAGGCAAGCACTCCAAGTGCGGTTGAAAGCATTGTCTTTCCTGTTCCGGTACGGCCATACATGATGATGTTTTTCTTTTCGCTTATAAAGTCCAGTGATTTTAGCTTTTCCACGGTCAGTTCGCTCGGAAGGGTAACTTCGTCAAAGCGGAACGCGTCAAAAGTTCTGACACCATAGAATCCTGCGGCGCTAATTAATTTGCCTGATCGCCCGAGTTCGCGGTTCTTCATTTCTGTTGAAAGCAATTTATGCAGGTACTCCTGGTTTGAATCCGCATTTGTCACCTGTGCCATTTCTGCAAGATTCCGGCTGAGTCGAAGCTGTCTGCAGCAGCTGCTGATTTCTTCGTTAAGCATTTGCACCAACTCCTTTCTTCAGAAAAATGTCATAGACTGCAAGGTTGTCGCTCATCTGTATTAGTTTTGGCAGATCAGATCCCAACGCCATCGATGGCAGTTCAGGCAAGTCGGAGTATAAGCGCCGGTAAAGATTCTTGAGGCTTTCAGCATCGACCGCTCCATAGGCAAGAGCCTGATCAACAGTGTTCAGTGCGCTTGTGAAACCGGTTCTGTCCGTAAGTTCAGAAAGGACTTTGAGCACCTTTCCTACTTCCGAATTTGAGCATCTGCCCAGGAACTCTTGTAACGTCGTTGGCATCATCTCATAAATACCGGTGTACTTTAACGCTCTTGGCCTCATGGATAAGTGTTTCAAATATGGAAGCCACTCCATGCTCTGTTGCTTCGTTTCCCCATACATGCGACGGTGCCTTACAATCTCACGAAAATTGTCATCTTGTACTATGACGAGGGATGATGTGAATTTTAAGTGCACTTTCGCGTTTGCATATTTTGGTGAGGCAGAGTACTCATGTAGGCCCTTGTAAAGATTGAATCTGCCCCAGTTATTTGCTGTAGCTGTTCCTTTACCACTTAAGTCAAACAAGATTGCGGGCAGTGGACGGCAGTGTTTCAGATCCTGCGCAAACAGCTCTTCTATCGTTGCATTATGCCTGTAATGTTCCCTGTCGGCATCACCCTCGCACAGTTCTAACAGTAGACGGTTATAATCTTCAATCAATATGAATCTGGGTACCGGAACCATGAAGTTTCTTCTCTGGTAGCCCACCTTGTTCTCGACATTGCCTTTTTCATGACCTTCCCCAGGGTTCATAAATACCGCCTGAAAACCGTAGTGTTCACGGAAACGTACAAACCTTTCAGTCAGGTCGCGTCCTCCGCCCCGGATAATATTGGTGACTATTGTCTTTGTGTTGTCAAACCATATCTCTTCCGGAACAAATCCTATGTGGCGGAATATTGCGTCAAGTCCTTCAAGTAGGCATTCCATGTTTTCACCATAAAAAAGTTGGAGATATCCTTTATTGCTGTATGGGAATGACAATTCAAGGTATTTACCCGTGCATTTCCTGCCGTTCTCATAAAACTCAGCAGTCCCAAAGTCTACCTGTGCCTCTCCCGGGCGGTGCACCAGCGGCAGGAAACCGTCATTGGCTCCGCTGAACAATTCCTTGTGCTTTACAGCGTAGTAGATTGCGACAGTTCGGTAAGAGCATTGGAAGGCTTCCTTGTACTGCTCACGAAGGCGGTTGTAAACCCTCAAAGCGGTATGTCGCTGCTTTCGCGGTGCTTTCTTGTCTTCTTTTAGCCACTCGTCGATGATTGACTTGAAAGGATCCAGTTTTGGACACACTCTCCCACCCGTTGACGATTTAGGTGCCGGTGCATTGAAGTCTGTCTTGTCAATGTACTTTTGTACTGTCTTCCAGTCCAATTGCAGTGCTTCTGCGATTTGTGAAATGTTTTCCCCTTTTACGAAATAGCGATTTCTGATATTATGTATTCGATCCATTGTTAGCATTTTCCTTTCCTCCTTGCTTTCTTTCGTCAGAAACAAGGATAACGGCTGGGGCTGATGTCTGCAATGGATCTTTTGCAATACTATGGAATTTCCACTTGCAACTTTATGGATTTTCGTTTTGCAATATTTGGTATTTCTATCTTACAATAAACAGCTTATAACAGGACAAGGGAAAACCCTGCTCTTAAGGGTGAAATCGGGATGGCATTTACTTTTATTAAACGCACTCTCGACAGGGATTTTTTAAAATGGATAGATGTAAAGGCAAAGAAAACGGAAGCAGGAAGATTAGGGGGAATAGCGAGTGGTGAATCCAGAAGAGTTCAAAATGAAGCAGAATGAAGCAAATGAAGCAAATGCTTTAATCTTGAAGCAAAACAAAGCAAACGAAGCTGTAAATGTAAATGTAAATGTTAATGATACTGTAACTGTCAATGCTAATGTCATTGTTTCTGTCATCGGGATTGTTTCTTATAAAGGTATATATGGAAGTTTTCAAGTGATGCCTTTTACTGCCTTGGTGAGAAGTTATGTTTAGTTTTGAATATTTCAAGCTGTTGCTTATAAAGGCTTACCATGACGTTGGTGACAGTATCAACATGAGTTATGACGATGTTGAATATATTTTCAATTACTACTTCAATACATTCAAAAAAACTTTTGGTAAACCACACAAGAATATTAAACTTGCTACCATAAAAAGCATTATAGAAAAATTGGAATATTGCGAACATTCAGGGAGACAAGGTTTTTTTGAGCTTGATGTTGAAACTTATGAGATTTTAATCGACAGGTATTTTAGAACACAATACACTGATTGTGATTACAGTATTAGCCATTTCATGAGTGGTGATATCCGAGCCAACAGATTTTATGAAACATCTTACTAGATTTCAGGAGGACAAACCAATGTATAAATATACCAAGTACGAACAAGAAACAATTATTCTATTCAATGAACTCGAAAAAACCGCAGAAGTATATACTTACAATTCTGCACTAAGACGTAAATTAGAAAAGGGTTGTATCCTGCATCCTGACAATTTCAAGGTTAAAAGTGAATCACACGGAGCAAAGACCTTCACGATCCCTAAGAAATATGTTTCTGTTAGGATTCCACCGATAAGAACACCAGAGCAAATGCAACGGCAAAAGGAACATATGGCTGCTATGCGAAATAAGATGAAAATGACCTTATTACAGAAGGAAAATTCAGATGCTGATAGCAAAGTAATATAATATCATTACTTTATAGGTCTTTATCTCGTGAATAAGGGCTTTTTTTGTTATTTTCGGTAATAAGACACTATGTCATAATAAAAATTGATAATTACCATTTAGTCTAGAACGTGTTTGATATTAAAAGTAGTATGCTGACACATTTAAAATAGTAAGCCTTATATTAATCGTTATATCTGAGGTTTAAACAAAAATCTACACACTGCCTTTTTATACCATAGATTCAATTTCAGACTCTAGCTTTTTAATTATATTCTCAGTTACTTTTATCATTTCTGTTGCTTCATCAATTTCCTGGTTTAAATTATATAAAGTGTCCACATATTCGTCCCTTTCTTTTGATGTTATTTCACCTTCAACACACATTCTTTCAAGATCTTTATATGTCCAGCCTTGAGTATCCCTTGTTGCTTGACTCGTCTTACTTATATGTTTTTGGAGTCTATTTCTTTGAATAGCCAATTCTCTTAACTTGTTTTTCTTTTTATCGCTAATATTTTCTAGGGTTTCTGGATTATAGCTTTCTATTAAAATTTTTTCTCTTTCAATTTTAATGTTTTCATAAAGTAATGGGTAAAATAATGATTTTCTCTTTTTAAAATAGATGTAATTTGGCAAAAACCAAATAAGAGATAAAAATATCAAATCAATAAATCCTGTAAAAAATTCAGAGCGAATTGCAAAACTAATGGGCTGTGAAGATGTCACTAATAAAAGCAGTACAATATTTTTTATGTACCCACTTTCTCGTAATGCTTTCATGTCTCTATACGTGCTTATGATAAAAATCAATTGCAAGCAAAATATGAGGAACAGCAATCCTAATATTCCCGTTTTGCCATCTATAGCCATAGGTGCTGTCAACCCAAAAAACATTGCTATATCAGCATATATACCTATTGGAAAAAGGATAAATATATACACACGCATCCATTTGGTGCTTAAAGGATAGTTTAATGTACGTTCCCTATAAATGTTTTTCTTAATCGACATTATGTCTATTTTTCTATTATTCATTTGGCTCACCTCATTTTCATATTCTTAATAACTACAAACAATTATAATATAAAATGTAAATTATTAACACAATTTATTACTATAAGGTGCTGTACATCTTCACACCCTAGGTAAAATACCAATAAAAATCGTTTTGTTCTATCTTGTTATTTATGATTATTAATACCTATTTTAGTATTTAGTATCTATTATATTATATGGTATATAATATATATAGTAATAGTATATAATATGTGGCTGGTTCAAGCCAGGTCTTTACACTTCTCACATAGCCCATGTACACTCTTGAATGTATTCCGCTCTTTTATTTATTCATGGAGTATATAGATTGCCTTTTTAGAAAATTTTTAAAATTTTTTCAAAAAATCACATATGCGTGGGTGCATCTTACACTATACCCGCTATATAACAAAGAGGACTTGGGTATCCCCCCCATCACTCGAATTCATTTTCGTATAGTTTTCCTATTATTAACACTCAATATAAGAATTCCAAAATATTAAGTATTGTCTTGCCTTTTTTATTTGATAAATTCAAGCATTTTGATGACTTGTTTTTTGTTAAGAAATGGCTTGTTTTTATATGTTTTTTCGACAATAAGACACTAGTAAGACACTTGAGCGATATTTTGAGTAATTATCCTTGAAATCAAAAACCCTCAAAGTCAATGACTTCAAGGGTTCTAATGGTTGCGGAGGTGGGACTCGAACCACACGACCTTCGGGTTATGAGTTATAAATTTAGGTTTTATCTATTTTTATCTAATGTTGCAAACGCCTTTATTTAAAGGGTTTGCGGGCTTTCTGATTTTATCTGGTTTCGTCTAATTTCGTCTTTTTTGATCCTTATGACCGTAAATTTGAACGTAAAATATTATCCACTCTTTTGTATTTCTTAGTACCCTACTGGGAAAATGTTGGTACAGTTGGTACAATGACAATTTTCCTTAAAAGCGCAATTTTTGATGTCGATTTTTGCACCTTTCTTACACATCTGATACCAAAAAGGTTCTACTATAAAATCGACGCACTCCAGTATGCAACTTTACTAAAAATACTCATAAATTTTTATTGGTCTCAAGTTTGTTCCAGGTTCAACTGGTAGTCTTTGCTTTGAGTCTCTTGTCAATTCAATTATATACGTTAATAGGCGTGCGTACTCAAGAGCATCTTCAATTTTATAGAATAAGCAATTTTCGTTAAGTTTTTCTTTGAAATAATTTGAAATTAATTTCATCATAATATTTTCATTTTCAGGAGTTTCAAATAGAAGATCATACAAATATGATTGATTTAAATAATCACCAGTACAATCATATCCATGAAAAACGCCATTATTACATAATTCATCAATCTCCACAAAAGCAAGAATATGGCACTTTACAATACATGATGATAACAGTGCTTTCATTTTCAATAGCCTTTTTAACGATTTTTCATTATAGGACACCCAAATCCCATTTTCAGAATTGGCATAAAACCATTTTATAGAATCATTTAATTCATTTCCATATTTTTTGTCATAAATCTCTACTGGAATCCCTGCCATATTAACACCTAAATATGATGAATCATTGCAATTACTTTTAGTATATAATCCAATCACCATAAAATATCTGCCTCCTAACTGTTAATTAATCAATCGTCTCAAATATTCAATTGCTGTTTTTGCGACAGCTATATGAATCCTTGCATTACCTAATAAAAAATGTATATGAGGCCCCCAAGCGCCTTCTCCAGTTAAAGAACTTGCAGAAATTTCAATCTTCAAGCCAAATTTATTAGCTACATATAGCAAATCTTTTATCTGTTGTAATGAAAGTTGTTGTTTGGTTGCTTCTAAAAATTGACGACAAAAGCCAAAGAATTGTTGTGCTGATGTTGCCAAACGGCCACCAAATAAATATGATGCATTGCCAAATCCCAATATATTTAATATCCATAGTGGCGTTGTTGCCGCTAGTCCTCGTGACACAAGAAAACCTGAAATACTTGTGGCTAAAGCCTCACCTATTAAATAGCCGATTATCGCGCCACCGACAGCTATTGCTCCCATAAGCAAGCCAGTCTGCCACCAGTTTAAATGATTTTTCTGTGCGATGTAATACCCTATCGCACCGCCAATGATACCAAACAGAACTGATAACGCTATAGCCAATGGAGAACCCGGTATATACCCACTCGGATCACTAAGCATTATGGGATTATTGTAACAATACGCAAACAGGTTCGCTCCGAGCAAGTCCCCTTGAGTCATCAGCAGTACAGAAGTATCGTCTGCACTCATGAATCTGCCAAGTTCTGGGCTGTAATACCGGGATTGCAGATAGTACAGTTCTGTCTCGACATCGTAGCGATATCCACGATAGCGGTAAGGATTTTTGGTTGCCAGTGAAACACTTCCTGAATTATCAGTGGAGCTTGTCAGTTTCCCCCATGAGTCATAGGTATATTCTACCTTAACATCTCCGTTTGCGTCTAGCAATGCAATTATGTCATTTTGTAGATTTCTTACATAGAAGTATTCAGCGCCGTTAAGGTTCATAGAAATCAGGTCGTTGTTACCGTCATACCTGTAATATATTTCGTCTGTTCCGTTTGATTCAAAGGTTACCCTGTCACCTATCAGAGTTTAATTTGTTGTAACTGATCCTACAGTCTTCTGTGTTCTTATCCCTGCGGAATTGTACTTGTAGCTTGTATCTGGTGCTCCGTATTTCCATGTGTCAGCAAGCTGGTTGCCTTTTGGGTTATGTATTTTTGTGGAAATAAAAGAATTATTTGCAACAAGGCCAATATTCGAAGTACTGCTATATACACAAATTCATTGCTCGTTGAGATGTGGGGGATTTTTATTAAATTATTCGTCAACAGACACTGTGCTTATAGAACCATAATCTATTGGTAATACATTTTTTATCCCTATATTGATTCCTGGTGTATATTTATCATCTCCACGATAAGCAAAATTCGGGTCTGTATCATCTTCCATTTTGATGATATATAAGGAGTGTATTCCAATATTATTTGCATCTGCTGTATCTTGTACATAGTCTTGAATAGCAAACCGTAATTTCTGTTTGCTTGTTTCTACATCGTATGTTGAATACAAGACTTTCCAATTACGACCAGTTCCATCATCGTTAATTCCTCCATCAAGATTTACAGCACTCCAATCATTATATGATACAAAGTCACCTTGAAAATAGTCAAATAAATCAATGATATTTTGGTCAAATTTTTCCGTCTGAGCTATCGCATTCAAGGAAAATAGTGCCTTTAAAGCTTCTTTATCTTTATTCTTTAAAGCTTCTAAAATCTTATCCATCTTTGCGTTTGCATCAGCTTGTTCGTCACGTGAATATCTGCCCAATATTTCATTGCCTAACGAATTAACGCCTTTGAAGAAATGTCCATCTTTGCTTCTAAAAATTTTACTAAACATAGAACCCCCTGAACATGAACTCATTAATATAGCTCCTACAAAACCGATTGCAATTACAATCATAAGTTTTTTTTTCATAGTATATTACTCCTTTAAAATGTATATGTTGCAGAAAGATTTTTACTATTAAAAGACCAACCCTTAGGCTTTGTGCCGAAAAATGCATCAAACATTCCTTTACTGTTAAAAATGATAGTATAAGTCACAGATAACCGGTTTGAAGAAACATTTAAATATTGCGGATTAAATCCTGTAATCCACCATGTTTTGGCACTGTGTGATATTATCTCGATACCTTTGTATGAAAGTATCATAGTCATAATCATTGCTTGACTCTTGTCAACAAGCCAATGACCCAGTGCACCATAATAATATATACCGAGCTCTGCTCCTGCACCTAAATTGATATAGTCGCCTTTCCATGCCCATAATCTGTATGACCTGCCTCCATATGAAAAACTAAACATTGCTGGTTTCATACTTGTTCCAATGTCGAAGAAAAAGTCATAGCCTTTATTGTATCCAAAATACTGTTGCCAGCAATCGAATGAAGCATGATAGACACCTTTGCTATCCATCTTCATATTCAAGAAAAATGCACCAATTCTTGCTGTATCTATTTTAACAATCCTTGCTACTGTGTTTCCTACATGAAGAGTTGTCCTAAATATCGTTTTAAAACCACCCCAAAGTTCTTTCCATAACATCCATTATCATCAAAACGATTTGTAGGATTACCACCACAATACGCGAACAAGTTCGCTCCGAGGAGGTCCCCCTGGGTTGCCAGCAATATGGAAGTGTCATCCGCGCTGATGAATCTGCAAAGTTCTGGGCTGTAGTAACGGGATTGCAGATAGTATAATTCTGTCTCGACAGGATTATGTTATGTATCTAGAAATTTTTAACATTAAATGTCCGCTATGCTGTTTTCAAAATTCAGAATCATTGGCTAAAGGTTCATGTATATAAGATTATAAGTATGGCGTAGCGGTATCGGAAAGATGCTCGGCTTTATAAATAACTGTCATTTAGAAACATCGGTCTTTCCACTTCCTATGTTATCGTGTTGTAATTTGAACGTTTACCTTTTCTCACTTTTAAAAAATAGGTCTAACAAAATTTGGATATCTGCCTTTTGTAATATGTTCCACTATATATAGCTGCGAATTTAGGATTTGTGGTTAATTTATTTGATTAATAATAGATTTATTAATTTTGAAATCTGAATAATATTTATTGCATACAATATATTCTCCATTTTGTGTTTTCATTTCAATAATTCCAATTTCCCCATTGTTAAAAACAATTTCAATAGTTGCAGGATTAACTGCAGTTTGAGCATTATTTAAAATGCTTGGTATTTTGTCATATAGAATGAATAATGGAAAAACATTTTTAACTTCATCAATAGTCATTCCGATGTCTATTTTCGAGAAATCCCTTTCTTTGTATAGTGCTTTGCCGTAAAAAATCATATTTCCAACATTTCCGCTATAATCGGTTATTATAACAAATTTTTCATCTTTCATATTGAAAATGATATTAAATCCATAATTAGTTTTTTCTACATTGTTAAAAGGGAGTATATCTCTTATGTCTTCATATGTAATCACTCTCGATAACAACATTAAACTATTATTTGGAATATAAATTTTTTCAATATTGCCTATGATTTTATCTTTTTTATAAATAATATGGTCTTTCTCTTGTGCTTGGAAAAATAATTCTTGATTATAGTTGTTCATTTTGCTGCTCCCTCCATTACAAGAACTTAGTGTTATTAAAAGAATAAATACTAACATAGTTATATAATTTTTCATATTTTACCTACTTCCAATATACTATATAATATATTTTACTGTCGTAATATGTATTATTTACTCCCCATTTTCCATCGTAATAGTATTCTCCATACCATTTTGTATAATCCCAAGGGTTTCCAATCAGCTTAATTATAGCAGTTTGTCCTGGCTTATGTGTCCACGAACCATCACTCATTCTTTTCATAAAATGATAGTCTGATGGTCCAATTCTAAGAGCAATCATTGTTTCTTTGCTTGTTGGTTTATAAGTTTTTTCTACCGGTTTAGAATTATACCCTAATTTTTTTAAATCAGCACAAACATAGTCTTTCAATGTATCAATATTCAACTTAAATTTACTATCAGAAAAATATCCCGGATTCATGCGTAAATCAGTTCGCCCAATGGCATATGCATAACAATTATAATTCATCATTGCTTTTGTCCAAGTAGTATAGTATTTATTATACTTTGGTGAATATGCTGTTGGTTGCGAACTGCACCCACTCATAGAACCTATCAATACAACAGCTACGGGAATAATCCACCACCAAATTTCTCCCGTCGGGTCGTAACGAACAATCGGGTTACCACCACAGTATGCGAACAAGTTTGCTCCGAGCAGTTCTCCCTGGGTTACAAGCAGTATAGAAGTGTCATCCGCGTTGATGAATCTGCAAAGTTCTGGGCTGTAGTAACGGGATTGCAGATAGTACAATTCCGTCTCGACAGGACTTAAATATATATCCACGACAATTTTAAGCATCAATTGTTCGTGGTGTTGTTTTCAAAATTCAAAAACAATGATTTAAGTTAAAGTGTTGTTCCGATAAACCTGTAAATTATGTTGATTTCCTGTTGTTTTGTTCCACTCACCGTTACCAGGTGTCCGATCTCGATTCGTTCGATCAGTTGGTTAAGCATGTTAGATGTTAAACCATCAATGTTGATGTATGCTTGAAGAACTTCTCCCAGTTTTTGCAGGTCGACGGTGTATTCATCTTTCTTGTTAAGTTCGCTTTGCATCACAAAGATTTGTTGCGACAGCAGTTTTTGTTCCTGGGTGTAATCCTTAAGCATTTTGTGGTAATTCTCAGTGTCCAGCAGATCACTTGCAAAATCTTCATACAGTTTTCTGATAATCTTTGCTAGGATTCCCAGACGGCTGTTGATTTTTGTTATTTCCACCTCAAGCTTGTCATTCTTTACTTGTTTGGTCGCCTGTTTCTTGATGCTGGTAAGCAGTTCACCGCTTTCGATTCCATGTGAGATCTTCCGAATCTTTTTTTGCACTTCTTCATATAGGTCCTCGTAATAGACATAATGAAAATGCTGACATTCTGCAGGATTCTTATACCGATGTACGCATCGGATAAGTGCATGTGTTCCTGTTATTTTCTCTTTCATCATGAGCGACATTCGATGACCACATTCTAAGCAAAAGGTAATGTCTTTAAATATGTTGTCAAAATGGTGTCTTTTAGGTCTGTGCCGCATTTTGATAAAATCCTGAACCCTGTCGTAATCTTCTCGGTTCACAAGTGCTTCGTGCATGTTTTCCACCACAATCCTCTGTTCTTTGGAAACTATCAGCCGTTCTTTCGTTTTATAATTGGCAATCTCGAATTTGTGATTGACCATATCCCCTGTATATACCCTGTCTTTAAGAATCGCCCGAATAGTTTGATAGCACCATTCATAAATACTTTCTGAACTTTTTCTGTACCGTGAAAACCGAGTGTCACCGTTTTCGGTCTTATAAGCTGACGGGATGATGATCTTCCGTTCTGTCAGGATTTTCGTGATTTGCATGATGCTGTGTCCGTTAAGTGCCAACTGGAACATTTCCTTGACGATGTCTGCAGGTACTTCGTCTATAATGAGCTGGTTCCTGTTTGCAGGATTTACCTTGAAACCGTAAGGCGGTTGTGCGCTGATATAAAATCCACTGCAGGCTCTCTGGCGTTTGGCAGACTTTACCTTCCTTGAAAGATCTTTGGCGTAGAGGTCATTCAAAATATTCTTGAACGGTGCAATGTCGTTGTCTTCCCTGCTTGTGTCCACACCATCGTTGACTGCAATATACCTGACCTTTTTCTTACTGAAATAAATATCGGTATAGTAGCCTGTCTGAATATAGTCTCTGCCCAGTCTGCTTAAGTCCTTTGTGATGACAAGATTGATCCTGCCATGGTCAATGTCTGTCAGCAATCGGTTGAATTCGGGGCGGTTGAAGTTCAGTCCAGAATACCCGTCATCCGTATACACATTGTAGATGGGGAAGCCCTGCTCGTGGCAATATTTCTCCAGCATCATCTTCTGTGTCTGAATGCTGACACTCTCTCCCACTTGTTCATCATCCTTGCTGATGCGGCAGTAAATGGCTGCGCTGCAGCCGGTCTGACTGATTCCCAATTGTTCCATTTCTTCTCCTTTCGGGAACAATTGATGCTGGAAAATTGTCGTTGCCCACATTGGGTGGACTAGTTATATTTTACCAAATTTCACTCAGTGTATACTATTTTGATCTAAACTTTTTGCAAAATTTTCTTTTTGGTATCTATAATGATTCGACACTAATATCTTTAAATGTTATACTGATTATGGTGCCTGAAAGCATTAATATTTCATGTTTTATATAGGAATCATTTGTAATGCTAAATTCAGCATAGCCCCATTGATCTTCTTCAATGCAATTAGCAACGACAACATCAAACATAAGAACATCGCCATAGTTTATTATAACTTTTCTTTCACCTTTTGTAAGAAATATGCTAAATAATTTATTGCTTTTCATAGAAGCTTCTATTTTTTCTATTTTCCAATCATGAAATCCATATTCTTTTTCATAGATTTTAATAAATTCAAAAGAAATGCTTTTTCTAATATTTTTATATTGCTTGAAGTTTTTTTGAGCATTTTCATCCCATTCTTTGCTAGCTTTTTTTCTTACGATTGAATCTGTGCTATTACATTGTTCCCATAGAATTTTTGTAAAGTATTTCATTGTATCTCTTCCTCAAGGTATTGCAAAATTGATTGGTATTGTCCACCAAAGTGCTGGTACAAGCGAAGGAATAAATCTTCAAGGTTCATAATCGAAGCTTAAAGGCTCATTTATATGAAGATTAAGAGTATGTTCCGGTTATCTCGGAAAGGTGTTTGCTTTTCTCCTTACTAGGTTGTCATGTCTTAATTGAACGTCAATTAATAAAAATAGGTCTAACAATAATTGATACAACTTGTTCTTTTCTAATTACAAAAAAGACACCAGTAGCTATTCTCACTATCAAATCATCGGTATTTACATTTGTGTCTCCAAAACAAAACAAGTTTTTTCTCTTATCAAAATGGCATGTAAGAATATTTTGATATTGAGTTCCTGTGCCTGGAATAAAAGTACTATTTAGAACCTTCACTTGTCCATCAACATAATTGTTTGGTACAGATAAATTAGTATTTATCCATGTCCGTTTTGATGTGTACCCACTAATACCATAAACTAAACCAGTATCTGCAATTACATCAATTGATATATAATCATGTCCAATCATAATCGAATAATTTGAAATAAATTTTTCATCATAATAAAATTCGCTATGATTCAATAACTGCATTTTATAATTAAAAATCTTTGTTTCTTCTACTTTGAAAATCATATTACTCCTAATTCCTAAATAAAAAATGGACTATTCTCATATTATACACATCAATTACTAGCTCATATACCCCTTGGGTAGCATATTTAACTCCATGGCTATTTATATTCCAAAACGTTCCATTGACAACCCATTTCAGTCCAAAACTTAGACTTTTATCAAATGTAGGTGTTGCGGATTGCATAATAGTTTTAATTAATAATGATGAACTTTGATATGTTCGAGAAATTCCTTTCCATGCTGATTGAGTATAACTAAGTTTTTCTACAGATTTTACTAGAAATTGTGTTGCTCGATTTGCAATCCAATCCTTTGTAAACCCTATTGTCTGATAAATCCATGGTTGAATTCTATTAAACATCAAAGTTCCAGCTGATATTGCTGCTGTTACGATATATTGAATTGCAGCGTATATGATAGGACCTGAAAACCAACCAGCAACAGTAAATATAGCTGATGTGCTTCCTATTACTAACCCTCGCCAAAAACCTTTAAGATTAAAATAATTTGCAATTGCTAACCCCAGTATAGCACCACCAATAAGGCCAATCACCGCGCCAATTACATTTGCAACACAATAACCACTCGGATCACTTAACATAACAGGGTTGTTGTGACAATACGCGAACAAGTTCGCTCCGAGAAGGTCCCCCTGGGTTGCCAGCAATATCGAAGTGTCGTCAGCACTAATGAACCTGCACAGTTCTGGGCTGTAGTAACGGGATTGCAGATAGTACAATCCTGTCTCGACAGGATTGTATTATGTATCCAGGAATTTCAAGCACTAACTTGCCGTGATGCTGTTTTCAAAATTCAAAATCAGTGGTTAATCGTCCGTAATTGTGCAGATAATCGGTATGGTCCTGCTGTATTGTGAAGGCTCTTGCTTTCATATTAACTGTCATTGATAAGCATTATTTTTTTCTCCTTTCACTTTACTTTTTGTGATTTGTGATTTGTATGGCGGCTTTTTTGTCCAACACGTCCCAATAACCTGTTTTTTTAGACCCAACCCGTTTTATTCTTCCCTCGTTCTGCATTTTCAATAAATATCTTTTAACTGTTATCTTTGATACTCCTGTAATTTCAGAAATATTGTTGATGGTAATATTTTTATCTTTTACAATACATTTCAATATCAATGCATAATTCAAATTTGAAGTATCATTTAAAGTATCATCTGAGACATTAAATTTAAAGGTCAGTTTTATGAAGTTTGGTAGAATTTAAAATGATCGTGATTCCGATATTAGCTGTCATTGATAAGCATATATTTCCTCTTTCCTAAATATAACGGTTTGTGATATGAATGTCTACTTTTACAATATGGTTGTTTCAGGATGCCATTCTATTCTTTTTGGAACTATAAAAATCACGCTAAAATGAAATGCAGTAAAATTCACTGGAATAAGGGTTCACGGGGAACGGAAGCGAAAGTGCTACTGTATCAAAGTATTAGTTTATTATTGTAACATTTGAAACAACCCACTGTGATCCTTTTTTGCTCATAGTTACTGTAAATTTGCGATTAGTGACCTTTTCAATTTGGCTGCCTGTATCACAAACTATTACCGAATAATCAGATTTGCAAATTAATGTTATGCTATCAAAATTTATTTTTTGTGGAAAATAAATTGTTCCTCCGTTAACACTATATGTACCCTTGTCATCTTTTTTTATGATTCCAGATAATTTATTATAGTCATTAAGAGATATTAATTCACTGCCTAAAAATTCTGTTTTAACTCCATTATTAGCAACAAAAAGAAGTTTGTTTAGCGTATCAAATGCCTGATAGAAGTGTAAAGTTATTAATGTTAAAAAAAACATTAATACAAGAAATATAACTATGAATATTTTAATTGGTTTTTTCATAAATACATTCCTTTCAATCTTATGTAAAAACTTTTTATACTATTGGGTGTATATAAAATTGAAAACGAAAACCCAACAATTCTAATGCCTACTCTACGTCCATTCAAGTCATATGGGTAATTAGGAATACCATTTACAAAATCAACTCCTACATGGAATGCTAAAGAATAAGATAGATTTACTGCATTTTTGTAATCTCTAACAGTTTTATATCGCCAAAAAAATCCCAAATATGGACTAAATCCTTTTGCACTAAAACCAAAGGTAGGTAGGTATAATGATATTAAAATGCCGCTATTTCCATATCCGTCAAAAATATACTCCGCAGAAGCTGATACTCCAACAACACAAGCTACCCCAAAACTAACTCCAATTGCAGATACCCAATACCCACTCGGATCAAAATTCATTACAGGGTTGTTAGCACAATACGCGAACAAGTTCGCTCCGATCAGTTCTCCCTGGGTTGCCAGCAATATTGATGTGTCGTCCGCGCTAATGAATCTGCACAGTTCAGGGCTGTAATAACGGGATTGCAGATAGTACAATTCTGTCTCGACAGGACTGTATTATGTATCCAGGAAATTTAAAGCGCTAACTGTCCGTGATGCTATTTTCAAAATTCAATAACAGATATTATTCGTTCAAGTGTTGTTCCGGTAAACGTTATAGTCGATTATGTCGACATCGTTTATTACTATGGACTTAACTATCATTGATAAGCATATGTTTTTCTCCTTCTATTGTTACCATTTGTGATTTGGATGTCTACTTTTATATGTAGATCTACCTGTTTTTTTATTTTACATTACCATCATAAAATTCTGACAAGTAAGCTGCCGTAATCTCCAATTCGATTTTGAGATCATATAGTGCTGTAATTATTTTTTTAGAGAGATTAATATTCATTTGATTATTATCCGGATATAGCGATATCCATAATTTGACATCATATTTTTTTGATAAGTTTGTAATATATTTTTGTTGAATTATATATGGCTGTATAAAGCTAAGCATAGCATCTTCCAGTGATTGAATTTCTGGAATTTCATAATTAGCCGACCAGCAATCTTCTTGAGTAACCACATCAACAAATCTATTTTTGAACACATCACCTTTCCTGTAAATATTGGACGGTAAAATGTTTAGTGTACTGTTGATTTCATCGAAATTCAAATTTTCTCCGATTATTTTAAAATACAGATAAGCTCCAATTTTCATATACCCTCCATTTTTACTTGAAGTTTTTTCTTATTTCATTTGCTATTTCTATAAGCAGAGCATATGGTAAATTGTAATTAGGAGGCATGCCATTGCTTTCCTTAAAATCTTCTATAGCTCTTTGAAACAGTCCTTTTTGCTTATTTGACATTCCTTTTTCAAGACTTCCTGGATCGCTTTTACCTGCCGACTTCCTTACATCATTTCTATATTTTTGATACAATCTTCTGTTTATACTGCTTATTCTAGCGCTATTCATTATGTTTTCATATATAGATAAAGTTATTAGTGCTGCCATAAATGGTTTTTTCGTGTATAGCCATCCTTTTAAATCAACCCCTGTTAATCTATACTCTGGCATATTTCTTGTATAGTAAATCATGAGTGCAATTATTGCCATTAATGCAATTATCCCAACGCCAATTAATGGTAACACAAATGCAAAATACCCACTCGGATCAACATTCATTACCGGATTATTGTTACAATATGCGAACAAGTTTGCTCCGAGCAGTTCTCCCTGGGTTACAAGCAGTATAGAAGTGTCATCCGCGTTGATGAATCTGCAAAGTTCTGGGCTGTAGTAACGGGATTGCAGATAGTACAATTCCGTCTCGACATCGTAGCGATATCCACGATAGCGGTAAGGATTTTTGGTTGCCAGTGAAACACTTCCTGAATTATCAGTGGAGCTTGTCAGTTTCCCCCATGAATCGTAGGTATATTCTACCTTAACATCTCCGTTTGCGTCAAGCAATGCAATTATGTCATCTTGCAGATTGCGTACATAGAAGTATTCAGTGCCGTTAAGGTTCATGGAAATCAGTTCGTTGTTGCCGTCATACCTGTAATATATTTCGTCTGTCCCGTTGGTTTCAAAGGTTACCCTGTCACCTATCAGAGTATAATTTGTTGTGACTGATCCAACAGTTTTTTGTGTTCTGATTCCTGCGGAATTGTATTTATAGCTTGTAGCTGATGCTCCGTATTTATATGAGCCTGCAAGCTGGTTGCCTCCCTGCCAGGAAAATATCCTGTCGTCTATAAGCCTTATGTTTCCTATGGCATCACTGTTTACAGTAGTTCCTTTATAAGAGGTAAGTTTGTCCTTCCAAGTACCGTCGTAACCATAATTTATTGTTTCTAAAGCTGTTCCCAAGGTTCCTGTGGTGTAAGCGTATCTTGTCTTGGTTTTAATGTTTCCACCCTTGTCATAGAGATAAGTCCATGTTGCATTCCCGTCCAGGTCATCAACTCTTTTTAGCTGGCTCAACTCATTGTAGGTGTAAGTAAATTTTGTCACACCGTTCTTGCTCTGGGTTTTGATGTTTCCAAGTTTGTCGTAGGTGTAAAAATACTGCCAGTCAAATCTTGTAGAGCCCCCGCCCATTATGTTAGTTGAATATACTTGTCCGGTTGTGTTGTAATCCGGCATCTCCTTGTAATTGAACATGGTGCTAAGCAGAAGCGAGCTTGCATCTCCTGTTGTTTTTGTCACATTGGTGCTTTGAACCCTGCCCAGGCTGTCATAACGTACATCTTTCGAACCCTTGTCCGCATTATTAGTGCCAAAATTGAAGTAGGTTTCGTTCAGTCGTCCGTCCTTGTCTGTTTTGAAATCTGTCCTGTATGAGTCTCCGTTTATTGTTTCTAGCAATGCATCGCTTGAATTTGCTGTATCTTTAAAGGATCCGTAGCTGTGATAATAATCATTATTATTCATTTTGGTTTCTGTAACAAGAAACTGATTACCTCCAGTATTGTATGAATACTTCGTGTATAAATCATTGACTTTATCTACTATGGATGAAACATTCCCGTCTAATCCATAGTTAAAGCAGTATCTCCAGTCAGTATCTCCATTATATTTAAAGGCATCTATTTTGTCATGACCTTGGCGGTAGGACACGGATTGTCCATTGCCATAGGTTATTCCGGTCATTAGATTCCCAATATTCGTTCCACTTTGCTCGGAATAGTTGTAGGTCAGCATGCTTTGACTGCCTGCCGATACTCCTCGTAGATTACCTACATGATCATAATTGAAATTATATGCGAAATCGTTCTGGGTTATTGTCGAAAGATGTTCCTCAGTGTCATATCCATAGTCTAATGAAACAGCTGTTCCTGATTCAAGTCCAGATATATTCTTTGAAACTACATCCAAGCGACCGGTAGAATCATATGAATAGTTAGTTGTTTTATCATTTGCATCAACTACGGAATCAAGAGTTCCATAATTAGTATTATAGTTATAATCCGTGACATTCTCCAGACTGTCGGTTATTTTATCAAGATAGTTCCCGTTTGAATCGTAGGAGTAACCGGTCTTGATTCCAACTCTGCCGTCTGTTGTATATTCTGTCAGAATATTCCCATATATGTCATTTTCTGATGCACTGCCTACCTTTTCCGGTGAATAGGAGACCTTCATCCCTTTGAATACATCATTTTCAAAACCACCGGTACTAACGTCTTCTGTTACAGATTCCGAATCAGTACTTTCTTCAGCTCCAAAAACAGTCGTAGCACCGGTATAATCTGTTTCAGAAATCAGGTTCCCGTTATGATCGTAGGTGTATTTAACCGAATAATCCGATTTGTAAAGCTGTGCAACGTCAAATTGAGCATAGTTTTGCTGGTTATTATATACAAGGCTTACCTCTATTCCGTCATATGCGTATTCTGTTGTGAATGTATCAGCCAGATACTGCCAGTTTACTGTATTTGGGTTGAATGGGAATCTGTAGGTCTTTTCTACTGTTGTTGTATCAGTTGATGGGACTTTGACTTTTACCTTTATCGCAAAGTCCCTGTCCGTAGAACTGGGGGGATCGGAAATGGTAAGAGGTACTGCATAAGCCTTTGCAAAAGATGCAACGGTGAAAGTATCGCCCTTCTCTCCGCTTAAATCAACCGTTTGGTGTATTCGCTTTTCTTTCGTTTCTTCACCGGTTATTTTAAAGCTGGCTGACTGGATAAGCTCTAGATTCGCAAAACCCCCACTAGAAGTTATTATGTCTACTGATGAATCGCAGTTCTCTGTTGTCCATGGAGATATGGATCCACCGGTTTTGAAATCTGACGTTTCAATGTGGTTTTGGCTGTCTCCCAGTCTTTTAGGTCCTACATACATGTCATCAATATATACAGTAGATTTGTCGTCGCAATAAATTCTAATAACAGGCGTATAATCTCCGTCATCTGTCCGAACTGGTATTTGCAAATCAACACTTAGTTTCTGCCAGTCACTGTTCCCCATAATACGCTTGGAACTAATTTTCGTCCAAGCCGGTGCATTCTGATATTCCATATTTATAACTACACCTTGCTTGCCAGGATCTGTGATATTGCCATCATAATCAGTTATTTTTATCCATGCTGAAAATTCATATACCAGCGATGATGTATAGAATGAGTATGCAAGAAGATCAGGAAGCTGTTGATAAACAACGTATGTACCTGTGTCGCTTGTTTTTTCTATGCGCAATGCCTGATTCCCTTTATGGCTGTATGTTGTATCTGCAAAGTTAACATTTGCAACTCCTCCGGCAATTGCTGCACCATAATATCCAAAGTCTGTTGTATTTTCAAAATCGGGATTTTTCAGCATGTTAAAAGATGACTGTTGCATATATGAAACACCAGTCAGTTTATTTGATGTTCCTTCACTGGTTCCTGTATCACCATATTGCCCAAAGGCTGCTGTTCCGTTTCCTAAATATTGAGATATGGTTCGGCCTTCATTATTGAATTGTTTATACATAATATCTGTAGCACAATAGGTTGTACTTTTGGGAGTTATTATTTGTGTTTGATGGTAAGTATATGTAAAGGTTATTGTATTAAGTTCGTTAATAGAACCATCGGTAGTTGTGGTACTGTCATCTCCATAAAATTCAATTACATAGACCTTAGGCGGGATATATGTGTACGGTGCGGCTGTATAATAGTACTTTATTTTTGAGTTATTCACATCATTAATTGATTCTATTATATGATTTGTTGTATCCGCAAACGTATATTTTACGGTTTTATTGTCTGCAAAAGTGACTTCTGACAAATCGGTTCCGCTATTGATATATGTATAAGAGACAGTTTTAAGGACTGTGCTTCCGTTTCCATAATAATCGATTTTTTCCAGATTATGTGGTGCTGTAGTTTTATAGATGAACTTGTACTTTCTATCCACACCATCATATATCTCATCGATTTTTTTAATGCCGGTTACGGAATCGGTTACATACTTGATTTCGACTTCGCTTGATACCGGTGTTGGTTCCGGAGTTGGAGTTGGTGTTGGCGTTGTGCTTGGTACAGGGGTCGGGGTCGGAGTCGGGGTCGGAGTTGGTGTCGGGGTGGGAGTGGGAGTTGAGGTTGTTGATGTTGTCGGAGAGGGGTCAGGAGCAGGTGTTGGAGTGTAGTCCCTGATTCCACAGAGCATACCATCTGCATTAAATAACAATATAGAATTGCTTCCGTCGGTAATTGTATAGATTTCCCCTAGGGTTGACTGTGCGGTTGTAAATATTTCCAAAGTCAGTCCAAGTCCGTCCTCGTCTTCCCAGACCGGGGACTGTGCTGTTCCAGTGTTCATTATATAATGCGCTGTGCCGTCTCCATCGGTATATTTATAGTATTCTCCGTTATTTATCGATGTGATTCTCTGTCGGTAGTTTACATCCCAGCCAAATCCATAACCGCTGTTGACGTTTCTGTTGTGTGCATTATAAACCATTTTTACCGCAACTGGTCTGCGGTTACCGTCGTAGCCAATGTCATCTCTTACCACAGTCAGGTTGCCGGAGAATTCATTGACATAAGCCATGCCTGCTCTTCCGCCGTCCTGGGTACTATAGTCCCACTTGCTTTCAAGGCCGATTGCATTCCTGTAGCTTACTTCCATATAGGGAATATTTGATGAATTGGTTGCTTCGGACGAAGCAAAAGTGCCATAGTCTAATGTCCCCGTAATCTGGTTCTGTTTAAGGACTAAACCATAGTTTGCATTTGAAGTGTACCATTCTGTTGCTGTTTTTGTAATATCAAACGTTAAGAAACTGTTATCAGTCGACGTTGATTGATTAACATAATCATAAGTTATAGTTGAGTTTGTTGGTGCTGTGCTCCACGTAATATCATCTTCATCCCAGTCACCAAGCACTTTATATGCTTTTATAGTCTCTACACCATTAATGCAATACAGATAAAATTTTGCAGAAGTAACTACATCTCCAGAATTCAATGTAGGAAGATTGTTGAATTTAAAATATGTATTTGCAATTTCAGTACCGCCATTAACACAATTATAATTAAGCAAGGTAGACTCTGATCCTTCATTATAATCATCATACATGTTGAATACAGACGCATCATCCACATTTCCTGTGCTCTGCGTTGTTTTCACAACCGGATCGATAACCACCGGATACTTTCTTTCAGCAGCTGTCATCCATGTAATCGAAGGAATGTATGTCAGAACATAGTTACCTTTTGATGTTTCCGTAAATGTGACAGCGATATCATGAGATGTTATATTGTCTGAGTCATACATGAAAGGCGCGGGGATTATAAAAATCGGTTCTGTTGCATTTTCTTCACTATAGAAACAGATACTCTTATCTTCTTGCTCTATACCTGTCAGTTTGTCGGATTTTATATCGTAAACAAAACTCATAGCTGTTGAAGGCT
>CAZZCN010000036.1:0-29462 GCA_964652975.1 uncultured Oscillospiraceae bacterium | reverse complement strand
TGGCAAAATAAAAGCCGTCGCAAATTCTTTCGTCCGCGGTAAAATTCAAATTAACGATCCGCCTTACCTCGACTTCACCGGTCTTCTGATTGACAACCGGTGTGAGCTGGGATTTGCCTATTGCAAGGAAGATAGAGGTGGTGCCCAGCTCGTAAAGGTGGTGGAATGGCGCATCGACTCCTATGCTGCCAAGGTTCGAAATAAAAACGGAGCAGTAAAACGGCAGCTCTTTGCGAATGAATCCCGGAACGCGTCCGTGATAATCCAGAAATCTAATACCGGCGAACAAAAGCTTCATCACCGGCCTTGGAAGACCACCGAAAAGCTTCATAAGATCCCCTAGCCCGTCATCTTCCTTTTGCCGCAACTCCTCGGCTACCCTGAACATCTCGGCGCCAATGTCCTTTAGAGACATGTCGGGTGTGACGGCAACCGTGGTAAGAAGCTCTTCGCCCTCGTCGGTCAGATTGCGTTTGATAACATAAGACACATCGAAAACATCCCTCTGATAAATCCTCCTGCCAAGGACAAAGCGGTTAAGCAAAGGTCTTTCGGTAAATGTCTTTGAAATAGCAGCAACGATAAGCACAAAAAGTGAAATTTTAACGCCTTCTTTTTTTTTCTCGTTCAAAAAGGTGGTAACGTTGGTGATGTCGATTTTTTTGTTGAAATAAATAACAGATTCGGCTCTGGTTCTAGAAAGGTACGGGAAAAAAGCGGCGATGCTCGCTTTTTCTTTTACACGGGTGGCATGGTTTATTCTGCGATTGAAAATTTTCATCCACTAATGCCCCTTTCAGATATATTCAGACTGTCCGGTATCAGCGCTTTTCTATTCGAATTTTGCTGACCATCAGGAAGGAAAGCAAAAGGATAAGAACAGCGGTTACTATGGTATGCCAGAGCATAAGTGTGTTTTTGATGAGGAAAAAACAATTGCCGAGATTAGCCAGGGCAAGCAACGCGCCCGCTATTGTTATCGGAACGCCGGTGAAAACATTGTTGAAATCACATGAATTATATCTTGCCAGACGAAACGCGCCGGCCATCGGGTATATGATACAGATTAGCATTCCAACCCATCCGAGCTCCATGAGACCAAGCCTCCATGCGATGATTATCGGTGCAATGCCAAAGGAGACAAGGTCTGCAAGCGAATCAAGCTCTTTGCCAAGCTCGGATTCAGCGTTTAGCTTACGCGCGACCTTGCCGTCCAGCCTGTCGGTCAAAGCAGCAAACATGACAAGGAATGAAGCATTAACAAGCGAGTTGTTGTTCGCCGAAGCAGTTGTGACAAGCAAAATGGCAATCATGCCAAAAGACAGATTCAGAAGCGTTATAATGTTGGGCCAATGCATTCTTGTAAATTTCATCATTTTATCTCTCCGATTATTGTCTTGCCGGCGCGAACTGTCTGACCGACATCGACAAGAATTTTCGTTCCCAGGGGGACAACTATCTGCGTACATGAACCGAATTTGATCAGCCCGAACCGCTCTGTAATTGCAAGACGGTCGCCGGGCTTAACCCACCATACAATTCTGCGGGCTATAAATCCTGTTATCTGATGTACCATGACCTTGAATCCGCCTTCTGTCTCGATTCCAATTGTGTTGCGCTCGTTGATGTCAGACGCATGGCTTTTAAATGCAGGAAGCATCTTGCCTTCGCGATATGCGTGATACTTCACTTGACCTGCAACAGGACTGCGATTGATGTGAACATTGAAAACCGATAGAAAAATCGAAACATTGACCGCTTTGCCTTTGATAAAATCATTCTCGTCGATTTCCGTGATACTTAAGACTTTTCCGTCGGCAGGAGATAAGATATCGTTAGGGCCGGCGTTGGAGCTACGCCTGGGGTTTCTAAAAAAATACAGGACAAATGCAAGGGGGACAACCAGTACAAGCGCAACAGCCCAGTTCCAGAATGATATCGCCAGACCGGCCAGTATAAGATATATCGAGTATCTGACACCGTAAATTACAATTGGGAAGTCAGATATTTGTCTTTTGCGGTACATAAGTATCTCCGTTTCTAATTTGAAATAGGTATAGATGAATTATACAGAAAAATCAAAAATTTGCAAACATCAGGACGTGTTAAAACTTAAGCAAACGTCAAACATATGAAATGTATTGTTTGACTTGCATCCTCATAGACTAAAACCTTGCGAAGTTTTACCATATCAAAATATACATCCTGCAGGTCTTGCATCTTCATATACCAATGACAAAAATGCTGTGCTATAATATTCACAAAGATAAAATTTGAATTTGAAACGAGTAAAACTGCAGATGGACGACGAAAAGCTATATGAAATATTGAAAACGGCGGACGATTATGTATCCGGCGAGCATATAAGCACGATTTTGAATGTGTCAAGGACTGCTGTCTGGAAATCGATCAACAGGCTAAAGTCCAAGGGCTGCCATGTTATGTCTGTAACCAACAGAGGGTACAAGCTGCTGGACGATTCTGACATGCTGAGTCGTGACGAATTGCAAAAGCAATGCCGCACCAGGATGATTGGCCGCAAAATAGAATATTTTGCCAAATGCACTTCGACAAACGACAAGGCAAGAGAAGGCGAGATCCGCGGAGACGAAGAAGGCAGCGTGTACATAACCGACCTGCAGACCGGAGGCCGCGGGCGTATAGGGCGATTGTGGCATTTCGAGGCGAACATGGGTATCGCAATGTCGATACTGTTAAAGCCACTGATACCACCGGCTCAGATGATGCCGATATCCTTGATCGGAGGACTTGCAGTCTGCAATGCGATAGAGCAGGAGACAGGACTTGAATGCGGCCTCAAATGGCCTAATGACGTTATTTCAGGCGGAAAGAAGATAGCCGGAATCCTTATCGAAACCTCCACAGTCGGCGAGAATATCAGCTTTATAATCTTAGGCATCGGAATAAACTGCAACAATACGGTTTTTCCGCAAGCAATAGCCGAAACCGCTTCATCCATACTAACCCAGACAGGAAAGCATTGCTCCCGCAAAAATATAATCCGCCGTGTAATAGAGAATTTCGAGGAGCTATACTTCAAATGGATTGAGGAATATGACGAGTCCGTGGACTTTTCAGAAGCGAAAACGTCTTTTTCCTACATAACCCAGTACAAAGAACGTTGCATTAACATAGGCAAAAGCATTATAATTCAAAGTGTGGCACATACACAAAATGAAATTCGCGGAATTGCAAAGGATGTAACACCTGCGGGCAAACTGGTTGTTGTCACAAAGGATGGAAGCGAGATAACCGTATCATCAGGAGAGGTTTCCGTCAGAGGCGAGAATGGATATATTTAGCAGGACAGCCGGATAGAAGAAAAGATAGAAGTAATATAGAAGTAAAGACAGAAGCAAGATAGAAGCTAGGATAGAAGTTTAGATAGACAAATGACTTTTGCCACAGACTTTTTGCTATAGCCGGCAACAAAGTGTAAAGATGGCGGAGCGGAGGAACTGTATGGAAAATCACAAACAGAGGATATCGGAATTTGGATTTGTAAGAGTGTGCGCAGCGTCGCCAAAGCTGATTGTAGGGGATCCGTTTTATAATGTAAAAGAGATAAGCAGCCTTTTGCATCAGGCCGACAAGGACGAGGTCCAGATAATGGCTTTTCCCGAGCTGTGCATAAGCGGGTACACCTGTCAGGACCTTTTTTACCAGGGACTTCTACAGGAGACCTGTGTTGCGGCGTTTGAATGGCTGCTAAACGAGACTAAGGGGTTGTCGGTTCTTTTTGTTGTGGGAAGTCCTGTCAAAATCAACGACATGCTATACAACTGCGCCATCGTAGCCTGTGCAGGTGAGGTCATTGGAATCGTACCTAAGACATACCTGCCTAACACAAAGGAATTCTATGAGAAACGCTGGTTTACAACACGTAACGAACAATTTGCAGAGAACGTACGGATTTTTGGTAAAATACTTCCATTCGGCAAAAGCATTTTCAGAATCGAAAAACTGGGGATAACACTTGGCATCGAAATCTGTGAAGACCTTTGGTCTGTAATACCGCCCAGCAGCAAAATGGCGCTGGAGGGGGCAAGCCTGATAATCAACCTTTCCGCAAGTAATGAACTGGTATCCAAGGCCAGATACAGGAAGGAACTGGTGGCACAGCAAAGCGCACGCTGTGTATGCGGGTATGTATACGCATCCTGCGGTGTTTTCGAGTCCACCACCGACACCGTTTTTTCCGGCGACCTTTTAATTGCAGAGAATGGAATCATAGTGGGTGAAGGCGAAAGGTTTTTGCGCAAAAATTCGTATATAATTGCCGACCTGGATTTTAAAAGGCTTACATTCGAGCGACAGATCAACTCGAATTATTCCGATAGCGTATCAGGCAACGACGGCAAGTCCGAGTTTGCGGTTATCAATGTTAAAAGTGACATAAACGACACGAACTTTTCCCGAAAGCTTGCCAGGACGATTGCCAAGCTACCCTTTGTACCATCAGACAGCGATAAACGCGACGAAAACTGCGAAGAGATATTTAATATCCAGACCGCGTCCCTCGCCAAAAGGCTTGAGCACACCGGAATCAAAAAAGTATTTGTAGGTGTATCGGGAGGGCTTGACTCAACACTCGCACTCCTTGTAGCGCACAAGACTTTCAAGCTTCTAGGCTTGCCGTTTACAGATATAACCGGCGTCACCATGCCAGGGTTCGGCACCACCGACCAGACCTATCGAAACGCCATAACCCTTATGGAAGAGCTCGGCGTTACCATCAGCGAGATTGACATCAGGCCAAGCTGCATGATGCATTTTGAAGACATCGGGCATAATCCGGCACAAATGGACACTACGTATGAGAACGTTCAGGCAAGGGAGCGCACACAGATACTCATGGACCTCGCGAACAAAAACAACGGACTGCTTATCGGAACCGGAGACTTAAGCGAGCTGGCCCTCGGATGGTGCACCTACAACGGCGACCACATGAGCATGTACGGCGTCAATTCGTCCATACCCAAGACGCTGATAATGTATCTCATCGACTGGATAAGCAAGTCGCAGGAGACTGAGAAGGTAGGTCAGGTCCTTGCGAGGGTTCTTGAC
This sequence comes from uncultured Oscillospiraceae bacterium, assembly GCA_964652975.1. GTDB lineage: Bacteria > Bacillota > Clostridia > Saccharofermentanales > UBA5734 > CAZZCN01. The sequence continues at coordinate 24,374 of CAZZCN010000036.1, read as the reverse complement.
ACCCCGATAAGTCCGGAGCTCCTTCCACCTGACGCAAACGGCGACATCGCCCAGAAGACGCAGCAGATAATAGGCCCTTACGAGCTACATGACTTCTTCCTGTTTTGCTTTCTACGAAAAGGCGACGCTCCCGACAAAATACTGTTCCTGGCCCAAAAGGCTTTCGAAGGACTATACAGTCACGAAGAGATACGAAAATGGCTGAAGGTGTTCCTGAACAGGTTCTTTTCACAGCAGTTCAAGCGCTCCTGCATGCCTGACGGACCCAAAGTGGGATCCGTATCGCTTTCTCCGCGCGGCGACTGGAAAATGCCGTCTGACGCTAGTGTGAAGGCATGGATTGACAGTCTGTAGGGAAGGTTAGATGACATTTGATTTTACTTTTTTGGCATTTCCTACTTTAGTAAAAGTAAAAATCGAACAGAATATTGCGCCGACTATGACCCCGCCTAGAATATCCGGGGTGTAGTGTTGCTTGGTGTAGACAGTTGAGAGCGAAATTATGACAAAGCTTGCCACATTTAGAATATCGAACCAGATGGAAATCCTCTTGAAAATCAGCAGATACCAGCAGCAGATAAACGCGTACAGCACGTGCATGCTAGGAAAACAGTTATAAGGCGGGTCGATCTGGTAGATATTACGGACCATTTCAGTAAGTATGTCGACGCCGATAAGCTCGCTGCGAGGCACATGCGTAGGGAACGCCAGGTATATGACAACGCTTAATAGCACACCGCTGGCCATGGAGAGAACCTGCTTGAAAAAGAATTTCGAATCCTTATGAAAAAACAGTATCAACAAAGTTGCCGCCACATAAAAATACCAGTAAAAATACGGTATTATAAATAGTTTGTTAAAAGATATCAGGTTGTCAATCGGAAAAATGAAAATAAACGGTTTCGTATCTACAAATCTCAGATTGTTGACTTTGTTGGCAACAAAATAAGCCAGACCGCTGACAGGAATCAATAATAGAAAAAGAATTTTCTTAAAAAACAAATCTTTGTTTGATATAAAGTAAATTTTAGCAGAGTTAATTAGTTTCATATATTATTTTCTCCAATGGGTTTGTACAGCTTGAGTATTTCCTTGCCTTAGGGTTAATGAGTTAATTACAAATTTGCTAAATAGCATTTGATAATTCAATGAGTTTTCATTTTTCGTCTTAGCTGACCCAAACATTTTCAGATTATATCATAACAGAATTCCAAATGCACTAGACTGAAAGCGGGAACGATTTTCAAATAATAAAAAATTAATCGAAAATTAGCCGGAAATTAATCGGAATTTGATTATGACATGAGAGAAAAAACGAGCATACGCGAGAAAATCAAAGAACTGGCATTCTATTTTAAATTTGTGCTTGACAAAAGAGCGGCAGGGATATATTATGTACAAGCGATTGACGGACAAGCATATATTTTGATACAGTCCTATCAATTGCAAGAAAACAAATCGGAGGATATAGAAAGCTATGAATAATACTTATATGGCAAAGACAGCTGAGATTTCCAGAAAGTGGTATCTTGTTGACGCAAAAGGTAAAACCCTCGGAAGAATGGCAAGTGAGATTGCTTCCATCTTGAGAGGCAAGAACAAGCCTGAATTCACTCCACACATGGACACAGGCGATTACGTGATAGTGGTAAATGCATCAGAGATTCATCTTACAGGCAACAAGCTTGAGCAGAAGATGTATCGCTATCATACCGGCTATCCAGGCGGACTCAAGGAGATCAAGTACAAAGACATGGTCGCCAAGAAGCCTGAGAAGGTAATTGAACTCGCAGTTAAAGGCATGCTTCCCAAGAACTCTCTTGGAAGAACAATGTACAAGAAACTGTTCGTTTATGCAGGACCTAATCATGAACAGACAGCACAGCAGCCGCAAGTACTCGAATTGAATGTGTAAGTGAAGGAGAATAACTAAATGGTTACTAAGACTAAAGCAAACAAATCTGTTTTTTTCTACGGCACAGGACGTCGCAAGAGTGCAGTTGCATGTGTACGTATATTTCCAGGTAAAGGTTCAATCACAATCAATGGCAAGGATATAGAAGATTATTTTGCCCTTGATACATTGAAGCTCATCGTAAAGCAGCCACTCGTTGCAACTGCAACCGGTGACAGCTTTGATATCATCTGTAAAGCTATCGGCGGAGGACTTTCAGGTCAGGCCGGAGCAATCCGTCACGGTATTTCAAGAGCTCTTGTAAAGGCTGACGAAGAAAGCAACAAGGCGATTTTGAAGAAAGCCGGATTCCTTACCAGAGACTCCAGAATGAAAGAAAGAAAGAAATACGGTCTCAAGAAAGCACGTAAGGCATCACAGTTCTCGAAGAGATAATTTCAAAACAGTTAAAATCCCGAAGACAAAATCTTCGGGATTTTTTTGTTATAAATTAGAAGCCAGAAATTAGAAGTCAGGAATAAAAACAAAGAATCAGCAATTAGAAATTAGAAAAATAAAAACTGAAACCGTGAGTGTAATATAGACTCTCCTCTAAACGGGAGGGTCTTTTTTGGTGCGAAAAAGCGTGTAGAATTATTAATTTTGAATTTGAAAAAGTTCAAGAAGGGTTGATATGGTTCAAAAAAGGTACAAAATTGGAAAATATTTTCTTGTTTTGTTATACATACTATTGATTAAACTTAAGAAAAAACAGAAAATTAGAAGTGCGGTTTCCGTCGAAATGTAAACATTGCAAACCAAGCAAAGCATATAAAGCGGGATCATAAAATTTTTGAAAATGTTACATGGCAATTAAAAATCCGGACAGATAAAATTGTCATAGTACGTAATTAATGTAGACAGGTAGAATTGTCACAGTGCAGTATTAATGAAGACAGATAAAATTGTTACAGTACAATAATTAATGAAGACAGGTAGAATTGTCACAGTGCAGTATTAATGAAGACAGGTAAAATTGTCACAGTGCAATAATTAATGAAGACAGAATTGGAGGACTATCAATTGGAAAAATGGAGAGATCACTACTATGCGGCTCAGGATGTTGCATTTCACTTTACATCCTCGGACCGGGAACTTGTCGAAAAGGTGTCGTCTATTATGAAACGCAACGGGCATCTATCGTTTTCGGACTCAATGGGTAATGAGCATTACCTGCTGGACGGCAGACGAGGCGTGCCGTTTCTTACCAAGAACATCGACTCAGTGACCAAGCGACTGCTCGCAAAGACCAAGGACGATTACGAGAGGATGCGCCCGTATTTCACATCGTCGATAGACACCGTTCTCGAAATGAGCAACCTGCCGGGGCGACTCAAAGGGTATCGTTATGTCAAGTATATGCTGTATAGGCTAATAGAGGATGATTCGCTGATAAGCCCGCTATCGAAGACTATATATCCAGAACTTTGCGAGTTATATAACTGCACTTCATATCAGGTAGAGCGAGATATAAGATACGCCATCAAGCGATCAGGATTGACAGGAGCCATACCCAGCCCGAAATCCTTTGTTTGCTCATTACTGGATTATGCCAGCAGGCTGTCATACGATATGTCGGTAAGGGATGCAAAGTCTGCCCAATCAGCTGGAAGAGATAATCAATATAGTGAATTATCTACTGGAGAATACAAGCAGAACCCTTTATCTACAAGTGATAACAAGCCAAATACTCTACATTCAACAACCAGTCCGATATTATAATATTTATGTAGGAGAGAATTGACAATTTCATAGATGAAAAAATAAATTAATTAATATTCATAGCGATTTGATGCCACGGAATTTGTAATCCCCTACAAATTCCAAGTCAAAAATTTGAATAATCACAGTAAATAATAAGGAGGCGCTCTACAAAACTAAAATTAATCAGTATTGTAATAGCGCCTCAATAATATACGTGTCTTGCGTAACTGTGATTATTTGTTAACTAAATCCTTCAGTCCTTTACCTGGCTTGAAAGCAGGTGATTTGGAAGCTGAAATTTTGATTGCTGCTCCGGTTGCAGGATTGCGTCCTTTTCTTGCAGCTCTTTTACGAACTTCAAATGTTCCGAAACCAACTAATACAACTTTGTCTCCCTTGCTGAGAGCTGCGGAGATTGATTTGATAGTTGCGTTCAATGCTGCCTCTGAATTTTTCTTGCTCATTTCTGTCTCTTTTGCGATTGCGTCTACTAACTCGTTTTTGTTCATGATTGTGCCTCCTTCAAAATTTTAAATAAATAATTTACAAAACTCATATCCGAGGTAAAATGTATAATGTAGATATTATCACGCTTTGAAGGGTGATATGTCAACTAATTATTGAAAAAAAGTTTGAAAATCAGTGAAATTTGTCGATATGTAGAAATTCTGATAAAATTTTTGTACGATATTTCAATATGATTAGAAAAATGTTATCATAAGCAATAAGGTTTTGCAGTCGTTATTAATCAAATCCAGTATGTATAGCATTAAGCAAAGACGCCTTAAAATTACAAAATCGCCTTAAAATCACGAAAATACGAAATGGAGAGAAGAAAATGCGACAAATATCATGCGATGACATAACCCGGCTTGTATCGATACTTTGTATTCATGCCAATATTTTCATCACTGATGATATCAAAGACGCTCTGGAGCAATCCTTGCGCACAGAGAAATCCGAACAGGGCAGGACCATACTTGAAGATTTACTCGAAAATATTTCAATAGCAGCATGCAAAGAGCTTCCAATATGCCAGGACACAGGTATGGCTGTTATTTTTGTCGAGATAGGACAGGAAGTTCATGTTTTTGACGGTAATCTTGGCGAAGCAATTACCAAAGGCGTGTCCGACGGCTACACCAAAGGATTCCTTAGGGCTTCTGTTATAAACGATCCTTTACTCAGAGTCAATACCAAGGACAACACCCCTCCGATAATACATTACGAGATAGTCTCCGGTGACGCATTTAAAATAACTGTTGCACCCAAAGGCTTTGGAAGCGAAAACATGAGTGCGATGAGGATGCTCAATCCCTCCGATGGGATTGAAGGAGTCAAAAGCTTTATCCTTGAGACAGTTACCAAGGCCGGCTCCAATCCATGTCCCCCGATAATAGTAGGCGTGGGGATAGGCGGCACGATAGAGAAGACAGCATTGATAGCGAAAAAGTCGCTCCTTCGCGAGATCGGCCAGCACAACCCGCTAAAACACATAGCAGATCTTGAAGCCGAAATGCTTGATAAAATCAACCAGCTGGGTATCGGTCCCGGAGGCCTGGGAGGCCTTACAACGGCGCTTGCGATTAATATCGAAGTTTTTCCCACACACATAGCCGGACTGCCTGTAGTAGTGAACATGAGCTGTCATGCCACACGACATGCATCAGGAGCGCTTTAGAGAGAGGTATTTACATATGGAGAATATAAACCGCAAAAATATATCGCTTCCACTTAATCCGGAGGATATAAAGACTCTTAACGCCGGTGATGCGGTATATCTTACCGGATTTATCTACACGGCAAGAGACGCGGCACACAAGAAGATTGTTGGGAAACTCAATAATGGAGAATTTCCGGGATTTGAGCTTAAAGGTGCGACCATTTATTATGCAGGCCCCTGTCCTGCAAAGCCGGGAGAGATAATCGGTTCTGCCGGACCGACAACAAGCGGCAGGATGGACCGATATGCCCCTTTGCTCTTAGACAACGGGCTTTTGGGGATGATTGGCAAGGGCGAGAGAAGCAGCGAAGTCATCGAGTCAATAAAGAAGAACAAAGCAGTTTATTTCGGCGCGACCGGAGGAGCAGGAGCTTTGATTGCCCAGTGTGTCAAATCAGCAGAAATTGTTGCATTTGACGAGCTTGGAACCGAAGCTGTACGTAAACTGTATGTCGAAAACATGCCTGTTGTAGTGCTTATAGATTCCAACGGTAACAACGCCTACAGTATCGGCAGAGCGAAGTTCGCGACAATGAATCCTTAAAACATAAACGGGACAAAATCCGGGACAAAACAGGAGAACTCGCTCCAAAACAATCCAATTCAGGCAAGCATTTTCGAACAAAAAAAACCCCGTAACCATACAGTTACGAGGTCTTAACGATTGGAGCTGGTGGACGGACTCGAACCCCCGACCTGCTGATTACAAATCAGCTGCTCTACCAAGCTGAGCTACACCAGCGTTTAACGCACGTTTGATTTTAATCGCAAAAAGGGTTCTTGTCAATAAGGAATTTTGCAATTATCAATAATTTATGAACCGTTTGTGATTATTTCCCATTAAATTATGAATCAAATTATGAACCGTTTATGATAATGTCCAATTGTATCACACGTGACTTGAGTCCCAAATGATAAGGGTTGCCATGTTGTGACAACCCTCCAATTAACTTGTGATTGCACTATTCCGGAATTATACGTTAGCCTGAGGTAATCCCTTAAGTTCCAAGTACTCGTTCAAATCACTGAGCAGAGCATCACTGTCTATGCCATGAACTTCGCAAGCTTCTTCAAGCGATTCTCCTGATGCCATCGCACAACCAAGGCAATGCAGTCCGTGCTTGAAAAGAATGGGCACTGTTCCTCTGTCTATCTCAAGGACCTCGGAGATAATCATATCTTTTGTTATTTTTGTCATAATCGTTTTCCTCCAATTTATTTCTTAATTATTATTGCTGCTATTACTTTTCTTGTCACTGATAACCTTATATTGTCTGATAAAAACTCGAAATGATTTATAGAACTCATTTCAAATATATCTCATCAACTTCTAAGATTTTACTACAGTATAATCCAAACGGCAATCCCAAATGTTACGTAGTTGTGAATAATCGGATAATTTTGCGAAAATTAGATAAACATTAATAAAAAATGTTTGTTGCTAAAGATAAATAACAATTTTGGAAGTGCTTGCAAAAACTTGCAAAAACACAAAATAAAAAACAATTGTAATTAATCCGATAAAAATGTAAAATACACATACAAACTAAATTATTCAAAAAGAATACTTTTTGGCCAATATTATCATTATTTTCGAAAGATATTATTGGTTATAATAGATTTTGCAGACACACTAATTGTGTAAATTCGTCAAAGCAAGGAGGCTCGGTGAACATAATGGGTTATTTTTATGGAATACTAATCATATTTAGTTTATCCGTTGCTCTGGCGTCTGTTATTCATAACAATAGAAAGAAAATCGGAAAGGCTGAGAAATACCTTCAAGATAAATATAAAGAAGGAAAAATACCACTAGAAGAAGGCAACAGGCTTCTGGAAATTTTTGAATCGAACATTAGAATTCATGCTGCCAATGAAGATGCGTCAAAAACATATACAAAAGGTGCTGATGAAAGAAAATATGGCAGACAGGACGCTTTTCAACAACAGACCACACAACACCAAACCACACAACAAACCGCTCAGCAACAGACCCAAGAACAGACCATACAGCAACGAGTCTCTCAATCCGAAACCGCTCAACGAACCGCGGACACTCAATATTCACGGGTTTTAGACGGCAGCGAAACTCCGCAATCTCAATCCACAAATGGATCAGGACCTGAATCACAACCTGCTAGAAACAATGAAGAGAAGAAGATAAACGACTCTAACATAGTTACAAGTTTTGAAGAAAAAGACATAAATGGCGCCGACACTGGCATTCTTAGAAGCCATGAAGAGAAGAAGATAAACGGAGCCAATATTCTTTTGATTCTGGGTGTGGCTTTTATTTTGGTCGCCGGATTGATTTTTGCGACAACGACATGGAACTATCTGGACAACATTGTGCGTACAACAATTGTTCTGGCCACGTCGTTTGTATTTTTCATGGCATATGTGTTTGCGGAGAGAAAGTTGAAACTGCACAAAACATCGATTGCATTTTATTGTCTGGGTAGCATTTTTCTTCCTATTACAGTATTCACCGCAGGATATTTCAGGCTTTTAGGGGACTATGTCTCATTACACGGTGGAGGGGAAAAGCTGCTGTGGGCAATTGTTTTTGCACCGGTTCTTTTGACGGCGGCGTACGCAACGAAGAAATTTCTTTTCAATTTCTTTGCATGGATAACATTGGCATCAGTCACATTGCTAACAGGATTTTTGCTACGGCAGTTCCTCGCTGGCAACGATTTGTTCATGCTTGCCTTGACAATCTATAGCGCAATGGTATTGGTTTTTGTAGGAATAATAAAAAAGAAAATCACCGCCAAGTCCGATTTCGCGAAATTGGTTTTTGCAAACCTTTCGCTTTTTGCGATTTTGAACACATCGATAATTGGCGTGGCAAGCATAATTTTCAGTTCAACGTCGATAATATCTTTCGGAACCACGCTTTTACTTGCAGGACTGCTTTTGAGCAGGACATTCAACAGCAATTCAAATTCATATGGCGCATATATATTTTCATTCATTATGCTGTTTGGATTTTCGAGAATCAATGTTGGAACCGGGTTTGACAACAGGATATTGCTATTGGCCTTTTGTTCATCAATAATTTATCTGCTGGGGTATTTGGGATTTTTCAGTCAAAGCGTAAAAAAGGCTTTGAACATCGGCGCCCTGGCTTTAATTGGAATTACCTATCTGACAAATCTAGGATATTTTTTGTTTCAACGTGAGATTACAGTGATGACGCTGGTTTCGATGCTTATTTTACTGGCAAATATCGTTGTCATATCGCTAGTGACAAAATCAAAAATTTCAATAGCCATCATCCCTTTCATTCTCTTGTCGATAATAAATGCCTTAAGCAGCCTTGTCAGACCGGAAAATTTCAATGAAGGGATTTTCTATTCACTGGGGATATTAGCTGCGTTTCTACTTTTGTACTTGATAGATTTCGCGAAAATTTCTATAAAATTCAACAGTAGATTCTCGGAGGTCTTATTCGCCTCGGGTAGCCTTTACTGGTGCCTGAAATGCCTTTTATATAATGATGTTGTTAACAACGAATTCGGAGCACTGGCAGCCTATCTGATTTTAATTGTTATGATTATTCTGGTGATAATTGACAGCAGGGACAAGTTAAGCAGCATTGTCGCATGTTATGTATTGCCGTTGGCAGCCTTGCTTTTTATCCCGGTATTCAACAATTTTATCCACCCACCGTACCTAACTGTGCTGGTTCTATACGGCGGAATATTCTTGGCGAGCCTTGTGTGTCTTTTTCTCAGCAGGAAGAACGAGCAATTCAAAAATCTTGATCGGGCATTTCTGGCCGGACACTTCGTTTTTGTGATCTATTTTTCCGTGCTATGCTTTAGGGATTCTGCCTTTTTGGTAAGTGTGATTTTCGTGCTTTATTTCCTGGCAAGGCTTATACAAAAGAACGAAACTGCAAATGCCTTGGGTCTGCAACTCGATATTAAGAAAATATATATATGGCTTATCGGCATTGGTTCTACGTCTGCCGTAATGCTTTTTTTGTACGAAAAAATCCCTGGTCTGAATCTGTTTTACACACTGGCGTCATCGATGACGGTGCCATTTATTGCAACTGTTCTTTTCATTATATTCAGCAAAACGAAATCCGGACGCGTAGAAAAATACCTTAACACGATCAGCACGTATTTTCTGGTGATGTCCAATCTGGCATTCATATATATAGCAATGAACTATTTCAGCGGAACAAATGCTTTGACATATAGAAGCATCGTGATGTCAATCATCGTACTTTACTGCATTGCGGTGCCATATTATCTCAAGAAACCTGTGATTGCAGTTTTTGGCATTCTTCCGTTGTATCCGCTTATGTTCAAGCATGCGGGCCTGTATTTTGCCGAAAAACCAATGTACATTTTTATCAGCACACTGGTAATGTTTGCACTTTTTCTGGTCATTTCGAAATTAACGAAAATGCTCAAAAAAGACAAGGAACAATTTGACACGGAAACACTCAAAAATGATAAAGAGCAATTTGGTACAGAAACGCTCAAAAACGACATTGAACAATCAGACACGCAAGCGCTCAAAAATGACAAAAATCTATTTGACATCGACTGGTTCAAGCTGGTAAATATAATCGCACCGATATATATTTTGACTTCACTTCCGACATATTACGAAATCGGCGGATTCGCTTTGCTGGCAACGTACATATTATTATTTTACCGAAAAGAGAACAGCAGAATTCTCAACGATTCGATTATAACGTTTGGTTCGTTTTTCTTTTGCACTGCATTCTGGTCGCAAAAATTCGTCGTTCTTCCGTACCAGTTTGAGACGTTGATAAACATAGTGCCAATAAGCATTTATGTGTTTTTGATATATAAATTCCTATGGCGGGATATAAAATGGATCACCAATAGAATTGCACTTTTGTACTCGGTAATAGTAGTGCTGATTCTGTCAATCGAGTCAATGAAGTACAGTTATTTATACAATGCCTTGATAATCGGTGTCAGCGCCTTGCTGGGTTTGGTAATTTCATACATCTACCGTCAAAAGGGCTGGTTTGCTTTTTCTGTAATAACCCTTATCGGGCTGTCCATCTACATGACAAGGAGCTTCTGGGCAAGCCTTGCATGGTGGGTCTACCTGCTGTCAGTCGGGATTATTCTGATAGCGATAGCGGCAACAAACGAAATCATAAAAAAGAAAAAGGTTCAAAACGAATTCAAACCTTTAAACATATTCAAAGACTGGAACTGGTAAAAACGACTGCCTTATGAATTGCACCGATGAATTCGAGATAATTGCAGGGAAGACATACTCTAATTGAGCACAGAGATGGCTGGTTTCTTGCTACAGGAATGCAAAAACTTCACTTCCTCCGTCGTAGCTCCCTCACAAATCCGATAATTGCAACCGACGCCTTCAATGCTTCTTCAGCAGTGTATTTGCTGCCGGGGTATATCGGATTCAGAGACCGAAACTCCTTGACGCCGCTCTCGTACTTGTAGTAACGGCTTAAGAAGGCATCAGACCCGTTAACGCAAACAAGAACATCCTTGCCTGAGGCAACGTCTGAACTCTGCTGCACAATTATAACATCGCCGTCCTGATATTCCGGATACATTGAGTCACCCTTGACTATAAGGCCAAAATAGTTATTTTCCTTGCCGAATTTCTTTAAATCGATCTCTTCCCAGTCGAGAATGTCTTTCGCATCAGTGATTTTAAAGCTAGCCTGGATATTGCCAAACACAGGTATTCTTATACTTGTTGAATTTTTACCTACACCGCTGGAATTGATCGAACCTGGGTTGGAACCGTCAATGATAAAATCCGTAGTGACTCCATATAACTTCGCCAGGTATTTGACAGGTCTCAGGGTCGGCTGCTGGATATCGTTCTCCCAGCGGGCAACAGTACCTCTGTCTGCTTTTATCTCGTATTGCTTCAAGGCCGCGGCTATCTCCAATTGAGTCCGCCCGTCCTCAGCTCTTAGTTGCTTCAATCTGCTTCCTACTGTGTCCATATCGCACCTTTTATAACGCATCAGCATTGTATATTTCTTTTATAAAGCAATAGCACTATAAATTCCTTTCATAGATTCATTATATTAATTAGTAGCAAAAAAGCAACATGCATTTCGAATAATGCTATAAAATCGGCGTTTGCGACAAATAAATCACTGATAATATAGCGAAAACACCACAAAATCAGGGGAGTCATAACTTAAACGATATAGAAAGCAGGCATTTCCAAAATAACAAATTTTGTTGATAAGACTGGGTTGTCAAAAAGCAAACTTTATAGTAAAAACCAGACATTTATAATGAACAATTCTTGGTAAAAACAGGCTTATATAAAATCGCAAAGTCTGTAAAAAGACTATCAGAAAAATATTAGCTAAAATAAAAAAATTATAGCTAAAATGACTTGACACGATAGCCATAATACCGTACAATTGTTCTAGATGAAGATTTAGAAAGATAATGACAGCCTGATAGTATCTCACCATTATCCGAACCAGTCGGATCAAGCCATCTCGAAATTTTACTGATTAATAAATGAAATGACATGAAATAACCTTTAAGAATTTTATTGAAAAATGTTGACAAGGGTAATATAGTAGTTTATGATATGTGTAGCGAATACGCCACACAAGAGAGGAGAGGAATATGGAAAGGACCAAATACGAACTAGTAGCCGGATATGTCAAGCTGGCGGGATATTCTTTATCTGAACTGGCAGATAAGCTTGGAATAACAAGGAGGACACTAGCCAATAAGATCAACGGTTACAGCGATTTCACAATTGCAGAAGCCCTCACTATCAAGGAGATTGTCGGCAAGCCGATAGATGAAATTTTTTTGACATGACATGTAGCAATTACGCAACGCTGAGTAATTTACAGAATTCATGAGCAACAAATCAATGATAAGCGGAGTTGGACGCATGGCACATATAAATAGTTCATAGGATACTATTTCCAATCCATTTATTAATGTCAATAGGGTATCAAGCGATTTTAATAGATATAAAGAAAGCAGATGTAAAATGACAAAAATGAAAGTTAGATTAATAGCCGTTACAACAATTCAACTCATAATTATTATGGTAGACATGTATTTTTAGATGTACAACTGTTTTAAGAGGAGGAACAAGCAATGAACACATTAACTAAAACCAAATATCATGTAATTTCGATTGCATACATAAGCCTTATGGTTTTATGCATAATAGCAGGCATACTGATTTTCATTAATCAGCCGACATCGGCTAACTATCTGCAAATTACTTGGAGTGATACAGCTACAGGAGCAGCTGAATCATTTGCAAGAGCAATGTCTCTGAATAAGGCTGATAGTCTATCAGGGGAAAATGCTAAAGTCGTCAACAAAATCAACAAGGTATTTGGAACTAGTGCCTGGGAACAATTAGAATATATTCAAATCGATGGACTACCACCATTTACAACAGTGGTTTACGTTGATGCAATCACAAATGAAACTATTACGAAAGAAACTTATGATAAGCTCCTTCAGATTCACATTGATAGAATTTGCGCGGAGAAATCATTTAACAAGGAATTTCTAAGCTATATCGGTGAAGATTTATTGGAACTCACACCAGATCAGACCATAACAAGAAATATTATTTTGCAGGAGATAAGTAGAAGGAGTCCTGTGAAGATAGCTACCAAAGCGGCAGTTCCATATCAGTATTTTAAACTGTCATTCAACGGTCAGGACAAATCCGAAAAAGAAGGAATATGCAATTTTAGAGCGGTTTTCATACAGGAAAGTGGAGGTTGGAAGTTCAGCAACATTTATTATGATGCTATTGACGTTTTACAGAATGAGAGGGGGTAAATCTATGATACATAATCATTATCATAACTCTTCCTGATATTCATGAACAAATAGAAAATGAAAAAGAATTTATAGTAAGAAAAAATCTTAAAAGACCGTTAAAACGATACTTGATTAAAAGGAGAGAATTTACATGATTAAAAGAATTAAATTAACCAAAATGGTAGTAGTAACTATTTGTCTCTTTGCATTTTTATTGCCAAGCACAGGCGTTTCAGCAGTTGTATATACTTATCCACGTGCTGACTCAGACATGAAGAGTGTAATAAATACCACAAGTCTTCTATCCAAATCAACAACATTAACAGTAGACACACCAATAATAACCAATTGTTCAGTCCGTTCATCCGGTTATTCATGGTTCCAGTTCAATGCAAATGGCACTGGCTGTACCCGTACATTCATAAGTCATTCGATAAATGTTAAATCTGGAGGTATTGGTGTTATAAGCTTAACTCTAAGTGCTTCTCCTCAAGTTACTATTATAGGTTCTAGTGGAGATAGGACATATTCATTTACTACCGATAGAGTTGATTATACAATAAACCAAAGCATATGGAGACTTTATTTCTATAACGAGACAGACGAGTCATCAAATTATCTAAAAAAATCTAATGGACAGATATATTCAACTGTCATGAATTCTACATATATTAGTTGGTAAAATTGTAATTGTACAAAAGCCTCTCTTCAATCTGTTATTATTAACAATGAGCAGAGGCTTTTTTAGAAAGGATAATCCTGAACTATGAAAAAAGCTTTCTTTACTAAAAACATTTTCATTATTATCTTAATTCCTGTTGTAACAATATTCTTATATGCTGGCTTGAATTTCGTCGGGAACTTATGGGGCAAAAAAGTCAGTGCTGATGGACAATGGTTATCTGATCAAACCAACTTTATTCAGCAGATTTACTGGCAAAGTTATTGTGTGCAAATTGCAGAAAATAACAATATTTCGATTGATAGCGAATATAAGCAGAGCTTGGGAAAATATACACAAAAAATACTTTCAAAACGAACTTTCAACAAAATACCAACAACATTTTTATTAGGGCAACTGCTTTGGCTGAACGACTATTATAAACTAGAATATAGAGAGGCTCTTATTACTGAACTAAAAAAAAGCTATAACGGTAGCACGAATTTGTTTTCTTACAAAAAAACAGACCAAAACATTATAGAAGAAAATGCAAATCAGATTGATACTTCATTTGAATTATACACGATACTAAAAAGTAATCCTGCAAATTTAGCCATCTTTGATTTAGTGAAGGGATTTTCAGATTTTTTGGCTAAATCAAATTTAAATTCTTATTCCCGTGGCCAGATATTTGGTATTACTAAGGCATTGATAGAATCAGAAAATCAAGGATTATTTGATAAAAATAAAGTATACAGCCTATATAAAGAAAAAACCGATAGTAAACTAATAAAATTGGATGAATCCTTAGTATCGGGAAGTTATGAAATGAGTATAGATATGGTGTCATGTGCCAAAGATTTTTCCGACTATAAAATATATTTTGAAAACAACAGCACCTATATAAATTTGGCTCAGGAAATATACAATAAGATTACCTCATATAACCTACTTGGGTATGATAAAACCGATCCATTATTTGGATTATCTCTTTCAATGATTGGAAATGCAGTTGATTTGAAACAGAACAAGTTTATTTCATCAAATTACAACAAGATGCTCACGGAAAATTTCCATTACTCCCTCGAAAACAACCTTATAAAATCACTTGGAAAGTAAAATCGCACTTCTGATTCCTATAATAATAAACAATATTTGTCCACAATTGAAAGGAACTAAATGAAAATCAAATGTGATAATAAGAAATATGGGGAGCAAAAAATCCTTAAAAATATAGATTTGTCATTTGAAAAATGCGGTATGGTATTTGTTCTCGGACAATCGGGCTCTGGCAAAAGCACTCTTTTGAATATTATTGGTATGCTAGATCCAGAATTTGACGGTGAACTAATTATTGATGAAAAGAGGATCGGAAAAATTGAAAAAACAATGGGGGGTTACAGATCCAAAGTATTTGGATTTGTCTTTCAAGAGTTTAATCTAATCAGTTCTCTGAGTGTAAAAGAAAATCTTATGGTATCACTTGAGTTATCTGGAAGCAAATATAACCACGAAGAATATCTAAATGTAATGAATAGACTTGGGGTGCTTAGCATTGAAGATAGAACAGTTACAACCCTTTCTGGAGGAGAAAAGCAAAGAATTGCAATAGCCAGAGCGCTTTTAAGAGGAACCAAGATTGTTCTTGCAGACGAGCCGACTGGGAATTTGGATGAGAAAAATTCTGAGAATATCATGGAAGTGCTTAAAGAAATCAGCAAGGACAGATTGATTATCGTTATCACGCACAATGAATATTTTGCAAAAAAATATGGTGACAGAATTATTCACATAAAAAATGCTGAAATCAGCAGCGACAAAGACCTGGGATATTCACAAAACATAACGCACGGGATACTATTGAAGGAAGAAGGACAGAATTTAAAATTGAAACCGAGATGGTATTTCTATTTTTCTAAGAAAAATTTTTTGTTAAGAAAAAAACGGATTATACCAATTGTTATTTCAATGACTATCGCTATGCTCAGCTTATCGCTGATTCTCGGGATAATCAGTGGTATGAATAATCTGATAAATGATGTAAATAAATCAATTCTAGAATCAGACAAGGTAATTATTAAGAATTATAGTAATAGGCTTTTTCGTACCATTGACAACCAAATGCTTAATGAGGTCACCAGCTCAGTCGAATACAATAAGATTATTGACTATTACAATACCAAAGTTGATCTTTCATACGCAAATAAGTCCATTGAGTCCATGATAAAAGTAATTGACTATACGAATTTTTTTAGTGACCGTATAAAAATAACAGAAGGAAGCATTATAAGGCAATCAGATGAGTTGCTGATTGACAAGGAAATCGCAGAAATGCTATTTGAAGATGGAAATTGCTTAGGCGAGAATGTAGAATTAAAAACCGACCTGGGTCATACTCATTTGTGTACAATTGCAGGAGTTTATGATGCAACGAATAATGAAAGAATCAGAACAATATATATGTCAAAATCTTTAAATATGGAATTGTCAAGCAGCTCTCTCTCTTCTTCGTTTTTGCTTGGCTATGCTAACGAGGATATAGATAAAAACATTATGTATGGTATCAAACCACTTGATAATTCTCAGAAAATCATCAAAAAAACCGTGTACAAGGAAGGCGAGATTCCTGCTTTTGTAAATACTTCAGGATTCAATTATTTGATAAGTAAAATAACTCCACAATATTCACCACTTCCATTAGATGATATAAGCAACGGGAAAATTCCTGCGCAAATTTCGGATCTGATTTTCGGACAGGAAATAACAATGCAGAAAGTAGATATGATGGTTTTCGGAAGAATAAAAATAGTAGGAATCTACACAGAGAAAACCCCTAATGATTCTTTGATTTTCTATTTATCTGAAGAAGCCATTAATTCATTCAATAAACCACAAATCAACACAATCGACATATATTTAAAGGACTATAGCAATCAGGGAAGAGAAGCCGCAATTAAATTGTTTAAAGAAAAGAATTATACATTTGAAATGGCTTCAGACAGGACTGGTTCACTGGTGATGGTGAAAATGTCGGTAATCAGCATGATTCTAATTCTAGTAACATTGATTGTAATTCTACTTTCCTGCCTTATGATAAATTTTTCTGTAAAGATTAGTGTAATGGATCGTACGTATGAGGTTGGTGTCCTCAAGTCACTTGGTGCGACTAATAGAATAATCTTTAATATTTTTACTTTTGATAATCTTGTGCTGGGAGCATCAATAAGTCTATTATCATGCTTACTAGTGAGCTTAGCAAACATATTGCAATTGACTAATTTATTAACAATTAATCAAGTAAAAATTTACCAATTCAGCTTATGGCATTTTATTCCGGTAATTATTTTGGGATGTGTCATAACTGTAATTTCAGGACTTAAAGAAACTATAAATGTTTCGAAACTATCAATTGTTGATGCTATACGCTGTAAAAACACTTAATCACAATGTGAATTAGAATATGAGAAGGAAAAGCGTTAGCAGTAAAATTAATTATTAATTGATTTATACTATTGGCAAATATCCCCAAGTAGTATAATATGTAGTTAAAGAATTATTGATTGGAGACCAGTATGAGAAAAACAATAACAAAAATAATAACTATCCTGGTATCATTAATCGTAATCATAGGAACAGCTTTTTGGGTAAATATTAACTTTAAGAAATATGACATTAAAGAGAAATACAGTTTTAGTGAAACGGCTAATATATTTTATACTTTGAATGACAGAGAAAAATCTAATATAATAAGCAAATTGAGAAGCGAAATCACTGAAAATGACAGTGTTATTGGCTTTATAACAAGCACTACAGGAACAGATCCATATTTAACCGATTCATTAGCTGAAAAAGCGAAAACACCACTTAATCCTAAAGCCCTAAAGTCACAGAAAACTAAAACAACTCAGATATCTTCAAAGCCTTTAATTGAGGAGGATATTGATGTTGTCACTACAGTTTATGGGGTGGTTCTGGCAAAGAATAGCGGATATGCGATTGATAAACAAAAACTACAAAACTACATTAATCAGAATTACAATAAAATTAACAGCATGGAGAATACTGCAGATATCATTAACAACTTATATTACACGATTATATTAGATGAATTGAATAATAATTATAATATAGATAAGGATAGAAAATACATCCAAAATATTATCGACAAGTCAATAAAAACAATAAATTTTAATGATGATATAACAAATGATATTGTAATTGCAAGAAAAGCACTTGAGATAGTAATGGACTTGCAAATACACGACATTAATGTCCATATAAATAATGATCAAATAGGTAAAATCAGAAAGGGACTTGCAAAAGCGGCAATTAATCAAAATGCAATTAACAGTTTAATAATAACGGATTTGTTTATAATAGACGACATTATAAAGGCTGGGATTGTTAACAAAGAGATGTTTTACAGAGTATATAAGACATTGACAATTGATGGAGGGAGCAAAGCGATTTCGGCAAAGAAAGAAAATACATCAGATATTTATTCGACCTACCGCTTTTTCATATGTTTTGATCGAATGAATAACTACAGCAATCTTCCTGAACAGCAAAAATATGTCAAATCACTTCAAATTTCAGATGGCATTTATAGAAGTAATTTACTTGATAATTCACTAATAACGCTTGAATCAATATTGTATAGCAATAGCATAGCTAAACTGGAAGTTGGAGTTGACAAACAGTGATTGAACTAAAAGGAGTTAGTAAAAGATTATAATTTCAATTATTTTACAGAACAAAAGGCGGGTTAAACAATGGAAAAATCATTTAAAATTATAGGTATCATAATTTGTGTATCAAGCTTCATGGCCTTTGTAGAACCCCGTTTGTGGGCTGTTTACCTTCCAATTGTATTTGGAATCGGGTGCATTGTTTATGGGATGGGTGTTATTATGGAACATTTAAAGACGCATATGAAGCCGCAATAAATACTTTTATTGAAATGCTCCCAAAGAAGTGCTATGCTATACTTTAGACATCATTTCAAAGGAGCATTTAATGATTTTTTATAAAAGGACATTTGCATTTTTACTTGCCCTGGTCATCACACTTGGCAGCCTGATTGGTAATAACATTTCGGGTGTTTATACAAGCGCATTAACCTATACATATGTCAAAGGCAATTACGCTGTAATTAGTAATGAGTCTACCAGTGAAAGTGTAACTGCGAGTACAGGTTCATTTTCCTTGACGGATTACACTCCGGCTACTGATTATAATGACATTGACACCGACTCATACAAGATAGATTATGTAATACCTTTGAACGAAAATATAGTTTCGAGCAATAGAATGGCAAGTATACAGACACTTTTCACGCCGCTCTTAGTTTCTTACAAAGTAGGGGATACAAGGGATTTCTATGTATACAATTTTGTATCAAAAGTCTATGATCAAATTACAGCAACTTTAAAATCATCCGGAACGAAATCAGATGTGTGGGTAAACACTCCTGACTACGATATGACGAATGCTGACGCTGACAAAATTACAGCAGAGTTTGACAACAATATTTCACCGAAAATAACCTCGGTTTTTGGACAACCTTCAGATACTGACGAAGATGGGAAGATTGACATTTTGTGCTATGACATAAAAGACGGATTTTCCGGTTCCGGAGGTTATTATGCGGGATACTTCGACCCGAATGATTTGTACGAAAACACCTCTGGCAATCCTTACCCATATGATACAAATCCTAATTCCAACCAATCGGAAGTCTTCTATATCGATGTTTATCCCGGCATGGGTACAGGTACACCGAAGGATGTGACGCAATGTTATGGAACTATTGCTCATGAATTTCAGCATATGGTCAACTGGAATCAGAATGTTTTTATCGAAAACAACGATCCTGATACGGTAGTCAATAGCACTTGGTTAAATGAGACCCTTTCTGAGGCGGCATCACAGGTTTATTCCGGTAACGTTTCTTCATCGAGGATTAGTTATTATAACTCTTCGTCAACTATAACATCAGGGTCGTCTTTGCTGCGCTGGACAAGTACTCTCGATAATTATTCACTCGCGTATCTTTTTTCGCAGTATGTAAAAGAGCAGGTCGGAATCGGAGATGCTGTTTTTACTGAAATAATACAAAGCACTTACAACGATTATCATGCAGTCGAGCAGGTCATTCAAAAATACATTGACCCAACCATTACTTTCGGCAGGTTTATGACTTATTTTAGGACTGCACTTTTGCTAAAAAGAGCTACCGGACTTTATGGCTTTAAAGGCAACACCGACTACAATTCCATTGTTCAGAAAATATATGGCGGAAATAAAACTAATCTCTACGGCGGAGGAGCAGTTATAATTGAGGCGAATCATAACACTGGAGAAGTACGTATTCCTTCAAATAAAGGAGCCACGGTATATTATTTTATATTGCAAAACCCACCGGTTGTCACAATTACGCCATACCAGACAGCCCCGACGAACCAAAACATTATCGTGACAGCAGCGACCGATATCGGAACGCTCAATGCGACGTCACACACATTCACTGAGAATGGCAGTTTTGATTTTGTGTCGACAAATTTGATGGGGGACACAAGTACACAGACAGTAACCATATCAAATATTGACAAAGTTGCACCAATTGTAAATGGTGTATCTGATGGTGGAATTTATAATGTTGCGATTATTAGCTTCAGCGACGGAAGCGCAGTTTTAAATGCCAGCCCATGCATAAATGATACTGTTGTTAGGGTGGCGGGTAACTACTCTCTATCAGTAATTGATGCGGTGGGGAATGAGACATCTTTGAATTTTACTATTAATGAAACCTTGTATAAATATGCACCTGGATACATTACTGGATTATCTCTCAACACTGCAATGTCAGACTTTGTGAGCAATGCAAACATTCTTGCAAATGAGACGGTGAAGGCTTTTGACTCTGACAATACAGAAATAATTGACACCGAATCGATGATTGGTACTGGCGCGACAATGAAAATCTTCAGCGAAAGTGTTCTCGTTGACACCTACTCGGTAGTAATATATGGCGATGCAAGTGGCGACGGGGATATAGGCATTGATGATCTTGCTTCAGTTAAGCAACACGTACTTAACAGTGCGCTGCTCTCGGGTGCATACCAGAAAGCCGGTGACATCAACAAAAATGGAACGATAACCATCTCGGATTTGCTATCGGTCAAAATGCATTTGATAGGCATTCAATTCATTTCGCAGGCATAGAGCGCAGTTACTCGTAGCTGAAAATAAGCTGATCCCTATAACCTTCGCGAATAACATTGTGGGCACCGGTCTTAATATCCAGCTCGTAAACATCAAAATTGGTCTTAAGGTCAAACCCGTCATAATGAACGGCGACATTAAGCGATGCGGAGCCTTGATTACCGCTTTGTATCCGATGAAAAACCCCTCTGGGCCATACCAGCAAGACGCTGCCCTTGGCAACGAGCTCACCATTCTTATAGATCTCATTAGGGGTAACCATAAAACTCTCGACAATTCCGTGAGCATGTGTATAAAGATCTACAAATCTCGTGCCATGGAACACAATGAGATTGTCATCCTGGTATTTATGCATATACCAGGGCCTTGGAACATTCTCCATGGGAGCCGGTGAAATAGCATCATTCTCATGGATTACACGATCCATGGAATCAATATGAGCGAATAATCCCAATGGAATCATGTCAAATGTCGCCTTGTGAGTTATTCTGAAAACATCAAATTCAACAATCTTGTAAAGACCTTCAACTTCATCTACAATTCTCATAAAAATCAACCTCCTCAAAGTAATGCGAACGAAAAACTTTTACTAATAAATCAAAATGAGTTCTAACCTAATTATACTCCTTTTTGCGTCGTTTCGTCTATTTTTGTTGTATAATATAAAAATGAATAGAATAGTTAAGAAAAGATAAGTGAATATGATAGCTGCAATATTTATCGACATAGTCTGAAAACAAAAGGCTAAAATTTCCAGGCAACAGATTTTATAAAAATGCGTTTGTGGACTTTTTATATATAATATTTTGGAGGCAATATGGAAAATCTAAAATATATACTGGTCGTACTACCATCAATAATCATGATAATTCTCGGTGTAAGCATAAAGTACTTCAAGGCATACTGGCTCATCTCTGGATATAACACGATGTCAAAAGAAAAGAAAAAGAACGTCGATGTCGAGAAACTTGGAGTCATGATGGGTAATTTTTGCTTTGTAATGGCGTTTTATATGTTTGTGTTTATTCTTTTTCTTATGCTGGAAATCCCCGTGGTATCTATCATAGCGGTAGTCATGCTTGTAGTGACAATAATATTTTTGCTTATAAAATCTCAAAAATACGATGGGAACGCCATTGACGAAAACGGCAAAATGAAGACCGGTACGAAAATAGTCATCGGTGTTGTCATTACGTTTTTACTTACAGTTTTAACACTGGTAGGCATTCTTTTGTCACAAAGTAATAAACCCACGAATTTTACCGTAACGCAGGACAGCCTTACAATCGGCGGAATGTACGGAGAGACCATCAAGGGAGCGGATATCAGCAGCGTAACAATCAGCGACAGTCTGCCCGATATAACCCTCAGGACCAACGGTTCAGCTTTGGGCAAAAGGCTGAAAGGCTTTTTCAACGTTACCGGACTTGGCAATGTCAAGTTGTTTCTGAATACTGAAACCAAACGCTATATTTTTATCAAAACAGGCACCCGCACCATAATTCTGAACAGTGAGGATCTGGCTAGTACGCAGGCTTTATACGACAAAATTAAAATTCTAGCCGACGGGAAATGAAGGTGATATTGTGAAAAGAGTACTAAGCGCTTTCTCCGTTTTTGTTTTTATTCTAACCTTATCCGCGTTCGGGAGCTTAATGTTGGGCGAAGCTATCGATTGTACTTTTGGACTAAAAGGGCAAAATATCACAGATGGAATTGACCTTAATGCCTATGAAGCGACTCCCGCAATTATAATAACAGTAGATCCTACGCAGGGCGAAATCGCGACACCTACACCTGAATATACACCAACTCCTAGCCAAAGCTTTGCTCCGACAATAAAGCCAACTGCAAAACCAACCTTATCAATCACCAAAGTCTTAAGCCCAAGACCAACCGTAACCAAAGCGCCTGCAGTCAAACGACTGCTCGGAGGAGTGGTTTTTACTGCAAAAGGTATGCCTATATCAATCTACAATCAAGCATATGCACCGGTAAGAGTTGACATTGACAGTGTGACACCCACCCCGGTAATAACGGTCGAACCCACTGAAACTATTAATGGATCAAATTCTGACGCAACTAATAATGACGCAAATTCAGGTGCAACGATCAATAGCATAAACTCCCTGGCAACTATGTTGGGTGTTAGATATAGTGCAGTTATTGACGAAAATTACACACAATCAGATATCAATCTGACAAAATTCTACAGATACTATGAACTTGAGAACTTCATACTTAACCTGGGTAAAAGTAAAAACGCAGAAGTATTCAAAATAGGGGAGTCAGCCGACGGTAGAAACATATACTCTCTACAACTTGGGAGCGGTTCGCAAAGGCATTTGTTCACAGCAGGGGTCCACGGACGTGAAATCGCCAATCCGCTATATATACTCAAATATGCGGCTTGGGTGCTTAATCAGGCCAATGCAGGAAACGCAGAAATAATCAATATGCTCAAAGCAAAACGAATCTGCATTATAGCAGTAGCAAGCCCTGACGGATTTGAAGCAGCACAGTGGGGAAATGCAAGCATTAAGAATCGCAGTCTGTTTTTGGCTAAATTTTCTGATTCGCAGCTTGCCACCATAAGGGTCAACGCCAATGGAGTGGAGCTCAACAGGAACTTTCCTTCATACTCCGGCGGAGTTATATATAACCAAATCTTCCGTATTGATTCTTATGTAAAGGCACCGGATCTTCTGACTTTCAACGGATATACTTTAGGGATTGAACCGGAAACCAAGGCCATGATCAAATGGTTTAAGTTCAATCTTCCATCAGCAAGAACATTTGTTGACCTTCATTCCGGTGGTCGGATTATATACGCCGGCAAAGACCATCTTTCGAATCAATTAAATGCAAATTGCTTATCGCTTGCAAACATTGTCAACAAATACACCGGATACGATATAGTGCCCGCTTCTGATTCAAAACCGGGGCAAAATGAAAGTGGCACGACCACAGACTTCGTAACAGAATTTACATCAGGATTTGTATTTAACGAAAAGCTTGGCCGCCTTGTACCGCCAAATGCAGATATCTACACCCTGGTGAGAAAATACAGCAAAATTAAATACAGCTGCAAAACAGTAACCATAGAAACGCTTGTACCTCAATTCACGGCCTCAAAAGACCCGGCTCCGCAGGCGGCAGAATGGAGTGCCAGGAAAATCCAGGACATGCTGTATGCGATTTGCAAGAGTTAAATTAGTGCTAATTTAGAACCGAAATTGTAGATTGATTTATTGCTTTGTTTCTCAAAAAAGCATATAATTAATCTATCCAATAATAACG
>CAZZCN010000035.1:0-29645 GCA_964652975.1 uncultured Oscillospiraceae bacterium | reverse complement strand
TAACCCCTTGCTGCGAATTTTATTTTGCTTCAAAATAAAACTCACAGCAAATGTTTATTGTTAGTGTAAAATTAGTGTAATGTTAGTGGTTAAGAAGTCTTAAAATTCGTCTAATTCGCATAATTCGTTGACAGAGATCTTATGAGTATTATTAAAGTTGAGAATTTAAGTAAAAGATATATCATCGGCCACGATAAGCAGGCCACGGGTATGTTCCGTTACAAATCCCTCCGTGACTCTCTCACGCACTTGGGGCGCAGCGCTTATCAGCGTCTCCGCCACCCGCTATCACCGAACCTCGAAAACACCGATCTTGAAGAATTCTGGGCTCTCAAAGACATTAATTTCGAGATAAACCAAGGTGACCGTGTAGGCATCATCGGACGGAACGGTGCGGGCAAATCCACATTGCTCAAAATCCTCTCCCGCATAACGGAACCCACAACCGGGAAAATCCAGATAAAGGGGCGTGTTGCGTCTCTTCTGGAAGTTGGGACAGGTTTCCATCCAGAGCTGAGCGGGCGTGAGAATATTTACTTGAATGGCGCGGTTCTGGGAATGACCCGGGCTGAGATCAAGAGGAAATTTGATGAGATAGTGGCGTTTGCAGAAGTGGAAAAATTTCTTGACACGCCGGTCAAGCATTATTCAAGCGGTATGTACGTCAGGCTGGCCTTTGCAGTTGCAGCCCATCTTGAGCCGGAAATATTAGTGGTTGATGAAGTCCTTGCTGTCGGAGACGCCGAATTCCAGAAGAAATGTCTGGGGAAAATGAAAGATGTTGCAAAAGAAGGAAGAACGGTGATTTTTGTTAGCCATAATATGGGTGCTGTCAGACAACTGTGTAACAGTGCATTATGTTTGAAAGACGGGTGTGTATCCAACATGGGGAACAGTAATGACATTATCTCTTTTTACCTTCAGCAGGCTGTAACAGAGACGGAGGCTTTCAATGTCATATCGAAACAGATTAACTCTCTGCCGCCTGATCCGGACTTTCATTTGAGGGCGATTAGGATTTCCCAAAATGGCGTTAATACGACCTCCCTATCTGCCGGGAAACCTGTGGATTTGGAGTTCGAGTATGATATCCGTAAGGTATTGCATGGCATGCATGTGTATTTCGAGGTGCTTGACATGGAGGAAACCGTGATATTTGATAGTTTGAATAATGGCGCAGAAGAGCATATTCCACTGACCATGCCAGGAAGATATCGTTCTAAAGCCACTATCCCCGGCAATTATTTGAATGCAACAAACTATCAGATTCGATTTAAAGCAGGCATAAATTGTGTAAGAAGCCTTATTCCCATACCTGTGCAGGCGAGAGTTTCTGTTCATGCGGATGGCTTGGTAAACCAAGCCTATCCAGGATATCGGTCTCCCGGGAAATTGGCACCATTGATTCCTTGGAGTAATGAAATAATTAGTGATCATTTAAATGATTAAAGAGGTGATAAATGAAGAACTGTCTTATCTGCGGAAGTAGCATTGAATCCTTTATTGATTTCGGGAGGATGCCGATAGCGAACGGTTTCCTTTCGCCAGACGCGTTCAGTGAAGAATACTTCTTCAACCTTGAAGTAGGCTTTTGCCAGGCTTGCAGTATGGTGCATCTCATGGAGATTGTCGACCAGGAAAAGATGTTTCATGAAAACTACGCTTTCTTTTCGTCTACATCCATGCGAATGGGAGAGCACTTCAGGGATTTCGCTGGTTCTGTCAGAGGAACACATCTGAATGCTAAAGATCCGTTTGTGGTTGAGATTGGCAGTAACGACGGTATAATGCTCCAGCATTTTGCAATGGCTGGAATCCGGCACCTTGGGATTGAACCATCATCGAATGTCGCCCAAGTGGCACGCGCCAAGGGGATCCGGACGGTAAGTGAATTCTTTGATGAATCCTTGGCACAGAAAATCGTGGCCGAACACGGACAGACAGATGCTTTTATCGGGGCAAATGTGATGTGCCATATTCCCTATCTGCATTCCGTGGCAGCCGGAATCAAAATCCTGCTTAAACCTTCCGGTGTGCTTGTTTTCGAGGATCCCTATCTGGGTGACATCATTGAAAAAACGTCTTATGACCAGATCTATGACGAGCACGCCTTTTATTTCTCTGTCAATTCCGTGAGTAATCTATTCGGCAGGCACGGTCTGGAAGTTGTTGATGTCCAACATCAGAATGTGCATGGCGGCTCGATGAGATATACAATCGCCCATGCGGGAGCAAAACGCCCTTCCGATTCTGTGGCCGCACAGCTCCGAAAAGAGGAATCCATTGGATTAACCCGGGCCGAGACATATAATAAGTTCCGGCGGAATGTTGAGAAGTCCCGCGATGAATTGATGAAACTCTTGCGTGACATTCGAGCCCTCGGGAAGAGGGTGGTGGGGTATGCCGCGACATCAAAGAGCACAACGGTGACAAATTATTGCGGCATTACTCCCGACCTTGTTGAGTTCATCAGCGACACGACACCTATCAAGCAGGGGAAGTTCAGCCCGGGAATGCATATTCCGGTTCGACCATACGGGGAGTTCAAGTCCCGTTATCCTGAGTATGCCCTGCTCTTCGGATGGAACCACGGAGAAGAGATAATGGTCAAGGAGCAGCAGTTCAAGGCGGGCGGGGGTAAATGGATTGTGTATGTGCCTCATGTTGAAATACTATGAAACTTATATTTTCGGAATATGACCATGATTTTATGCGGAAATCCCAAGGCCCAGTACCTTGCACACGAGAAAGAAATAGATGAGGCGATTCACCGTGTACTGCACGGAGATCGCTATATACTCGGCAATGAGGTAAAGGCGTTTGAATCGGAATTTGCATCCTGGATCGGTGTCAAGCATGGCATCGGGTGCGCCTCAGGCACGGATGCGGTCATACTGGCATTGCGCGCTTGCGGCATCGGACCGGGAGACGAGGTTATTACCGTATCTCACACTGCTGTCGCTACCGTAGCCGCCATTGAATTGGCGGGAGCCACTCCCGTACTGGTTGATATTGAACCAAACTGTTTCTGTATTGATCCGGACCGGCTCGAAGGGGCTTTGACCAAACGTACCAGGGCCGTGATTCCTGTTCATATCTATGGGCAGTCCGCCGATTTGGGGCGAATTCTCCCATGGGCAAAAAAGCACAATCTCCTTGTAATTGAAGATTGCGCCCAGGCTCATGGGGCAATGTGGGAGGGTCAGAGGGTTGGTTCGCTGGGAGATATGGCCTGTTTCAGCTTCTATCCCACAAAGAACCTTGGAGCTGTCGGCGATGGGGGAATGGTCGTCACCAACCGGGAAGATCTGGCAGAACGCATAAAAATACTGAGAGAATACGGATGGAAAGAGAGATACATAAGCGATATTGCTGGAACCAATTCGCGCCTGGATGAAATCCAAGCGGCTATCCTTAGGGTGAAATTGAAATATCTCAATGACGATAATCGCAAGCGCAACATGATAGCTGACTATTACGACAAACATTTGCCATCAGGTATTGTCCGTCCGTTGAGACGCGATAAATCAAGCAGACTCTCTCACGCATTTCACCTTTATGTTATTCGAACCGATAATCGCGACACGCTAATGGAACGGCTGAAGAAACAGGGGATTGTCGCAATGGTGCATTATCCGGTGCCTGTTCATCAACAGCCAGCCTATGCAGGTAGGATTAAAGCCTCGGGAAGCATGTTAGAAACTGAACGTGCTGCCAAAGAAATACTATCGCTTCCTATTTATCCCGAACTTACGGAAACTGAAGCATTACTTGTCGTGGAGGCTGTATCATGATTGGTGTTTTTTATAAAGTATCAAGAAGATTAACACCGACAGCCGTATTTTTATAGCCCAGGAATTGATTTAAAGACGAATATCGGGTAATCGCAATATATTCTAACTTTTTTGAAAGCATATTATGAAAGACAACTTGCTTCAAGGTTTTGAAAAGACTGTGTGCCCAAGATGTAGATCCTGCAAATATAAAACTGTTGCCATTGGGAGGGATTATCTTTATGGTGTCGAAGGAAGATTTAGCGCCGTTGAATGTGAATCCTGCAAACTCTATTATCTTAATCCCAAACCGAAATCTGACTTTATAAAATGTGTTTATCCGAGCATATATTCCCCTCACGCAAAACCGGTGGGTGTAGACTCTTCTCAGAACAAAATTAACAAGGTTACTAGAAAAAGCTTTGTCGGAAAAGTTATCAATTCTTTATTGTGGAGAATAGGGTCTTTGAAAGAGAAGATTATTATTTTCAACAGGGAAAAATATATTGAAATTGTTTTGGGCTATCCTGGGAATAAAGGAAGATTTACCATCCCTCATTATCTCTTGAGCGGTTGGAGTGCCGGAATCGACCTTATACCACATTTTGTCAAAGACGGAAGGTTGCTGGAGATAGGTTGCGCCACAGGAGACCGGCTTTTACAGCTTCGCGAGCTTGGCTGGCAGAATATTTCCGGGATAGAGCTTGTAGAGTCCGCTGCAGAGATTGCCAGAGAAAAAGGTTTTAAAATTACCAGCGGCAGAATTGAGGATGCGATAGACAAGGTGGATGATTCATCTCTAGATACAGTTGTCATGAGTATGGTTTTAGAACACCTCGAAAATCCATTTGAGGTAACTCGGAAAATGGCTGGAAAACTCAAACCTGGAGGGGAGTTTCTTTTCTCAACCGTAGTCAGAGGCTCTATTGACTATAAATTCTTCAAAAGTTACTGGGCTGGATTCGATTTTCCCAGGCATTTGATTTTTTTTAAACGACGTGATTTGATGAAAATGCTGGAAGCCAATTTTAAAGAAATTCATTTTTATTACCAAAATGCCCCAGTTGATTTTATCAGATCAGCAAGTTGGCGAAAAAATGGCTTTCAAGACCGTTTGATTATATGGATGGCAGGTTCAACGCTGTTTTCATTTATTGGATACCTTATTGCTTTTTGTGGATATACAACAAGGGTATCTGTAAGGTGCACAAAGTAGATATTTGTCCACAAGGGAGACAAGGATAGGATACAGCTGAATTGTAATTTATCATCGCGAGTCTTGTCGGACAAATAAAAGGTTTGCAGTTCCGTCTAAACGGCATGATTCAGGAAAATTCGACATATTTGCTGCCCATTGAGCAAAACCCCGCCAAAGCAATTTGTAACCGTTTTTGTTCATTAGGATGATGAGTTGTCTAACGTCAAGGAACCAGTAGGCAAGGAGGGAACCAGGAATGTTGGTTTGAACGGTTGCGAATGTCTCAATATCACCGCCATTTAGACGCACAAATAGGATATAGAATGGTTTCAGCGTGCACAATTGTTTCAGCTTGGCGTCATAGTCTTCGATATATTGAAGCGCGCTGTTGATGTAAATGATGTCTATCTGTTTGAAATCGGAAGTAAGATTAGTAGTGAATTTAATCTGACTGTCGCCTCGGAACATCTCGGCTCCAACCAAACACATTTTTGGTATATCCACAACGCAATATGAGATTTTATCCGGACAGGCAATCGTGTTTTTCAGGTGGATGTATCCTGGCGCCAAACCACCGCCAAAGTCCAAAATATTTAATTTGTCTTGGCTTTGGATTACCGTGGATGCAAGCAAACAGAGCAGATGATGCTCCCCGTAGTTGCTGGGAGAACGATCTTCCGCTTTTGAATATTCATGTTGAAGGAGAGCGATCGTTCCTCTATATTGGCGTAGCCATTCATCATCATCAAATCCCTTTCCAATAACAGGTATATCACGGAAGTTGGTGTAAACTCCCTCCCATACCGGTTTGGCAGATGGGGGCGCGGCAGGTTGCTGAAAGCAACACCGCAAGTGACGGACAGAAATCCGGAAGCTCTTGAAAATTGCATATATGAGTATTTTGATTTTCATTATTTGACAAAGATATTGCTTTAAGGTAAATTATCAATAATCAAACTTCTGAATCGGCTCCATTCCTCTCTTCTGATATGTATTCAAGTTTAGCTCCGACTTCAAAGTTGATGTGAATGGCAAGCTTCATTTGATGCTGGCGAGTGAAAACCGTGGCGGGAATAATAACCTCGCATAGATTTGAGAAATATTATCGCTATATTATAAGGAAAACACGAAAACATCCGACTATATTATGGGGCGTCTGTATAACCGTGGGTACAGTGGACACCGAAAAATGGGCAACGGATAAAATGTGATTGATGTTAACAAAAAACAAGAAAGTATCGAAAATTTAAACAGGTATTCAAGAAGGCAGGGGAAATATTAATGAGTTTGTTAAAGACGGGCATGGATCGCAAGACAGGAACATAAATTTTTGAAAATCATACAAAAAACTATTACAGAATTAATTCTTGAAATGTGACTAGTTTCATGTAATGTTCAAAAAAAGTTTGCCAGTACTTTATTTGTATAACATCCTCTTTTTTTTAAGGTATAAGACCTGTACTAGTGGGCTTGTTTTCAAAATTATCTCTCTCTGAGTCGGGGAGATTGTGGAAATTCTAAGGATTAAAAACTATTTAAGACAGTATTGATTATAATATGAAAAGAAAAGCAAAAGCACTGGTAACTGGAGCGGCTGGATTTATTGGATCGCACGTGGTTGAAGAGTTGTTGAATAACAATTACGATGTGGTGGCTCTTGATGACTTGTCCGGAGGTTTTAGAGACAATCTTTCATCAATAGCATCTTTTGTACATGGTAGTGTGTGTGATGTGAAATTATTGTCTGCACTTTTTACAGAACATCGCTTTGACTACGTATTTCACCTTGCCGCCTATGCGGCCGAAGGACTTAGTCATTTTATTCGCCATTTTAACTATCAGAATAATTTAATCGGTAGTATTAATCTCATCAACGCATCTGTCAACCATAATGTTAAGTGTTTCGTATTTACATCTTCAATTGCAGTATATGGCTCCAATCAACTCCCTATGTCTGAAGACTTAGTTCCAAGACCGGAAGACCCTTATGGAATAGCTAAGTATTCCATAGAGCTTGATCTCAAAGCTGCATATGATATGTTCGGTCTAAATCACATAATATTTCGTCCTCATAATGTGTATGGAGAAAGACAAAATATTGCTGATCGTTATAGAAATGTAGTTGGTATATTTATGAATAATATTTTACAAGATAAGCCACTTCCGATCTTTGGTGATGGGAAACAGTCACGCGCTTTTAGTTATATCAACGATGTTGCCCCTATAATTGCACAAAGCATAAATAATCCATTAGCTTATAACGAAGTTTTTAATATAGGAGCTGATAACCACTATACTATCGACTTTCTTGCACATTCAGTATGTACAGCAATGGGTGTTGAATTTAAACCAATATATCTACCAGCTCGAAATGAGGTAAAGCATGCATACGCTAGCCATGAAAAGTTGGCAAAAATATTTAATTATAATTCTGTTTATTCACTAGAATCTGGCTTATCTCGGATGGCGCAATGGGTAAAGAATGTAGGAGCTAGGCAAAGTAAATCCTTTGGAAGCACGGAGATCAATTATAAACTGCCGTCCTTTTGGAGTGATATTGTTTCAAAATGACCAATTGGGAAAAATATTACCAAACCCGTTATAGTTATGAGCCAAAGCGTGGCATAGTCTGGCGCGAGATATGTCGTTGGTTGCAACAATATATAGCAGTTGGTGGTACTGTTCTAGATTTAGGAGCAGGTTATTGCGACTTTATTAATAACATCAAGGCAAGTCATAGGATTGCTTTAGATATATCCTCAACAATGTCTAGTACTGTTGGTCAAAACGTTGAATTTCGTATAGGTTCATGCACTGACTTATCGTTCCTTCAGCCCTGTACTGTGGATGTGGTTTTTGCAAGTAATTTATTTGAACATTTATCTCTATCATCACTTCATGAAACACTCGAACAGATTTTTTTAGTATTAAAAAATAATGGGAAGCTTATTATTTTACAACCAAACTTCAGATATTGTTTTAAAGAATACTTTGATGATTATACTCATTTGATGGTCTATACAGACCGTTCTATGGTAGATTTACTGACAACTCATAGTTTTATAATAGAGCGTTCGCTGCCACGGTTCATACCATTTTCTATGAAGTCTTGTTTACCGGCAATTGCACCTCTGGTATGGTTATACTTGAGATCGCCTCTCAAGCCATGGGCAGGTCAAATGTTAATAGTTGCACAAAAGAAGGAGAATCAAAATGTGGAATGGCAAGACCATAAGTATCGTGTTTCCAGCTTACAATGAGGAGGATAACATCGCGACAGCGGTTCTTGATTTTCTCGATACCGGCATCGTCCGAGAAGTTATCGTTATCAATAACAATTCAAAAGATCGCACAGCAGAACGAGCATCATCAGCTGGTGCCAGAGTAGTTACAGAAACCACGCCGGGGTACGGTGCCGCTTTGCGGAGAGGTTTAAGTGAAGCAACGAGTGATTATATTATATTGGCGGAGCCAGATGGGACTTTTGTCGGTCGTGATATTATCAAACTTTTGGCGTATTCGGATGACTTTGACATGGTGTGTGGGACACGTACCACTAAGGAATTGATTTGGGCGGAAGCAAATATGGGTTGGTTTTTACGTTTCGGAAATATTATTGTTGCAAAGATGCTAGAAGTTTTATTTGTCGGACCATCTCTTTCGGATTGTGGTTGCACACTTCGTCTTATTCGACGTGAATCTTTAAAGAATATTATAACAAAAATGACAGTAAATAGATCTCATTTTTTACCAGAAATGATGATTCTTGCTCTAATAAATGATTTACGAGTAATTGAAATTCCCGTGAACTATCGTGGGCGGGTCGGTCAATCTAAGATAACAGGTAATCTTTCTGGAGCTATTAGTACAGGACTAAGAATGATAATGATAATTATCAGTTATCGTTTCAAAACTATCCTTCACAAAAAATAGCTTTTAGATGTGCTACTTTAATAGGTATCTACCCAGAATATGAGACATATCATTAATTTTAATCTAACCGGCTCCTTCAAATCGTATTTGATAAATAAACGTTGCTTAGTTTATTTAATCATAATTGGCCTATTGATTCGTCTGCCAGGTGCTTTTTTATATGGTACACAAGATACAGAATATTGGAAAGGATGGGCTGATTACGCTGTAAATCATAGTATTTCTGATATTTATGGAGAAAGCGATCAAAATATCATTAAAATGTGGGAAAAAGGATACAGTTTGTCGGAAATTCTACACCGCACTCAAAGAATTATACCATTCCCTAAAGTATACAGCTATTCGGTTACCGGTTATCCTCTATGCCAGCCTCCTTTGTTTCTATACTCAATATATCCCGGCGCTTGGGTATATCATATTCTCCTTTCTCAAACAGAGAACGGACGTCTATGTAACTTTTTTACTAATTTACAACCGATATTATTTTCCTTTTTAACAGCTCTTATTATCTTATTGTTTGTTTCTCGTGAATATGATGCACTTACTGGAAGGTATGCCTTCTTGATATTCTGGCTTAATCCTCTGATTATTCTCAATACGCCATATCAAGGTTATCAAGATTCTTTCTGTTCATTTCTAGTCATGATTGCTGTAATTGCTGCATTTTATAAAAAGCCCTTTGTCAGCTATATAATAATATCATTATCGATGCTTGTAAAACCATGGGGAATTTTTGTTGCTCCTGCTTTGCTCTGGGTTCTAATGCGGGAGCATTCGTTCGGTAAAAACTGTAGAGCAATTATGGCAGCTGGATTCGTTTCAATTTGTATCTGTTTGCCATTTATTGCTACCGGACATATAATGAGCATGTTTTACAATATTATATTTTCGCTTGGACAACATACTCTTAAATTATCTTTACAGGCATGCAATCTCTGGTGGCCCGTACAGTATTCTATTAATGTTTATGCGTACTATATTAGAGAAAAAGTTACATTATGGCAAGCTATTAGTTGCAACGAATATGTTTATAATGATGTGACAACTGCTTATTTTAGTTCGCATACCGGGATTTCAGCAACACAAGTCTCTTTATTATTATGGGGCATTTTTACTATTTATAATTTATATTGGATATCAAGTCAGAAAACAGATGACCGGAAGGCAATTATTATAGGCTGTACCATGCAAATCTTTTTATGGTATCTTTTGCGCACTGGCCTACAAGGGCACCATGCTATTGTTATGATACCTATCATGACCTTGATTGCATTCCAGTCATATCGCTTTCTGTTAGGTTATTCAATATTATGTACTTTGCTATTTTTACAAGAAATAATTTTCTACGGACTTGGCCGTGATTTTAATCCGCTGCGAAAGATACTTGTTGATTATCATATGCCATGGTTGACAGTGGTTATTTCGGTTGCACAAATAGTTTTATTTCTCATTATGCTAAGAGAAATTAGAAGTTCAAAATTAACAAGAAGTCCTTCCGGCTGCCTGAGCCGGTAGAGATATTCTCCGCAACCGGTTTTATCGGAGAAGCGGCTCTCAAGTTCTTTGAGCGTATATGGATAGTCTTCCATATGCTCTTTACTCTATATGTTGTTAAACTGCATAAGCCAGTAAATAAATGAACAACGGCATGAATGCTGCAATTAAAAATAGATCCACAGAACTTTTTAGTAATTTCAATAAAAAGAGAATTTTAATAACAGGAAGTTCCGGATATATCGCTTCGGGAATTATAAGGCAACTTGTACAATACGATTGCACCATGATTTGCACAGGTCGCAATGATAAGCTGAAACATATCAATGGGTCAGCAAAAATAGAGACAGTAGATTTTGATGTCACTAACCGCAAGGGATGGCCTGGTTTGCTGATCGGGGTGGATTATGTTTTCCATTTAGCCGCTCAAACAAGTTTATCGGTTGCGGAAAGTGATCCTGTAGTCGACCTCAACAGCAATGTACTCCCGATGGTATATTTATTGCAGTCTTGCCGCGCATTGCATATCCGTCCGGTCATCTTGTTTGCAGGCACCGCAACTGAAGTTGGAGTCCCGTCAGCATGTCCTATTAATGAGGATGTTGCCGATGAGCCGGCAACTGTTTATGATTTGAACAAATTAACGGCTGAAAAGTATCTTCGGCTATTTGCATCCCAGGGCTTTGTTTATGGCGCAACTCTCCGACTGGCCAATGTATATGGACCAGGTGCGGAAAGCACACGTCCTGACCGGGGAATTCTAAATAGGATGATTAAAAAGGCCTTAGCCGGGGAATATTTGACGGTGTATGGAGACGGGAATTATGTTCGGGACTATGTTTTCATAGATGATGTGGCGAGGGCTTTTCTCCTAGCCGCCCTGCGAATTGAAAACACGAATTCGCGGAACTTTCTCATAGGCAGCGGGAGTGGCATTCGGCTGGCTCAGGCGTTTAACTTGGTTGCGGATCTGGTTGCGAAAAAAACCGGCCG
Organism: uncultured Oscillospiraceae bacterium; assembly: GCA_964652975.1. GTDB lineage: Bacteria > Bacillota > Clostridia > Saccharofermentanales > UBA5734 > CAZZCN01. The sequence goes on along the minus strand of CAZZCN010000035.1, from coordinate 18,254 downwards.
ACGAGTTGCAGTAACCCATGTTCCAGAGCCGAATGACATTATGGCAATTGAAAAGAGGAACTTTGTCGCGGAAACAAGGCGTTTTTCAGAGGCTACCGGATGGAGCCCGTTGGTTTCATTTGAAGATGGAATCCGCCGGACAGTTGAATTCATGTCCTGATGAAATTATGGATAGCGGAATATTTAAACAGAAAGACTCTTCCAGATGATTGACAAGGAAAAGCCGGATGATAAAAAAGTGCAATTCAAAGATGCATTGGCCGGGAAGCATGTCCTCGTCACTGGCGGACTTGGATTTGTTGGAAGCAATCTCGTACACCAATGCGTAGCGCAGGGCGCATCAGTAACGATCTACGACTGCCTTGATCCGAAATCAGGCGGAAACATGCGGAATCTCCATGGAATTGAGGACAGCGTTGAGGTTGTACTAAACGACATCCGGAATTTTGAAGGGCTCTGTTCATGCATCCGTAAAAAGGACATTGTATTTCACTGCGCAGCATACACTTCCCACCCGAATTCGATGCGCGAACCCCTGGTCGATATTGATGTCAACTGCAAGGGTACTATCTATGTGCTTGAGGCGATCCGGCGCTTTAACAGGGAGGCCAAGCTGGTTCATGTCGGGACGAGTACTCAAATTGGACGCATGCATACGAGTCCGATTGATGAATGGCATAGTGAATTTCCTCTGGACATATATTCTGCGAACAAATCAGCTTCGGAGAAATATGTCATGGCATATGGAGCTGCGTATGGCATGCGAACTACTGTGATTCGTCTGGCTAATACCTATGGACCGCGTTCCAATATCCGAAGCCCAGATTTCGGTTTCATGAACTTCTTTATAGGTCTTGCCCTTCAGGGACGGGACATTCATGTTTTTGGGCGCGGACGGCAATTGCGGAATGTTAATTACGTAAATGATGTGGTTGATGCACTTCTGCTTGCAGCATCGAAAGAGAATAGCAATGGTCATATATTCTTTGCCGTTGGAAGTCAGCAACTGACAGTCTCCCAAATAGCAGAAGCCATTGTCCAGAATATTGGAGGGAAATTATGCTATGTACCGTGGCCAAAGGATCGTGAAGTTATTGAGATTGGTGATGCTGTTATTAGCAATGCCAAAATCAGTGCTGTCCTTAGCTGGCAACCGAGTGTTTCTATTGATGATGGTTTAGTTCGTACCCGTGATTATTTTGCAACATGTATGAAACATTATCTGGAGTGATAATATGAAAATTGTTGTTACAGGAGCTTTAGGGCATATAGGGTCACGGCTTATAAGAGAGCTTCCGAAATATTTCCCTGGCTGCGAGATTGTAATGATAGATAATATGTCTGTACAGAGATATTGTTCACTTTTTAATCTTCCAAACGCCAGATACAAATTTATTGAAGGAGATGTTCTTAACTGCGATCTTGACAGGATCATTCTAGGTGCAAATATAGTCATACATCTTGCGGCAATCACTGATGCTGCAAGCAGTTTTTCAATAAAAGATAAGGTGGAAAGTAACAATTTAAATGCAACCGTGAGGGTTGCAAATGCATGCCTTAAGTTTGGCGCATCATTGATTTTTCCGTCTTCTACCAGTGTCTATGGAACACAGAACGATTTTGTTGACGAAAATTGCAGCGAGGAAGATTTAAAGCCTCAAAGTCCTTATGCGGAAACAAAACTTAATGAAGAAAAATATATACGATCGCTAAAAGATTTAAAATCCATCGTATTTCGTTTTGGGACAATTTGTGGCACTTCTCCGGGTATGAGATTTCACACTGCAGTAAACAAGTTCTGCTGGCAGGCTGTTACAGGACAGCCATTGACTGTATGGAAAACTGCATTTAATCAAAAAAGACCATATCTTTCATTGGATGATTGCATGAGCGCAATTGAATTTGTCATTAAAAAAAATTATTTTGATAAGCAGATTTATAATGTTCTCACGGAAAATGTTACAGTGGAAGCCATCATTACTGAGATAAAAACACAGATCGATGAAATAAATATTGAATATGTAGATTCACAAATAATGAATCAGCTTTCATATGAAGTTCTTAATAAAAAATTAATTGACAGGGGATTCGCTTATAAAGGAAGTGTTAATGAATCAATAATTGAAACAGTTAAACTATTTAAGTCATTAATCAGATGATTATCCTAAATATTATTTTTCTAAATGTAGAACAATCTGTAAGTAATTTTACAAATAAAGGAAGGAATTAAGTGTATCCCAAAAATATATTAATAGTTTATGAACAAGCGGGAGCACCTCAATCCTATGTGAGAGGAAAATTATTAGAAGAATTATTTAAAAAAAATGGAATAAATATCAAGTCGGTATTTTTACACGCAGCAGGAAATACAAATGTTGGCATATATTCCAGAGTAAAAAGAAGATTTTCAAATAAGTTCCATAAAGAAATTATATTGATAAATGAACACAGGATAGCTTTACTGTCAAAAAAATATGATATTGTTTTGTTTATAAAGGTTCCATCTCTTCGTTTAGTGAAATTAATTAAGGAGTATTCATCTGCAAAATTAATATATGATCTAGCAGATTTTGTTGACACAAAATCTTATCAGAGCCCATCAAAGGCTGAAATTGAGAGTATTCTCAAGATTGTTGATGTGGTTACTTATGACTGTAATTCAGCAAAGGATTGCGCTCTTAAATTCAACAAGAATATCCATAGTTGGCCAACTTGTTCACAGGTTGAACATTTTGATAAAGTGAGACAGGACAAATACAGAAATGGTGGTTCAATAAATATTGGTTGGATTGGATCACCTTCTACTTCATTCAATCTCTTTAAAATATGGGAACCCCTTGAAAGAATATTTTCAAAATATGACAATATCCGTTTAACATTGCTGGGAGCAGATAAAAAACTTATTCCAATGTTTGAAAATGTATCTTATTCGTTGTATCCCGGATATTACAGCCCTGAAAAAATGATTGAGGAGGGGTTGAAAATGGATATCGGAATATTTCCTCAATTTTCAAATGAACTGGCAAAGACACACGGATATTTGAAGGCGCTAGTATATATGGGTGCTGGGGCGGCGCTTGTCTGTTCTCCGGTAGGAGACATAAATGAATTAATTATTGATGGAGAAAATGGTTTCTTGGCAAAAGATGAATATGAATGGCATGATAAGTTAGAAAGATTGATTATTGATGAAGATTTAAGAAAAAGAATCTCAGCCAATGGTTTAAAAACCGCAAGAGAAGATAAATTCTCAATTAAACATTCATATGAAGAATTAATGAAAGCATTTTTAAAATAAATGAAGCCAAAAATATTATTTGTTGCATTAGCACATAGCATACATACTGCAAGGTGGATAAAACAATTAAATGATTCTGGATTTGAAATACATGTATTCCCATCGACTGAAAATGGATATAGCATTAATCCTGAGTTAGAAGGTGTTACGATGCATGGTCTTTTTGTTAAACCAAAGAAATATAAAAAAGATTTGAAATTTTATAGAGCAATTTGCTGTCCGTTTAGTGAGGGTCATATTTTATTGAACAGAATATTAACATTTTTATTTAAAAAATATTTTAAAGCTAAAAATGATTTTGAATTTCGATCTATTCTTCTCAAAAGAGCAATTAAAAAAATAAAACCTGAGATAATACATATACTTGAAATGCAGCAGGCTGGTTATCTTGTGGCTAGTGTTCTTGATAAAATAGATATTAAAAGAATGCCAAAAATAATATATACACCATGGGGAAGCGATATTTATTATTATAGAAAATTAGAAGAACATATATGTAGAATAAAATCTACTCTAGAAAAAGTTAATTATTATTGGCCAAAATCGCAAAGAGACATAAAACTTGCACTTGAATTTGATTATAAGGGGAAATTCTTACCCATTTTGCCCGGGAACGGGGGCTACAAAACTGATGACTTAAAAAAAATGTGGAGCCATAATTTAGTATCTGATAGAAGAAAAATCATGGTAAAAGGATATCAAGGCTTTGCAGGACGAGCGTTATTTACATTGAAAGCAATAGAAAAATGCTCGGAATATCTTAAAAATTATGAGATTATATTAAATTTAGCTTCGGATGATGTAAGCTATAGAGCAAAAATGTTATCAAAGGATAAAGATTTAAAAATAAATATAATATCAAATATCTCACATTTGGAAATGATGAGGCTTTATGGACAGTCAAGAATTTCTATAAGTGCAAGTATATCTGACGGAGTTCCAAATTCAATGCTAGAATCTATGGTTATGGGATGTTTTCCAATCGAATCTATTGCTGGTTGTGCAAATGAATTTATAAAAGATGGATGTAACGGCCTTATTATTGATGCAGAAGACATAGATGGAATTGCAAATGCAATTAAAAAAGCTGTTAGTGATGATAAAATGGTCAATTTAGCTGCAGAAATCAATTATTCTATAATAAGAGAAAAACTAGAATATGTAGTTGTTAAAGAAAAAGTTGTTAAAACATATAATGATATTATTTATGATAATTATCATTATGATTAAAGAAAAACATTATAATTTTTTTGTGAAAAATAATTTTAAAATACATTTTATTGTGGATATGGACGAGAGTAATTTAAATTTCTCTCCTTCCCTCGGGATAGGTTACCTCTCCGCGTATCTCAAGCTTAAAATTCCCGGTATCCAAATTAGTCTCAGCCTCATGACCGATGATATCTTTGATGATATTCGGACAATCAAGCCGGATATTATCGGATTGAGCTGTACCTCGAGATATTTTCTCCGATTTTCTGCTCTGGCACAGGATTTACGCGAGCAATTTAAAGTACCGATTATATGGGGTGGGGTACATATTACTATTGCACCCAGAGAATTGCCGGAATCTGCGGATGTCGGCGTACTCGGGGAAGGAGAGGAAACGCTTAAGGAGTTGCTTGAAAATTTCCATGATAATAAATTTAATAATTTGGGAATTATACGAGGAATAGTCTATTTAAGTGATAAGACACTGATCATTAATCCAAAACGACAATATATTGAACCATTGGATACCGTGCCGCCCCCCGACCTGAGCTTGTTCAGGATTTCCTGGAGTGAAACCCATAGAGGTGTTATCCTGACTTCAAGAGGGTGCCCTTACAAATGTCGTTTTTGTGCGTCTTCAATATTTTGGGATCGTACCAGACTGCATTCAGCTGAATATGTTGTTAAAGAAATAAAAGAATTGGTATCGCGATATCATGTTAAGGAAATATTAATTTATGATGACTTTTTTTCCATAGATAAAAAGCGAGTGGCTAAAATCGTTGAGTTAAAAAAGAAAGAACCATCACTTGATAACTTAAAATTCGAATGCCTCTCTCGAGTAGACAACTTTAATGATGCGATGGCGTCTTTGCTTAAAGAACTGGGGGTATATAGGATTTCTTTCGGTATAGAATCAGGTTGCCAAAAAACACTGGATTATTTGAAGAACAGGAAGATAAAATTGGAACAAATCGTAAAGGCAATAGAAATAAGCAGAAAATATGGATTTCAAAACGTCGGTTCAGTTGTAATCGGTTCTCCATATGAAAGTATCGAAGATATAAAAGAAACTTTTGATTTCATATTGAAGCTGCGGCTAAACTCTGTCCAGATAACAATTGCGACTCCGTTCCCTGGCACTGAGCTTTGGGAGGATGGCAAAGCCATAGGTAAAATAAAGGGTAATGAATGGTCGGATGACTATTATGTCTTATTTGGCGTCGGTCCTGACACGAACATTAAAGAACTCCTGAAAGGAAAATGTTTAATGACGCAGATCGACCCGGATGTATTCATAAGGTTAGCTGAAAAAGCCGTTAAAATACAGAATAAAATTAATTTCGGCTTTAAACAATTACTTCGGGAACGTGTCAGAAAATTAATGATTTTGTATGGGTTCGGTTTTATGCTCCGCTGGAGAAAGCAATTGTTAGCAAAAATTAAAAAGTGAAAAATATATGATGCGAATATCAGCAATTATAAATACACGTAACGAAGAACGTAATCTCCGTTACTGTCTGGAAACTGTTAAATGGTGCGATGAAATTATCGTCGTGGATATGGAGAGCACGGACAGAACCATCGAAATTGCGCGGGAATATACCGACAAGATTTTCAGACATCCATTAGTTGCGGCATTTGATATCGCTAAGAAATTTGCGGCTGAAAAGTCGACCGGAGATTGGATACTGCTTATTGATGCGGATGAGATGGCACCAAAAACACTGGGCATGGCACTCAAGGCAATTGCGGAGAAGAATGAGGTGGATATTGTGGAAATTCCGTTTAGACACTATATCATGGGTGCCTGTGTCAATTACAGCGGTTGGGGGTATTCGCCGTTGCCCCGTTTTTTCAGACGCGGAAAAATCACCTTTACAGAAACCATTCATGGTTATATGCACAAGGCCGCCGATGCCCGCGTAGTACAGCTTGAACCTAAGGACGAAAACTGTATTGTTCATTTCAATTATATCGATAGCGCACATTTTGTCGAAAAACTAAACAAATACACAAGTGTTGAGGCGCAGCACCTATTTGATAGAGGGGTTAAATTTTCCTGTTGGCTTCTTTTCAAGGTGTCTCTGAGTGAATTCTACTGCCGATTTTTCAAATGGAAAGGCTATAAGGATGGGGTACGTGGTTTTTCACTTTGTCTGATGATGGCCTTTTACCGGGCACTTTCGTATATCAAGGTTTGGGAGAAATACCAGTTTCAAAATGAGCCTGTAAGTTCAATTTATGAACGGATCAAACAAGACATCCTGGGAGGATGGCAAAGATGAACTGCGGGTTGTGCGGTAGCACAAAAAACGTTATGTTTTTAACAACAGAGTGTCAACGGTTGGTCAAATGCAAGGAATGTGGCTTGATATATACGGACAGCTTCGGGAAATCGCAATCTTATGCCGAAGAGGATTATTTTACCAGGAAAAATCAATATGTTAGCCGCTGGAACGAGTTCTGCGCGATATTTGAGTCACTTATTGATAAGATTGTCTGTTTTAAGAGCAGTGGCAAATTACTCGATGTGGGAGCTGGGGTTGGCACGTTACTGTATGTGGCGGCGAAACGAGGATTTACAGTTCAAGGGGTGGAGGTTTCAGAGTGGGCATCGGCATTCGCCAGGGAAGAAAAGGGGTTGGATGTAATAACTGGCACCTTGGAGAATACGCGATTGGAAACAGAGGCCTTTGATGTTATCGTCATAAATCATGTCTTGGAGCATGTGGACAACCCGCGTAAACTTCTGACAGAAGTCCATCGATTATTGAAAAACGATGGTTTACTGGTTATCGGCGTCCCGAACATCGGCAGCATAATGGCCTTCCTGCTTGGCAGTAAATGGCAATCCCTCAGGCCCGAAGAGCATGTCTGGCATTTTTCTCCAGCCACGCTTAAGCGATTGGCAAGAGAGTCAGGGTTTACTGAGTTACGCTTTGAATCGCGCGAAAATTATTCAGTAACCAGTTGGAGGCCAAAAGCCCTGCTGATAAGAATTATCAACTGCGTGTCGGTTCTGACTGGACGCTCAGAAGCTATGCTCTTGTTTGCCACGAAAAAGAATACTTTGACGTCATGAAAAGAGTCTACATAATAATTCTCAACTGGAACGGTTGGCAGGATACCATTGAATGTCTTGAGAGCGTATTTCGGCTTGACTATCCGGAGTTTCGCGTAGTGGTATGCGACAATGATTCTCGGGACGGATCTCTTGAATACATAAAGGCGTGGGCTGACGGAAGGATTAAGGTGAATGTTCCAGCAGATAATCCTCTGCGATACCTAACTTTCCCTCCGGTTACTAAGCCTATAACTTATGTGGAATATGACCGCAGCCAGGCGGAGGGGGGTGGCAGTGATGACAGTGCATCTTTGATCCTGATCCGGACTGGTGCTAATCTGGGTTTTGCCGGTGGCAATAATGTTGGTTTGCGCTATGCCCTGGCGCGAGGTGATTTTGCCTACGTATGGTTGTTGAACAACGATACAATAATTAAACCCGATGCTCTCTCGCAAATGGTGCAGCGCATGGAAGAAAAACCCGATGCCGGAATGTGCGGGTCGTTAATACCGTTTTACAATAAGCCTGAGATTATTTGGGCCGCTGGCGGCGGAACACTAAGCAATTGGTTGATTAAATCGGCTAATATCTGTTATAGTAAGCCTGTTGCAGAAGTGTCGTCACGGGAAGAAATCGAGTCTCGCATGGATTATCTGGTCGGAGCCTCCATGCTTGTGTCGGTTGATTTTCTCCGTCTTGCCGGATTGCTGAATGAAGACTACTTCTTGTATTTTGAAGAACCTGACTGGTATATGAGAGGCAAGCGACGTTTTTCACTGGCTTATGCCGATAAAGCAGTTGTCTACCATAAGGTGGGAATCAGCACAAGCAGATGGGATGCCACCACCAGCACAACTACCCTTAAATTCAGTCTTGCAAGTCAGTTGCGTTTTACAGCAAAATTTTTCCCTTTTGCCCTGCCTCTGGTATTATTTAGCGCTCTGCCTCCGGCATTATTTCGCATTGCTAAGTATCACCTGAAATTGATATTTTCCCATAACCGATGATATGCAGATATTATTAATGAGAGCAACCGAATTTTCGAGGAAAGGGTGATTTCACAGATATGAAAATAGTTCTTATAAATCCGCCTTGGTATTTCAATTCTGTCAATGACAAGATAATTTCACAAAATCTAGCTATTGGTTATCTGGCAAGTTACTTGAGGTCTAACAATATCGAGGTGTCTATAATAGATTCTCTGGCTGACGGATTTAATAATCACAAAAATATTAATAGAAATGATAGGGAATATATACAGGTTGACTTGTCATACTCCGATATCTGCGCAAGAATTGAATCTGATGTAACGCATGTAGGAATCACAGTCCCCTTTAGTCATTTGGCCCCTATAAGCCGCCAATTAGCCAAGGCAATTAAAGAATTTGACAATAAGCTCAAAGTGGTTATTGTAGGTGTTTTTCCGTCAACCTTTCCCGAAGAAGCGTTGATTGAAAGTGTTGATTATGTCATTCGAGGAGAGGGAGAAAAGCCGCTCCTTGCCCTGATGAAAGGTCAGGAACCTGACTCAATACCCGGTCTAGTTTATAAAATAAACGGGATAGTCCGCAACAATGGAGTTTCGTTATCTCTTCCCAATCTTGATGAGATTCCTTTCCCTGCAAGAGATATGTTGCCGGTGGAAAAATATTTTTCACTGTCACCCCGCATGGAAGAAAACAAGAGGGCTTTTTCCATAATAACTTCCAGAGGATGCCCTTATGACTGCAACTTTTGTTCGGTGCATTCGGTTTACGGCTATAAATGGAGGGGTAGATCGCCGTCAAATGTAATTGATGAAGTTGAAATGATGGTGAGTAATTATAACATAAATCACATTGAGTTTGAGGATGATAATCTTACATTGAATAAGGAGCGAGCCGAATCAATTTTTGATGGACTGATAAAATTAAAAAGAGACATAACCTGGTCTGCTCACAACGGAGTTAGAGTAGATACGCTTGACAAACAACTTATAAGAAAAATGGGCAAATCCGGTTGTGTCAGATTAAATCTTGCGATTGAAAGTGGAAATAAAAACACATTAAGCTATATGAATAAAAAACTTTCTTTGGAAAAGGTTACTGAAGTAGTGCGTTATTGCAGCGAGGAAAATATACGTACAACAGGTTTTCTGCTTGTAGGTTATCCCGGCGAGACAAAGGAGAGCTTTGCGGAAACCTTGACATTTTTTAAAAAACTCCTGGGTATGGGATTAACTGATGTGGCGCCTTTCATAGTTAATCCATACCCCGGCACAAAATTGTATGACAACTGCAGACGCAACAATTTACTGACAAAACAAATAGATAGCGATCACTTTTTCTCCGTTTCAGATACCAATAACATACTTATTTCCACGGATAAGTTTAATAAAAATGACGTAGCATTATGGTTTGAATTGGCAAATAACATCAATAATCCCTATCTTGCTTATTTAAGGGTATTTATAAAAAAACTTATCCCAAATCCTTATCTTGCCTATTTAAGGGTTTTTATAAAAAAACTTATCCCAAAACTACAAAGACGCAATATTAGAACTTTCGCAAAATATCTTGTAAATAAATGCAGATTCATAAAAAGGGTGATGTGAGGGAGATAAGCATGAAAGTGTTGCAGGAAAAAATACAAATAAATGCCGCTCGTCAAGAACTGATAGATAAAGGGTGCTCCGTCGTTACATCTCCTTTACCTCTGCACAATATTTTTCGGCGTTTAGGTTTTGACAGAAGAGTGATGGTAGGTGATTTGACAAAGAGTTGGGATGTCCTCAACACGGTAAATTTTCTTGAGGACCATGTGAAAAGAAATGACCCTATACTCGATATTGGATGTTATGCATCAGAGACGATTGTCGCGCTACACAAATTAGGCTATTCAAATTTAACAGGCGCGGACTTGAATCCCCATGTTCACAAAATGCCTTTTCATGATTTCATCAGCTATGAGATTAGTGATTTCATGCACACGAAGTTTGCTGACGCTTCATTCAGTGCAATTACTTCAATATCGGTAATCGAACATGGTTTTGATGGGGCCTCATTACTGAAAGAAATGTCACGCCTCCTGAAGCCAAATGGCTACTTCATAGCGTCATTTGATTACTGGCCGGACAAGATTGATACAACCGGGGTAAAGTTTTTTGGGATGGATTGGATGATTTTTTCCAAGCAAGATGTTGAATGTTTTGTGAGTGAAGCAGCTAAATATTCAATGTTTCCAGTGGATGAAATACAATCTTCTGCAAAAGAAAAGGTGGCTAATTGGGGGGGGCAACAATATACTTTCGCATGGTTGGTGCTTGAGAAAGGAGCCTAATATGAAGGTGTTGCTGATAACTGGTTCGTATCCGCCAATGAAGTGTGGAGTTGGCGATTACTCCTGTAAATTGGCAAAAGCTCTTGCCGCTAATCCTCAAATTCAAGTTGCAATCCTTACAAGTGCTATTGATGGGGCAACAGATATCAACGATAAAATTGAAGTTTTCCGGACGTTAAAAAAATGGAGTCTGGCTGAAACTTTTAAGGCTGCAAAGGTCATTTTTCGCTGGACGCCTGATATAGTGCATATTCAATTCCCGACCCAAGGATATCGTAACGGTTTACTACCTTGGATATTGCCAATAATCTTATTCCTGACTGGGAAAAAGGTTGTGCAAACTTGGCATGAAGGATTTAGCAATTGGCGAAGACTACTTTTAATAGCTATGGTTCCCGATGTGCTGGTAACCGTATATCCGTCCTATAAGGAACTATTACATCCAAAACTTCGATGGGTCTTATTGTTAAAGAAATGCGAACTTGTACCGATAGCTTCAAATATACCAGTAATTGACATGTCCGAAAGCCAGAAGAACATACTTAAAAAAAAGTACCTAAAAGATCAAAAGCGATTAGTTGTTTTTTTCGGTTTTGTATATCCACATAAAGGCGTCGAATTATTATTTGAAATCGCCGATCCTTCTTCAGATCAGATCGTAATAGCTGGAGAATTTGACAGTGCTCAGGCTTACAACCATAGAATCATCGAGCAGGCTTCGAGCAAACCTTGGATAGATAAAGTGACCATCACCGGCTTTCTTCCCCCTGATAAAATATCAGAACTTCTAACCGTTGCAGATGCTGTAATTCTACCGTTTCGCACTGGACAAGGTGAATGGAATAGGGGTTCTGTCTATGCAGCTGTAACTCATAAAACATTCGTAATAACAACGTCGAAGACCAGGAACGGATATGATCAAAAACGCAATATATATTATGCAAAAGTTGATAATGTGCAAGAAATGAAGTCTGCCTTGTGTAATTATGCCGGAAGTCGCCGCGAGAAAGACGCAGAGATTGATAAGGATGAATGGCAGGAGATTGCAAATAAACATATTGGAATTTATAAACGAATTATTTCTCCAAGATAAATAAACACAGGAAAAAGCTATAATGTTGGAGTTTGTAAAGCCATGACTAATACTCATTTATCAATTTGTATCCCTACCTATAATTTTGGAAAATTCATCGGCGAAACGCTAGACAGCATCATTAATTAGGCAAGCTGAATGATTTTCACAGTGCACATCTTAAACGATAGAAGACATATGATAAATGGGATAATAAAAGATGAGGGATAATTATGGCAGAAACACTAGGTTCATTATGTGACAAACTGACGATCGTCAAACTCAAGCAGTATCATTCTGAAGACAAAGAACGATTGAAGAGTCTCGAACTCCAGGAAAGGCAGCTCAAGACTGAGATTGATGAATTCGTCTCTGATGCAGTTAAGGGTGTGATTCCCGCGGAACGACTCGTGTTTTCTTCAAACAAGGTTTACAAGGAAGAAGGAAATGCTGTTGCAGATGTTTCCGGATCAATAGGAGAGGTGTTTTCAAAGCTTGCTGAAGTAAACTGCCTTCTATGGCATGAACAGGAAAAGGTCTATGATTTTGAAAGTGTCCCTGCGGATCAGAAGAACGCTGTGGTGAAACAACTGGCTCTTTTGAATCTTAAACGGAACAAGTGTATTGACAGCATAGACCGCCAATTTTGCGATTTAGTAAATAATAAAAGTTGCCCCTAACTGCACCGAATTAGAAGTTCTGGAGTTAAGAAAAGACGTCACCACTAACTCTCACTAACAAGAGACACTAACAATGCGTTGAATGTTATTTTTTTTGAAAAAAATATTATTCAACTCATATTACTTACTGGTTCCTAAAAATAGAATAGTACACCGCGTATCAGGAATTTAAGTACAAACTTTGCTGTGAATTTTATTTGCGCTTTGGCAAATCAAACACACAGCAAATGTTATTGCTAGTGTGTCTTGTTAGTGTAGGTTAGTGGTAAAATGCATTAAGAGCTTCACCGCTAACTCTCACTAACGGGAGACACTAACAATGAGTTGAATGTCATTTTATAGGAATAAAATATCATTCAACTCATATAATCTACAGGTTCCTAAAAAATAGAATTGTACACCGCGTATCAGGTGTTAAAATACAAGCCTTGCTGTGAACTTAATTTTACAATAAGCAAAAAGCGTCACCACTAACTGACACTAACGAGCACTATCCAAGCGAGAGACTTAAAAATAACCAAACCATGCAATGAATGAAATTTTCTCCCGAAAACTTCATTCATTGCATATGACTTGTTAGTGTATCTTGTTAGTGTGAGTTAGTGGTTGAAAATTCTTAATTGTTTGAAAGGATGTTTATGTTAAAGCAAGAAGGTTACAATCTAATCGGTGCTGCGATTGAAGTATATCATGAAATGAAAGGTGGGCTGCTTGAGGAAATCTATCAGCAATGTCTTGAAGAGGAATTGAAACTTCGTGGAATCCCTTTTGAGTCGAAAAAAGGATTGCATGTCTATTATAAACAGAAGAAACTTGTCAAAATATATGTTCCTGACTTGTATGTTTATGACGGGATCATGGTGGAATTAAAGGCGGTCAAAGAGCTGGCCGACGAACATCGAGCTCAACTGCTCAACTATATGCGGCTTACAAAAACAATAGTCGGATATTTGCTGAACTTCGGGGATACACATGAACTTAAATGGGAAAGATTCATGATATGAACATGAAAGAAAAAGCGTCACCACTAACTCTCACTAACGGGAGACACTAACAATAAAGTTATGCGTTGAATTCTATTTTTAAGATAAAAATATAATTCGACGCATGGGCTTCGTTATAAGTTAAAATACTATATTTTTGGGCTAGTTCCGGTTAGTGGGTAAGGGTTCCAGGAATTTAAATACTAACCATGAGTCGAATGATATTTTCAGGATAAAAAATATCATTCAACTCATATGTCTTATTGGTGCCTAAAAATAGAATTGTTCCCCTGTGTCAGGTTTTTAAATACAAACCTTGCTGTGAATTTTATTTGCGCTTTGGCAAATCAAACTCACAGCAAATGTTCGTTAGTGTATCTTTTGTTAGTGTAGGTTAGTGGTTAAAATGCATTAAGGGCTTCACCACTATCTCTCACTAACGGGCACTAACCAAGCAAGAGTCTTAAAAATAACTAAACCATGCAATGAATGAAATTTTCTCCCGAAAACTTCATTCATTGCATATGTCTTGTTAGTGTCTCCAGTTAGTGGAGGTTAGTGGTGAAAACTCCCAGTAAATATTATTGTTAGTGTCTATTGTTAGTGAGAGTTAGTGGTTAAAGAATTTTGTAATTCGTGGACAGTATTGTTTAAAGTTGAAAACTTAATGATAACCATGAGGGGAAGTCTATGCATTTAATTCATCGTAATACTTGCCGTGTGTGCGGATCATCCGCACTTACAAAGGTTATAAATCTTGGAGAGCAGCATCTTCAGGGCTCATTTGTCAAGCCCGGGAAAGAGATTCCACCGAACCGGAAAATTCTTCTTTCCTTGGTTCGTTGCGATCCGATGAGGGATGAAAAGGCTTGTGGATTGTTACAGATGGAACATACTGTTCCGCCGCAGGTTCTTTATTCCGCCTATTGGTATCGGTCCGGAACAAACGAGACCATGCGCAATCACCTGCGGGGTATTGCGGAGGATGCAATGGGGATAGTCAAGAAGCCGGCAGCCCGGGTGCTTGATATTGGCTGCAATGACGGCACACTCTTTAAATATTATCCAAAAGAATGTGAAAAATTCGGGGTTGACCCGTCCGATCTTTCACAGGAGATTTCTGGAGACATTGCCGTAGTTCAGGACATATTCCCATCTGAAGAGTTAGTATCACGGCTCAATGGCAAGAAAATTGATATTATAACCTCAATAGCAATGTTTTATGACCTTGAGGATCCGATATCTTTTGTAAAGGGAATCAAGAACATTCTTTCTCCTGATGGAATCTGGATATTTGAAATGTCCTATATGCCGACCATGCTGAAGATGAATTCCTACGACACGATATGCCACGAACACCTAGAATACTACAGTCTTGCAGTGATAGAACACATTTTGAAGATGGCTGACATGAAAGTGTTCAATGTTGCTCTTAATAACATTAACGGAGGTAGTTTGCGCTGTTATGCCACTCATTCACAGAACTACCGTTATAAAAATGATATCTACCACCAGAATATGAATGTGTTACGGCAGGAAGAATTTGACATGGAACTGGATACCGACAAACCTTACAAGAATTTTCAGGATCATATCAATGTTCACAGAGAGGAATTGAGTTCACTCTTGAGGAAGCTTAAGAAGGAAGGAAATAAAATACACATATACGGTGCGTCCACAAAAGGCAATACCATCCTGCAATGGTGTGATATTGACAACCGTATAATTGATGTCGCAGCGGAAAGGAATCCCGACAAATATGGTGCATTTACTCTTGGAACTGACATTCCAATAGTAAGTGAAGCCGAATCCCGGGCCATGAATCCGGATTATTATCTGGTGTTGCCATGGCATTTTAAAGAAGAGTTTGTGAAACGGGAAAAAGAGATGCTCGAAAAAGGAGTTGGCCTCATATTCCCCTTGCCGACCATTGAGATAATCAAGAAAAAATAATAATAATAAAATATAACCACTAACTCTCACTAACGGGCACTGACAATAAGTAAAATACTAACCAAGATGGTCAATATCCTAATTATAACAAAACCATGCGTCGAATTATATTTTCCGTAAAAAATAGAATTCAACGCATATATTATTGTTAGTGTCTCTTGTTAGTGTGAATTAGTGGTGAGATCTTTTAATCTAATTATAGTAGGAATTTTCATGTCGACTGCGCTTATTTTCGGTGCAAATGGCCAGGACGGGCACTATTTGGGGAGGCTCCTTCGTAAAAAAGGGATTGAGCCGTTAGGCATCAGCCGTTCAGGAAATGGCATAATAGGAGATGTTTCCGATTTTTCCCAAGTCAGACAATTCATCCGTGAATATTCTCCCTCATACGTATTCCATCTTGCCGCAAACTCCACCACCCGGCATTCCGCAATTTTTGAAAACCATGAAACAATATCCACAGGCACGTTGAATATCCTTGAGGCAGTCCGGCTCTACGCCCCAAATGCTAAAGTGTTTATCACAGGCAGCGGTGTCCAATTCAGAAATTCAGGACAGCCAATCTCGGAGAACGATCCTTTTGAAGCATTAAATCCATATTCTGTCGCCAGAATCCAATCGGTTTATGCAGCGCGTTATTTCCGTTCACTCGGACTCAAAGTTTATGTCGGATATTTGTTTCATCACGAGAGTCCACTACGGAAACCTTCGCATATGAGTCAGATGATTGCAAGCGCTGTCAGGAGGATTGCTTCTGGCAGTGAAGAGAAGATTGAGATAGGGGATATATCGGTCGAGAAGGAATGGACTTTTGCAGGAGATATGGCTGCGGGGATTTTGACATTACTTGAACAAGACAAGATTTATGAGGCAGTTATTGGATCTGGGGTGGGTTATACAATACAGGATTGGATTGAATGCTGTTTTGAGTTGATTGGCAGGGACTGGCGGCAATATGTGAAATTTAAAGAAGGATATGTTGCGGAATTCAAGAGATTAGTATCAAATCCACAAACTATGAATAAACTTGGCTGGAAACCAAAGACCGATATTCATGAGCTGGCGAGAATGATGGTTCTGGGAAATTAATAAGCCAGCCACGGATTTCACGGACAAGATTTAACATATAGTCAACGAATTACTCTAATTTATCGAATTTAAATACACATTTTTGCTGAGAATTTTATTTTGCAACAAAATAAAACTCACAGCAAGTTTTTATTCGTGTAATAGTATTGAATTCGTGCAAATTCGCGTAATTCGTGGACAAAAAATCTCATAGGCAAGATGCCTGTTTTATAACTCGGGACATGCAAGATGAAGAGGCGATACCTAATAGGCCAACTAGCTTGTTTTGGCGACTGCTTATATGCCACTGCCATAGCCAAACAAATAAAAAGTGATTACCCGGATAGTCATATTACCTGGGCAATAGCATCTAAATATAAATCTATTTTGGAATTAAATCCGCATATTGACGAAATCTGGGAAATTCCCCTGGCAGACGGGGATTATGCCGGTGATAGTTGGAATAAATTTGAAAGAGAGGCAATCAGGCGGAAAGATGCTGGAGTATATGACGAATTGGTGTTTTCCCAACTCCCACATAAAAACTGGCATAATTTTGACGGGACTATCCGTTCATCAATATTGCGCAGCTATGGTAAACCTATTACTGTTTCTGTTGCCCCGGTAATAAAACTTTCCGTTCAAGAAGTGGAGAATGTCCGTAAATATGCTGAAAAACATTCGTTGAATTCTTTCAAAGAAGTTATCTTATTCGAATGTGTGCCAGGGAGTGGACAATCTTCAGTAAGTGTAGAATTTGCTTGTGAAGTTGCAAAAAGAGTTACCGATTTGCATCAGAACGTATGCTTCATACTTTCATCACACAAAACAATAGTTTCGAATACAAAGCAAATTATTGATGCAAGTGCTTTAACTTTCCGGGAGAATGCGGAACTTTCAAAGTATTGCACTCTTCTGATAGGATGTTCCAGTGGTATAACATGGCTTTGCACTTCTGAATGGTCCAAGAAATTAAATTCCATGCAAATCATCAATAAAAATGCATTTCCTTTTGCAGGGGTTGCATATGATTTTAAGCTTTGGAATATGGATAGCCGTCACATTTTAGAAATCCATGACAAATCAAAAGAAAAACTAAATGAAATTCTAGATTTTTATTTTACCAAGGGTTTTGCCGATACGAGGAGAGTGTATGATCAGGAGCTAGAACTGACTGCCGGTTCTTTTAAAACTCTTGCCTATATCCTTTGGTTGCACAGTCGAAAAATAAGTTCATTCCGCAACGTGTACCATAATACATTGCAGGCCAATAGACATATCCGCCCTATTGGCCTTTTCATTGCATTCATATATGGTTTCAGCATATCAATAATCAGAAGTGTATTATTTCCCAAAGGTTCATGGAGTTATCGTTTAGCAAAAAAATATTTCGCTAAACACAAAGTTAAATCAAATTAGTGGAGGCCGACGGGGTCACACTCTTGCTATGGACTTCTGAAGAATAGCTGAAGACGTTACACGTTGAAGCCGTTGAAGGCAATTTTCGCGCAGCGACGCTGAGACGCGGCGGGAGGAAGAATAAACTTTGCCACAGATTTCACTGACAAGAGTTAAAACATATCAACTGATTACTGTCAACGAA
>CAZZCN010000034.1:0-30393 GCA_964652975.1 uncultured Oscillospiraceae bacterium | reverse complement strand
TTATCTTTGTTGCTGAGCATTTCATCATTTCCAATATCCTCGAACATCGGAAATGAAAGCACATCGGTTGGCTTGTCAATATTTCTGTATGCCTTGTTAATTTTCCTTATATTCTCATTATTTGTAAACGTAACCGAAAAAACAGGCTCTACGGCGTTTTTCTGCAAAAATCCATCAATCTTTTCATTCCTGAGAGCAGCTCTAACGGCTCTTTCTACAATATCTTTAAGCGGGTCCGTCTTGAATTTCCGTTGATTATTTTGATACTGTATTATCATCAGGATACCTCACTCTGATTCTAAAATGTCCTGAGTATACATGAAGAAATGCCTGTATAAGGTTTTCGACGTCCTTGAAAGAGAGTTCAGAATCAATCAGCTGCTCTTCTTCGATTTTCTGACGTATCAGTCGTTTAATCAAGACATGTGCATCTTCAAGATTGGTTATTCCTGTGGATTTCATAGCGGCCTCGACAGTGTCCGCAAGCATTAGAATGCCTGATTCTTTAGATGATGGCTTGTCAGTCTTGTAAGTGAAATTTAAGACATCTGGCTCCGGAAGTCCTTTTTCTTGTGCCAGATTCTGAGCTTTTCGCAGGAAAAACATCTGCTTGCTTGTTCCATGATGCTCATAAATCAACTTGCATATGGGCATCGGAATGCGATATTTTTTGGCTATTCTAAGTCCTGATTCGGGATGGGCGATTATAATCGAGGAGCTCTCTTCGGGAGAAAGCTTGTCATGTGGGTTGATTCCCTCTTGATTCTCGGTAAACATTTCGGGATTCTCTAGCTTCCCTATGTCGTGATAATATGCACCTACCCTCGCGATAAGGGAGTTGGCACCTATCGCTTCGGCACCCGCTTCCGCCAGATTACCCACCATTACACAATGCTGGCTTGTTCCGGGAGCCTCGACAAAAAGCCTTCTAAGCAAAGGGTGTCCCGGCTGTGAAAGTTCTATCAGCCGAAGCGGCGAAAGAGAATTGAATATCATTTCAAACAAAGGCATTAGGCCGATTGCCAGTATTACTGAAACCGAACCGCTTATTACTGCAATAATCGCGTCTTTAAATATATCCTGTAATATGTTTTTGGTTAATATGTTATAAGTCAATGATGATACAAAACATGACATCGTAGTTGCTATTATTATCAAAGCATAATTGTTCCTCTTGGATATACCAAGGGTTACAAGTGATGCTACAACGGATCCTATAATTCCGACTATCATGAATTTAGGGTCAAACCCTGTAATAGGCATGATTGTAAAGGTAAGTAGTATCGACATCAAGACACCGGTTCTGAAGCCGAAATATGCGGTAATTAAAACAGCCGCAATGTAAACCGGGGGAGCCAAATTGGATATTTTAACGAATCCCAGCGAGAGCATAAAAGGTATAAGCATTGAAATAAGTACTGAGGCCTTATCTTTTATGGTGCGGATATTAGCCTTTTCGTATTCTCTTACATAAACCGAGATCAAAAGAATTATCATAAGTACGAAAAGGAGTATGCCTCCAAGATATGTATAGTCAAATTCGCCCTTGTCAATAAGATCCATTTCTTCAAGCAATTGAAACTTTTCTGCAGTAATAACTTCACCAAAATTAATAATCCTTGTACCTTTAGCAATCATAACAGGATTGTCGATTACCGTTTGATAAGCCAGATTCCGGGAGGCATCCGTAGCCTTTTTGTTAAATTCTATATTGGATGTCACAAATGTATTTAGAATTCTTGAAAGGATAGGTAGATTAGCAGTGTAAAGCGACATTGTCTGGGTTAGAGACGCTATATTCTGCCCTATCTGCATCGCAATCATATCATTGCTAACCGGAGATGACAAAATAAGTGACGCCATATTCTTCGCATGTCCCGAATAGACTTCATACTCGGCGGCTTCGAGAGAAAGCAGCTTCAGGCATTCTTCGTTTGTAAAATCCTTGCTGAAAGTCTTCTTTATCTCTGTCTTTAAGAAAACCGCCGCTTCGTTTATATTTTTGAATTTCGGGGGTACCGGAGTTGTTCCAGGGGTTGGTATTACCGGTGTTAAAAAATCAATTCGCACTGTCCTGACAACTTCAAAAAACTTTGTAATACTGTCAATACTGTCCTGTGTTGTCTTAGGATTAACCAGCATTACATCCTTGACCTCTGATGCGGCAAGATTGGCTCTCTGGTTGGTAGCTTGCAGATCCTTTACGCTTCTTATTGCATTAATATCGTACCCGCTGATATCGTTGACTTTTAAAATGTATTTTGTAGGAAGGGATGCAAAGTATAGAGAAAACACTATCGATAAGAAAATAGCAACAGTCAGCAGGACATAAACAAATTTTATCAATGATTTTCTTACTTTCATTGTGACTGCTCCCTTTCCCTAAGGTTCGCCTTGTCATATGCCCGTATGATTTTCTGTACTATGGCGCTTCGTATGACGTCCTTCTCTGTCAATGTAATAAAGCTGATACCGTCAACACCTTCCAGAATTCTGCGAGCTTCAATCAGACCGCATCTCTGGTGCATCGGAAGGTCGATTTGTGTAATATCACCTGTGACGACCACCTTGGAATTAAACCCGATTCTTGTCAGGAACATCTTCATCTGCTCAGGCGTAGTATTCTGGGCTTCATCTAGGATAATAAAAGCATCATCAAGCGTTCTGCCTCTCATATAAGCAAGCGGAGACACCTCAATAGTGCCGCGTTCCATGTTCTTAAGATATGTCTCTGTCCCCATGAGTTCTTGCAAGGAATCATAAAGCGGTCTCATATACGGGTCAACCTTGTTCTGAAGATCGCCAGGCAGAAACCCCAGTTTTTCTCCGGCTTCAACTGCAGGTCTCGTTAGAATTATCTTAGAGACACGGCGGTTCCTGAAAGCATTCACAGCCATTGCTACAGCTAGAAAAGTCTTGCCTGTACCGGCGGGGCCAATAGAAAAAACCACATCATTGTCTTCAATTGCTTTGACATATTGTTTTTGACCGATAGTTTTGCTCTTGACAGGTCTGCCTTTTGCCGTAACACAGATTGAATCGGGTGAATACCCTGATACAAGCTGCAAATTGCCATCCCTTGCCATCTCGGAGAGATATGTCACTATCTGCAGTCCTATTGTCTCACCGCTCTCATGAAGCATAATAAGGCGTTGCAGGACCGTGTCAGCCTTGACAAGATTCTCTTCTTCACCCGTTATTGAAATTCCGTTGAGAGAAAGTTCGATTCTTACGTTAAGAAGATGTTCAATTGCTTCAACATTGCCATTCAATGATCCGAAAATTTCGCTAGTTATATTTTGGTTGTTAACAGGCAGTATTTTTTGTGTCACTTCATTTTCCTTTCAAAAGTTCTTATTACTTTAGCATATCTATTCTATAGGCAGGACTGTCTTCACGAAGCCTTGGAATTGTAACCTTGTCAGATGGTATCAAATTATAGTCTATGTTGTAAAGTGCGAGATTGTCACCAACGCCGTTAACCATTGTGATTGCGCGGGTCAGATCATCAGAGCTGGCAATGGCCTTGATTACAAATTGTCCGTTTGCGGTAAATTGCTTGCCGTTTATTACGATATATCTTCCAGCCTCTCGAATTTCGGACATAGCCACGAGACGCTCATCATTTACGGAAATCGCCTGTGCACCGGCTGCTCGCAGTTCATTAACAACTGACCTGATATCCGCATCCCTTATAAACGAATCTGTACCTGCCAGCAGAGTTATTGTAATACCCGATCCGCTTACCTCTGTCAATCCGGCAAAAATCTCCGCGTTGGTCTTTTCTTCAACTATCCTCTTAAAAGCATCGTCGGCTGTGAATGTCTGGTTCTCGACAGCCTTTACATAATCATTAAGCTTGGTAAGACGGTCTGAAAGGTCTCTGTTGATTCTTGTCTGTGTTATCAACTCGTCTTGGATTTCATTCAAACGGAGGTTAGAAGAAATCTGTAGATTCTGGGCCGAATTTATGCTTTTTAGCTGCAAGGAAACCAGAATTCCCATAGCAACGCAAACAATTATAAAGGCAAACGACCTGAATGCATTTTGTTTTAGTTTCATGTTTTTTTGACCTCCTTGAGAGCATCTATATACTGTTCGATTTTGTCATAGTCCGAGAACCCGCTTATGACTATCTCGTCCTTGATTTCGAGTTTAAAACTTATATTGGAAATTATTCTTCCCTGCAAATATTCATTTTTTTCTATTGCAGCCTTCATCTCGACTGCATCACCTATTGCCTCTATTACGTATGGAACAGGAAATTTCCTTTTGTTTACCTGTACAGTGGGGCCGTTACATGTAAGTTCGCTGGTGCCGACCAATCGCTCACCATTGACGGATATAGCCGTTGCTCCTGCGCTTTTCATCAAATCAACGACGTTACGGATATCAAGGTCATGAATAGCGGATGTTGCCGCCGGAAATGCAGGATCTTTGTTGAACTGGTCATCCAGTGTAACTCTTATGCCCGAACCCTTTTTCTCTGTGAATCCTGCAAAGTCGTTAACTTTCTGGAACGCATCGAGTATGCCCACATCTCCTGTGTTTTCGAGCGCTTTCTGTATCAGTTCACTCTTCTTGGCTTTAAGTTCATCCAACGCTTCGGTAGAAGCTTTTGTATAGGTTTTTTCGTTTGCCAGCAGATTGGCATAATAATTATAATCGTTTTTGCCGGCCTGAGTCTTTTTGCGGTTGTCTTCAATCGCTCTGATCTGCAGTGAAAAAATAAATCCGACTATAAGCAGCAAGACAAACATAAGAATCTGGTTGAAATATTTTTTGTCCCAGATTCCAACTTTTATTATTGTCTCGTCACCTTTTGCTAATTTTCCCTTTTTTGCCATTTTGTGTTGTTTTTCCTGTTCGTTTTATTCTTTTAGATAAATTTTCTGTCAAGGTCTCATTAGTTTTAGAAGCTTTTCGAAGTATTCAGGGATTGGTGCTTCCACCATTATATCATTTTTATTGACCGGATGTAAAAACTCTAATTTATATGCATGCAAAGTCTGCCCGTCAAGTCTGAAATCCTTTCGCGCACCTCCGTACAGGGTATCTCCCAGAACCGGGTGTTTTATATATGCAAAATGAACCCTGATCTGATGTGTACGACCCGTTTCAAGAGTCACTTCGACATAGGTTATGTTGCTGCCATAAAACCTTTCGATCACTTTAAAATGTGTTATTGCATTTTTGCCCGACTTTACAACAGCGTTTTTTAGTCTGTTGCTGGGACTGCGTCCGACCGGAAGATCTATAGTACCTTCATTTTCGCTGATTATTCCGTTTACCAGTGTCCGGTATGTTCTTTTAATCTCGTGTTTTTGAATGGCTGCGGCTATTTGGGAATGAACTTCATTCTTTTTTACTATTAGCAGAAGTCCAGATGTGTCCTTATCGATTCTGTGTACTATTCCCGGACGTATGACTCCGTTCAGGTCAGACAGTTCACCCTTGTAGTGAAACATCAAAGCGTTTACAAGTGTGTTGTCGCGATGCCCTGCTGCCGGATGTACAACCATTCCCTGAGGCTTGTTGATTACTGCAAGGTATTCATCCTCGTAAACTATCTCGATAGGTATCTCCTGAGGTATTGCACTGATTTCCTTAGGATCAGGGATATCCGTTACAATCTCATCACCTATGGTAATCTTGTGAGAAGGTTTGCAAACGCTCCCATTACATAAAATGAGGTTGTCTGAAATCAGCCCGGCGATATAAGCCCGTGAAAAATTATCAAGTACCTTTGCCAGATATGAGTCGATTCTTATGCCGTTCTCATCAGATATAATGGTTTGCTTCAATTTTCGTCCTCTTTCTTCGTCTCGGTCTTAGTATCGGTATCTATTTTTGTCTCTGAATTCGTCTCTGTATTCGCCGCTGCATTCAACTTAGTATTCTCCGCTGTATTCAACTTAGTATTCGTCGCTGTATTCAAATTAGTATTCGCCTCAGTATTCGTATCTGAAATCGTATCTGTATTCAACTCTGTATTCAACTTAGTATTCTCCGCTGTTTTTATCTTTACATCGTCTGCACCTAATAGATTAGAAATTTCGTTCATAGCTTGTGCATCGGTAATAACAACAAATGCCAGAAAAATCGACCCGCACACAACCAGCGAATCCGCTACGTTGAATGTAGGAAAAACATATGACCCGAAATGAAAATCCAAAAAATCTGTAACCCCTCTAAAAACAACCCTGTCAATCAGATTCCCTATGCTGCCTCCACAAATCAGGGTAATAGCAATCTTCAACTTCGTAACAGGAGTCTTGTAAATCAGATAAATCATAATTACGCTCGCAATAAATGAAACCGACGCCAGCACATATATCCCCCAGGACTGTCCGGCTAGAAAACTCCAGGCAGCACCCTTGTTGATTCTGTGAGTCAGATAGAAAAAATTATTTATTATGGTTATCGACCCGTCTACTTCAATGAAAGTCCTTGTTGCATATTTTGATACCTGATCTATTAAAACTAAAATAATAAGTATTATTGTCCAGACCATATCCACACATCCTTTATATTATTATATTTATTAAAAGCATCAGATTCAAGCTGTCCATTCACTCTTTTGCTTAACAATACCGAATTGATTCTAAATCCTATTCCTGCATATGGACCGTACTGGAACATATCGTTAACAGCGCTATTAAAAACATCAACGCTTACAGGACCTGTTGTATTCGTGTAATATCTCTCTAAAATAGCAAGATTAGTTACATATAGAGGATTGCTGCCTTTTGCCAGGGTGTCGCTCCCTATAATCTTACGGTTCGGATTGTTAAAAAACATCCACGACGGATCAGGGTTGTTATCAAGTACCGCCTCACGCAGCGCAATGTCATAGTCTCCGGCTTTAAGTAAAGCTATATAATTTTTAGGTAAAATCTCCACTGCAACAACATTAATTCCCTTATTAGTCAAAAACTCCTTGGTCTGGACTACAATCTGTTTTCCTAGTTTGTTGTCTGCCGGATATACTAGTTTTAGCGGAGGATCTGCTTTTGCAAAAGGTGCTGCTGTCTTTGAAAAATCCGTCAATGACTTATATTGTGAAGTCAAGTTTGTCGCAAGCAACGGATCGTCGGTAAAAAACGGATATTTCGAAACAATAAGCTGCTCTTTTTGCATTTTGGCTGCAACATCCGCGAACTTAATATAATCCCTTATATAATCCTTCTTGGCAGCGATGTTAAGAGGCTTGCCGGCAGATTCGTTAAACTGAAAAAACAAAAACGAGCCGCTCTGGAACCTGGCCATGTTGATATCATTACGCAAATAATAGCTTTCGTATTCGGAATCGTTCATTACAACCATGTCAATCAAATCGTCGCCAAAAGCTTTCATCGTGGCTTTTGTGTCTTCGAGTTCGAGAATGCTGATTTTCTTAATATGTATGTCACTCGCGTCTTTGAATTGTGTAAATAGCTCAGCTGTAATCCCCTTTAATGGCGTGTAACTGCTTATCTTATATGGTCCGGTGCCTGAGAAAACCGTCGTCTCAGGATTTTTAAGTGCTGTCTCTGGCAGTATCGGGAAAGTCAGCTTGTACATAAAAAACGGATCCGGCCTTATCAGCATGAATATTATTTCATTGGTGGAATTTGCAATAACAGTGCTCACATTAGCAAGGTCATTAAAATATGGTGAAGCATTCAAAGGGTTCTTGATAAAAAACACACTGCTTATTACGTCTGCGCTTACAAGAGTCCTGCCATCATGGAATTTGATATTATCGTTCAATTTGATCGAACAACTAAGATTATTCACAGCAACAGAACATGATTTTGCAATTTGTCCTACCGCTTGCTGCCTATCGCTTATTCGATAAAGCCCTTCATAAAAAAGGGGCAGCAGTTCATGAAAAGAAGCGCTTTTGCTTGCAAGAGGATTCAGTGTGTCGGGCTTTTGCATCCATAGTCTCAGCGTTCCGGATACAACCGGTTCGGATGAAACACCTGAGACAGCTGTATCCGTTGAGCTAGTCAAAATACTGTTATCTCCAGAATTAGAACATGATGAGAGTATCAAAATAAATGAAAAGATACAAATAATCACTAAAGAGAAAATTTGTCTTCCAATAAAACATGTTTTTAATTTTGTATATTTAATCAATATTAAAATTTTTCTCCTTTAAATCTTCTTATCTCCATTGTCTTCCCGGTCTTCTCGTCTATCTTTGCAAAAATCGCCGACAAAATCCCAGGACCATTTGCCACCAGATACGGAACCGGTAATTTCTGAACAAAACGTTTGATTGATCCTTCAATATTCATTCCTATTATACTTTCAACAGGACCTGTCATCCCTACATCGGTTATATAACCTGTGCCACGCTCAAAAATGGTCTCATCAGCCGTTTGCACGTGAGTGTGTGTTCCGGCCACCAACGAGACTCTTCCATCAAAATAACGCGCAAATGCCTGCTTCTCTGACGTTGCTTCTGCATGAAAGTCTATAACTGTCATTTTAGTATCAAATCTTGCCTTGAGGTCCAAAATCATCTCATCCGCGATTTCGAAAGGGCAGTTTGCCGGTGTCATGCCTACCCTGCCAAGCAGGTTGATAACTATAACATTGCCCACCGGTGTCTTAACAACACAGTAACCCTTGCCCGGCCAGTAGTTGGACATGTTAGCAGGTCTGATAAGGTATTCGTCTGTCTCAATATATGTAAGTGCTTCACTTTTAGACCATGTGTGATTTCCAAGTGTAAGCACATCTATTCCAGATGAATGAAGGTCCTTGGCGATAGTACCGGTAATGCCAAGTCCACCTGCTGCGTTTTCTGCATTTGCTATGACTAAATGTATATCAAGTTCCTTCTTTAAGCTTAAAAGATTCTCTTTAATAACAGTTCTTCCACTATTGCCTACGATGTCTCCGATAAAAAGTATATTCAACAATTTGCACCCCCAGCGATGTCACGCATAAAAAATATATTCAACAATTTGCACTTCAAGCCATATCACTCATAAAATTTATATTGAAGCAATCATCATCCCAAAAGAATCCTCGGAATTTTCAAGATAAAAACATTTTGATTATAACACAAAACAAGCGCCAAATATACAAAAAAACCGTGTTCTCGTTGAAAAAACACGGTCTTTGTCCTAGTAAAAACTATAAGCTGTTCATGAAACGCAGGCAAAACTATTTTGCAAAATCGGTTGCCCTTGTCTCACGTATGATGTGTACTTTGATCTGTCCCGGATAGTCTAGTTCGTTTTCGATTTTCTTACAAATGTCCCTTGCGGTCAAAATCATATCGTCATCCTTGACAGTGTCAGGTCTGACCATGACTCTAATCTCTCGGCCTGCTTGAATTGCGTAGGATTTCTCAACACCTTCAAACGAATTTGCAATCTCTTCGAGACGCTGGATCCTCTTGACATATGTCTCGAGATTTTCTCTTCTAGCACCTGGTCTGGCTGCTGAAATCGCATCTGCTGCTGCAACAAGAACTGAAATCAGTGAATCCGGCTCAACATCTCCGTGGTGGGAAAGTATTGCATTAATTACCGTAGCACCTTCTTTGTACTTCTTGGCTACGTCTCCACCCAGTGTTATATGGGATCCTTCCATCTCAAAATCTACTGCCTTGCCTATGTCATGAAGCAATCCTGCTCTTTTAGCAAGCATGACATCAAGTCCAAGTTCCGCAGCCATCATACCTGTCAGCCAACAGACTTCAAGCGAATGCTGTAAAACATTCTGCCCGTAACTTGTTCTGTATTTTAATTTTCCTAAAAGTCTTATCACCTCAGGATGCAGTCCGATCATTCCTGTGTCAAAAGCCGCCCTATCACCTTCCTGCTTGATGATGACTTCGACTTCCTTGCGTGCCTTTTCGGCCATTTCTTCAATTCTTGCAGGATGTATTCTTCCGTCTATTATAAGCTTCTCAATTGTTATCCTTGCAATTTCACGTCTGACCGGGTCAAAACTTGATAGAATTACCGCTTCCGGAGTATCATCTATAATCAAGTCAACTCCTGTGATTGTTTCGATTGCTCTTATGTTACGTCCCTCTCTGCCGATAATTCTGCCCTTCATTTCGTCATTAGGCAGATTCACAACAGATACTGTGTTCTCTGAAACATAATCAGAAGCATATCTTTGTATGGAATTTACTATAATCTCCTTGGCTTTGCTGTCAGCTTCTTCCTTCGCTGTCTCTTCCATTTGTTTGAGCATAACTGCAAAATCATGTCTGTAATCCAGTCGTGCCTGGTCAAGAACGAATGTCCTTGCTTCCTCTACAGTCAGTTCTGAAATTTTCTCGAGTTCGAAAATTTTCTGCTTCTCGATTTCTCTGGCTTTCTCTTCCATTGCCAGAACATCACTTACTCGTGATTCCAGTGCATCTTCCTTTTGTTCAAGCACCGCAATCTTCTTGTCCAGGTTCTCTTCCTTCTGGTCCATTCTGCTGCGATCCTTTTGCAATTCGAGTTTCTTCTCTTTAATGTCCTTTTCTAGTTCAAGCCTGCTCCTATGTATCTCCTCCTTGGCTTGAAGAAGGAGTTCCCTTTTTCTGTTTTCACCTGTTTTCTGCGCTTCGACAAGTTCCTTTTGCGCTTCAATCTCAGTTTTGTCTCTGGCTTCATCCAGACTTTTCTTCTTTTTACTGAATCCAAGTTGATAAAAAGCTACAATAGCAGCTATTCCACTGACTAACCCGATGACCAGGCCAATAATGATACTCAATGTATCTATGGCAATCACCCCCAAATATTATTTTTTCAAGTTCCAAATTTAACCTATATCTCTAGGAAAGATAAGTATTTAATATATTGTATAAATCTTCTTACCATATGTCAATAAAAAAAATTAGATATGTACCATAAAAAATATAAAACACCTACCATTACTTCATTTGCAATCATTTGCTAACAGCTCAATTCAACGATAATCATATCTAGTATTTTGCATGGGCCACTTCACCATATTTGTGAAGTGATTTGTGATGCTATGTCTGATGCTATGTCTGATGCTATTTCTGAAGTTATTAGAAAATTTATTCACAAATATAAAAACGCCTTAGATGACTAAGACATTTTTATAAATTTGATAATATGTTACAATTTGCGTGCCAATTTGCTATTAGTATTTTGTTACAGCTAGCGATTCACTTTGCTATAGGCCATATTGTTATAACAAGTAAGTTACTATATCGGCAGAAATATTAATACAACATGCAAATTACGCTTTTATTTAATCTCTTCTACTAAGTTCAACGGGTATACTTCCTTGGCTTTATAATGCGTATGAAGGAGTTCATGTGAAAGGTGCCCGTTAGGTGCTCCCAGGAATTTCTCATAGAGGTGCATGACCTGTGAATTCTTGTGGGACTTTCTTTCAGGAAGAATTTCATCTTCACAGTACAATGCTTTCGCTCTTTCGGTTCTTATATCGATATCCATAAGAGTCTGCGATGCTACTTGTGGCTGTCCGCCTCCACATACACAACCACCGGAGCATCCCATGATCTCAATGAAAGTATATTCCGGAGCGGTTTTATTCTTGATGGCATCAAGAAGCTTCCTTGCAGCTGCTGTACTGTGTGCTACGGCAACTCTTATTGTCTTGCCGCCTACAGTTACTTCTGCATCCTTAACACCCTTGATTCCGCGTATTTCAGATAAGCTGATTACAGGCGCATCAGTGTCGTTTAATATATCTGCAACGCTTCTCAGTGCTGCTTCCATAACTCCGCCGGTAGCTCCGAAAATAACGCCTGCTCCTGTGTACTCACCCAACAGGTCCTGGTCTGGTCCTTCATCCGGTAGTGAATTAAAGTCCAGCCCTGCCTCTCTGATCATTCTGGCAAGCTCTCTTGTCGTTATAACAGCATCCACGTCTCTCAGACCATCCTCGTTTTCCATTTCGTCTCTGGAAGATTCTGTTTTCTTGGATGTGCAAGGCATTACAGAAACAACGTAGATATTCTCGGGACTTATATTGTTCTGCTTTGCGTAATATGTCTTGATAATGGCTCCCATCATCTGGTGTGGAGACTTGCATGTTGAAAGGTTCGGAAGGAATTCAGGGTAATAGAATTCAGCAAACCTTATCCATCCAGGCGAGCATGATGTTATCATCGGCAAAACCCCGCCGTTAGTTATTCTGCTTATCAACTCATGGCCCTCTTCAAGTATCGTAAGATCGGCAGCAAAATTAGTATCATATACCTTGTCGGCTCCGAGTCTCTTCATGGCTGCAAACATTTTGCCGGTGGCACGCGTTCCGATAGGAAGACCGAATTCTTCGCCTATAGCTGCTCTAACCGCTGGTGCAACCTGTAAAACAACGTGCTTCTTCGGGTCATTGATTGCGTTCCAGATATCTCCGGTAACTTCCTTTTCGTAAAGTGCTCCTACAGGACATGCAATTATGCACTGTCCACAATAAATGCAAGGTGCATCCGCCATGCTTACATCATATGCAGGTCCAACTTTTGTCTCGAAACCTCTGTTTATAAATGACAGAACGCCAATTTCCTGGTTATTACATGCTGCTATGCATCTTCCACATAGTATGCATTTGCTTGGGTCCCTTACAATGGAAAAAGACTTGTTATCTATTACACACTCAGGATTCACGCCTTCAAAAGAATTGCCTCTTATGCCGTATACATTTGCCAGAGTCTGCAGTTCGCAATTCTGGTTCCTTATGCATTCCAGACACTCTCTGTTATGGTTGGATAAAATTAATTCCAGTGTAGATTTCCTCGTTGTACGGACCTTGGTGTTGTTGGTATGTACGACCATGCCTTCTCCAACCGGCTGAACACAAGATGCTGAAAGCGACCTTGCTCCTTCAATCTCTACAAGACAAACTCTGCAGGCGCCTACTTCATTCAAACCCTTAAGATAACACAGGGTTGGAATTGATATTCCTACTGATTTGGCTGCTTCCAATATTGTAAAATAAGATGGAACTGTTACTTTAATACCATCAATTGTCAATGAAACACTATCCACAAAATTACACTCCTTTTCTATATTCATCACTTACGTATGATTGCACTGAACTTACATGCATCTTCGCAAGCTCCGCATTTGATACACTTCTCACTGTCGATCAGGTAGGATGTCTTACCGACTTCACCGCTTATGCAACCGACAGGGCATTTCTTAGAACAAAGGCCGCATTTCTTGCATTTCTCCGGTATGACATAAAAATTGGTGAGAGCCTTACATACTCCACAGCCGCATTTCTTATCGATAACATGCTGATCGTATTCGTTTCTGAAATAACGTAATGTTGAAAGTACAGGGTTAGGCGCTGTCTGTCCCAGTCCACAAAGCGATCCTGCCTTAATGGCAACTGCGAGTCTCTCAAGATCGTCTATATCAGAAGGAACTCCCTTGCCTGCTGTTATTCTATCGAGAATTTCCAGCATTCTCTTCGTACCGATTCTGCAAGGTGCGCATTTGCCGCAGGATTCTTCTACTGTAAATTCAAGGAAGAATTTAGCGATATCCACCATACAGGTGTCTTCGTCCATTACTATCATACCACCGGAGCCCATCATGGATCCCAAGGCAATAAGGTTGTCATAATCAATAGGTGTGTCAAGGTGCTCGGCAGGAATACATCCGCCTGAAGGTCCGCCGGTCTGAACCGACTTGAATGCTTTGTTACCGGGGATTCCGCCACCGATGTCATACACTATCTCACGAACTGTTGTACCCATTGGAATTTCGACCAGACCTACATTGTTAACCTTGCCGCCCAGAGCAAAAACTTTCGTTCCTTTGCTTTTCTCTGTTCCTACTTCGGCAAACTTAGCTCCACCGTCAAGGATAATTACCGGAATATTGGCGAATGTCTCAACATTGTTAAGTATAGTCGGCTTGCCGAAAAGTCCTTTAATTGCAGGAAATGGAGGTCTGGGTGTCGGCATTCCCCTTTTGCCCTCAATGGATCTCATCAACGCTGTCTCTTCGCCACACACAAAAGCACCGGCACCAAGACGAATCTCAAGTTCAAAATTAAATCCTGTATTAAAAATATTCTGGCCTATAAGTCCATATTCCTTTGCCTGGTCAATAGCAAGCTGGAGTCTCTTGACCGCTATCGGATATTCAGCACGAACATACACATAGCCCATATCGGCACCGATTGCATAACCGGCAATTGCCATGGCTTCAATAAGACTGTGTGGATCGCCTTCAAGGATTGAACGATCCATAAAGGCACCGGGGTCTCCCTCGTCAGCGTTACAGCATACATACTTCTGATCATTTACCTGCCTGGCTGCAAACTCCCATTTATTACCTGTCGGGAATCCGCCGCCGCCACGTCCACGGAGTCCGGAAAGCTTGATTTCGTTGATAACGTCTTCCTGCTTCATCTTGGTAAGCGCCTTACCGAGTGCCTGGTATCCGTCGCGGGCTATGTACTCTTCGATTGCTTCGGGGTTGATTAATCCGCAGTTTCGCAGTGCTATTCTATATTGCTTATGGAAAAATTTAGTTGTCTCAACGCTTGATGCTGTATTTGATTCCTTGTCAGCCTGTGTTACCATTAGACGCTTTACAAAACGTCCTTTGATAAGATGCTCGGAAACTATCTCATTAACATCTTCAGGAGTAACCTTGAAATACATAACACCTTCAGGGTATATTACAACAACAGGTCCTTCCGAACACAGTCCGAAACATCCTGTCTTGACAACTTTTACTTCCTTGTCTAGCTTGTTGGCCTTGATCTTGTTCTCTAAATTCTCGATTATCAGCGGAGACTGGGATGATGTACATCCTGTACCGCAGCAAACCAATATATGTGATCTGAAAAGTTCCATGAATTACGCCTCCTTATATTTTGCGAGGATTCCGGGGATTTCATCTACTTCAAGCCTTCCGTATACATCCTCGTTGATTGTAATAACCGGAGCTAATCCGCAGGCACCGATACATCTGCAGGCATTGATTGAAAATTTGCGGTCATCAGAGCATTGGCCTGCCTTGATTCCAATATTCTTCTCTATCTTCTCCAGGATTAATTGTGCACCTTTGACATAACAAGCAGTTCCAAGGCATATGCTGATCTCATACTTGCCTTTCGGTTCGAGTGAAAAAAACGAATAAAATGTTACCACTCCGTAAACTTCTGCTACAGATACATCCAATCCTGACGCCACTATCTTCTGAACTTCCAAGGGTAGATACCCAAAGATGATTTGGGCCTTCTGCAATACTAGCATTAAAGCACCCTGTAAATTCTTGTTCTCCTCGATAAATTCTAAAAGCATTTCTACTTTTTCGTTATGAGTAATTACTTCACTGTCTGACATTATTGTTCACCTCCCTAAATAAGATATCATTCTATCTTAATTCTATCAATCGTAACATTTCAAAAAATTCATGATTTATTTTGATAATTTTATTCTTTTTTGTGACATATGCACCAAATTACACATTTTTTTTATAAAATAAATACATGCATTTTCAATTTTTACGTATTTTTTTAGTTTTTTGTTGTATATAATCAAGTTTGTTAATTTTTTTCTAATTTTATTTCTATTAGTTGATTTTATTTATATGTTTTTATTCTTATTTCTTAGGTCAATTTATTATTTTATTTTTTCACAGCTATTTGGGCGATTTACATATTTTTATTTTTTGTGCAATTATTGAACAATAATGTATAATGTTTTGATAAATGCTATTATACACTCAGGAAGGAAAGTTTTTTATATAATGAAATTACTTCACACTGTCGAAGACAAGGATAATAATAAAAGATTGACTGATGTTCTTTGCGACACTCTCGGAATGTCAAGGCTTCTTGTTAAAAGAATCCGTATATATGGCGATGTCACTGTCAACGGTGCGCATTACAGGATGATAGACCCGGTGCATGCCGGAGACGTTGTGCATCTGCTTTACAAGGAGCCTGTTATTAAAGAAGACAAGATTATCAAGGATCGCGGAGATATCAAGGTTTTATTTTGTGACGAGCACCTTCTTATTGTTAGCAAGCCTTCCGGAATTGTCACACATCACACATCAAACCACCAGAGCAACACTCTGCTTGATTTTTTTGATGACTTGAAGCTCCACCCTGTTAGCAGGCTCGACCGCGAAACATCGGGCATCATTATTCTGGCCAGAGACCCTCACTCTCATTACAGGTTGTCTATGCAGCATCAGAATAAAACCATGGAAAAGGAGTATACCGCCATTAACCATGGCATTTTTCCGTTTGATTCCGGCAAAATCACCGCTCCGATCAAGAGGAAGCCCCACAGCATAATGCTTCGCTGCGTAGCTCCTGACGGAGATGTTGCCATTACTCATTTTCAAACCGTTGTTAAATTCCCGATACTCGATGTTTCTGTTGTAAAGTTCAGGCTTGAAACCGGAAGAACCCATCAAATTCGTGTGCATTCACTATTTTGCAATCATCCGATAGTCGGTGACGGTCTTTATGGTGCGTCATCAAATGACAACAGACATTTCCAGAAATCGGCGTTCCTTGATGCCGAGATCGGCAGGCAGGCTCTGCACGCCTCATATGTTGCATTCAACCACCCCGTCAGCAATGAAAGACTGGAATTTACAGATGATATTCCTGCAGATATGCAAAATCTGATTATTGAGATGCAAAAAGTGTGAAAACAAGTTTTCACACGAGGAGTTTTATCCTTTTGCACCATTTAAGAGGTGCGAATTTGGCTGCGCCAAACCGGATAAAACATCCTATTCTATAATGAGAATAGTGTGAAAACAAGTTTTCACACGAGGAGTTTTATTTATTTGTCAGCATTTCGGTTGCAAGTTCAACAGCCTTTTCCATGTTTGCACCACCTGACAGGAGCCTTGCGATCTCTAGGATTCTACCTTCTTCGTTTAGATAGTTAATAGATGTTTTCGTATCGTTTTCTACAACGCTCTTCTCTATGAAAATGTGATTCTTTGCTTTTGCCGCTATCTGTGCCATATGAGTGACGCATAGAACCTGGTGGTTATTCGATATCTTCAGCAGCTTTTCGCCTAAAAGTCCTGCAGTCCTGCCGCTGATACCTGTGTCCACCTCGTCAAAAATAAGCAAAGGAATCCGGTCGCTTTGCGCAAGAATTGTTTTAATTGCCAGCATGATTCTGGATGCTTCTCCACCAGATGCGATTCTTGATAGTGGCTTAAGATCCTCACCTGCATTCGGTGATATTAAAAATTCAACATGGTCAAGTCCATTAACCGGAAAACTGTCCGGATTTTGCTGATGCTCTATTTTAATCAGGAATTTTATATTCTTCATTCCGAGCTCCTGTAATTCGTTGCAAATCGAAGTTTCAAGAATCGAGGCGGTAGCCTGTCGCTGCACACTTAATTCCAGTGCCTTTACACACAGGATTTCGCGTAGTTCGTCTTTTCGTTTGGAGAGGAAGGCTGCCTGCTCCTCGCTTGATCTTATTCTCCTTAGCTTCTCATTAGCATTTTGATAAAATTCAATAACAGATTGAATGCTACCCCCGTATTTTCTTTTGAGCTTGAAAAGAATGTCCAGTCTCTCGTCGATCTCCTGTGCTTCACCCGGAAAAACTTCGATTTTACTTATTTCTTTCTGGATTTTCATGCATACATCGTCAAGCTGGCATTCCAGATCGACAAGAATATCCGATATCGGAGCATATTCTTCAAAATCGCCAAGCTGGTGCAAAATGAGATTCTTTGCTTCTCCCACTGCAACAAGAGCAGGGGTCTGTGATTCGCCGTTTAAATATTCGTAGCATTTATCAAGTGTTGATTGAATTTTTTCGCTGTTAGATATAATCTTTCGTCGTTCTGACAGTTTTATGTCTTCGTCCTGTCTGGGGCGGACTGTCTTTATCTCGTTAATCTGATATTCCAGCAGGTCTATTATCTGAGCCTTCTGCTCTTCGTCAATTATGAATTCCTTTAATGATTCCATGCATTCCTTGTAGCTTTGAATGTTTTCCCTGTAGTTTATAAGTGCATTTTTAATATTATCGCCTGCGAATCTATCAAGCAGGTCCGCCTGCGTTTCAACTCGGAATATCGCCTGATTCTCATGCTGACCGTGTATGTCAAGCTGATTTTTCGTTACATCTTTTAATACTGACAATGTCACCATCTTGCCGTTGATTCTTGCAAATGATTTGCCGTTTGAATAAACTTCTCTTGTTATTATAAGTGTGTCATCTTCTGTAGAAATGCTGTTTTCAATCAGAATTTCATCCGTGGCAGGGTCCTTGATATAATCAAACACCCCTGTTATCGTAGATACATCACAACCGTGCCTTACTACATCCTTGTTGGTGCGGTTGCCTGTTATCGCTCCTATCGAATCAATAAGGATGGACTTCCCGGCACCTGTCTCTCCCGTAAGTATGGTAAGTCCGTCACTGAAATCTATTGTCGCATTTTCTATTAAGGCAAAATCTTTTATTTCCAATCTGGAAAGCATCTATTCCTCCAAAAATATATTGTAAAATTAAAATGTCTTAATCAGTAATTTTACGAAAATTGTTTATATATTCTTTCATTACTGTAATATTAATTCTATTTTTCATTGTTTTATAATACTATTTTTACTACTTCCTATGTACTGTTCTATTTTAATATCTCTTTTATTCTTTCTACCAGTCTGCCTGCCAGAATCGTGGACTTGGTTGCTATGAATATCGTGTCATCTCCCGCAATTGTGCCTACAACCTCCTGAAGGTTAAGGGAATCAATTGCAGATGCGCTCGCAGGTGCCATGCCAGGGAGAGTTTTAATTACCACTATCGTGCCTGCGCTCTCGTAGGATGAAACCGCTTGTGAGAAAACATTTATGAGTTTCGACGTGTTGGATTCTTCAGGGTCGGAGCTGGCAACATATTTCTGTGGATGATTCTCGCCTGTAACCTTATTGAGTCCCAGTTCCTTGATATCACGGGAGATCGTTGCCTGCGTTACTTTCCAGTTGTTCTTACGCAATCGGTCTACAAGTTCCTCCTGTGTCGCTATGTTTTCATTCTGGATAATCGACAAAATGTAGCTTTGGCGGTTTTTTTTGGTTGATTTAATCACTTTTTGGCGACCTCCCGATATTATATAGTCTATTGTTTTAATAATTATTATCTGTTATATATTTTCGATGTGAGCGATTCATAGAAGTTGTTGGCGCTAAGTCTTACAAGATTCATTGAGATATCGGCCTTGGTAATATGAACCCTGTCGGATTGTTCAAGTGTGCATACCTGTACACCGTCGGATGTTAAAAACGGGTTGAATGGATACTCCTTGATGACAACCTCTACCTGGGTGTCAGGTGATACGATATAGCATCGGTTGTGAAGAGTATGGGGATTGAGCGGAGTGATCAATATAACTTCGAGGTCAGGCTGTATTATAGGGCCACCGGCAGATAACGAGTAGGCCGTAGAACCCGTAGGAGTTGAGATTATCACGCCATCCCCGGGCAGCTTCTCAACAAGCACTCCATCAATAAAAAGGTCGACGTTCAGTATTCTGGAAATCCCGCCCCTTGTAATTACAACATCGTTAAGTGATAGATTTTCTTGCTTTATCACACCGTCTTTAGAATAGCAAGTTGACTTGAGAAGCATTCTCTTCTCAGTCTTGAATTCACCCTTGAAAATCTTCCTTAATGCACTTAATGTCTCGTCCGGATTGATTTCGGAAAGAAACCCAACACTTCCCATATTCACGCCAATAATGGGAGTGTCAAGTGACAAGTGCTGTTGAACAGCTGTCAGAAAGGTTCCGTCACCGCCAAGGCATATCAGCATGTCGCATTTGCTGTATTTTTCGAATTCAATCCCTGTATTGCCGGCTTTGAAATACTTTTGGTATTTTGCATCCATAACAACAGATCCGCCGAGCGACAGAATCTCCTCGGCTACCTGCCCGGTCTTTGTAAGTCCGGTATCCTTGTCCGGGTTCGGAATCAATCCTATGCGCATAAATACCTCTTAGTTCTAATCAATGGTGGAATTTATAATGTATTGCATCCCTAGTTTTCATTGAAAGTAATTATACACCAAAGCAATAAAAATTAGAATGCATAATATTCTAATAATGTACGACAAAAACGAATAATAAGTAACAAAAACAAACATTATTTACCGGCAATCATTAACTTTGCCTTTTCGAAGATGGAATCGACGTCCATCCCTTCCTGAATCAAGAGTTGATCGATTTTGCCCTGGCAAAGTATATGGTCTCCGACACCGATTTTAGTTATTTCTGCATGTATCTTTTCTTCGATAATCAATTCTTCAACGGCCGAGCCCAGTCCGCCTTTGATAATTGCATTTTCAAGCACAATTACCTTACCGGTCTTGCGCACTGAATCAATTATTGTCTTGCGTTTTAGCGGTTTGATCATTCTTATGTCAATAAGGTCGCCGGTAACCCCAAGTTTTTCGAGTTCAAGACACACCTTGCAGCCTTTTTCGACCATAATTCCTTCCGCTATAATCGTTATATCATTTCCCGAATTTAGAAGCACCGGTGATATTGAATTTGAATCATATTCTATCGTGTCGTGCTCTTCGGATATTTTTTTCTCACCGCCCCTTGGGTATCTTATTGCGACCGGTCCCTTGCAATGATAAAAGGCAAACTCCATCATTATCTTAAGTTCATGGTAGTTCCGGGGAGACAGTATCGTAATCGTTGGTATCGATGACAAAATTGCCAGATCATAAATACCCTGGTGGGTCTCGCCGTCTTCACCCACTATTCCTGCACGGTCAATACAGATGACTACATTTAAATTCTGCAAAGCTACATCATGGAGAAGCTGATCATAGGCTCTTTGTAAAAATGTCGAATAAATCGCCACTACAGGTTTTAGCCCTTCGGTAGCCATCCCTGCCGCCATAGTGATTGCATGCTGTTCTGCAATTCCAACATCAAAAAATCTTTTCGGAAAATTTGATTCAAAAACGTCCAGACCTGTACCTGTCGACATTGCAGCACAGATCGCTACTATCGAGCTGTCATTTCTTGCAAAGCCTGTAAGATATTCTCCAAAAGCCTGCGAGAATGAAGTAAATTGTTCTGCAGCCTCGGAATTCTTGGCTTTTGATATCCCGTTGGCTATTTCGAACGGGGCGACTCCGTGGTATTTCTCAGGAGATGTCTCTGCAAATTCATAGCCTTTCCCTTTTTGTGTTATTACATGTAGAAGAACCGGTCCTTCAATCTTTTTTAGTGACGACAGGTGCCTCTCGATCTCTCTTATATCATGCCCGTCGACCGGTCCGTAGTACTTGAACCCAAGGTCTTCAAAAATGACTTTTTGTGGTCTTATATAATTTCTGAAGCCTCTCTTGACAGACTCAATCATGTCCGACAGCCACTTGCCTGCTTTTGTTTTTGACAAGACTTTGTAGGTGCTTTGTTTTAACTGGATATATTTCTTGGAAACTCTTATTCCTTCAAGATGCTTTGCCAGGCCACCTACGTTCTGATTGATCGACATCTGATTGTCATTTAGAATCACTATAAGATTGATACCGGACTGGCCTGCGTCATTAAGCGCTTCAAAAGCCATTCCACCCGTCAAAGCACCGTCTCCGATAACTGCTACAACCTTGTTTTGGATTCCTTTGATCTGATTGGCCCTTGCCATTCCAAGTGCAGCTGAAATAGAGGTGCTGCTGTGTCCTGTGTTAAAGCAGTCGTACTTGCTTTCACAGCGTTTCGGAAAGCCTGACAGT
Organism: uncultured Oscillospiraceae bacterium; assembly: GCA_964652975.1. Classification (GTDB taxonomy): domain Bacteria; phylum Bacillota; class Clostridia; order Saccharofermentanales; family UBA5734; genus CAZZCN01. Next base: position 8,678 of record CAZZCN010000034.1, on the reverse strand, counting down.
CCCCCGAGTTTCCTTATGGTGCAGAACTGCGGATATCTTCCTGTAAGAATTTTAAATGCATATGTCTGATGGCCGACATCCCACACGATTCGGTCTTTTAAAAAATCAAACTCCCTCAAAAGTGCAATGGTCAATTCAACGACACCCAGGTTGGACGCAAGGTGTCCTCCGTTTATCGATACAGTGCTTATTATCTCTTTTCGGAGTTGAACACCGAGTTCTTCGATTTCGACCGCACTCAAGTCAGCAAGATCCTGCGGAGTTTTTATTTTTTTTAGAATGTCAGACATTTTTTCCTCGCTTTTATAAAAATGTAATTAATCTGTCAGCTTTCTCTTTCAAGTAAAAATTTAGTCAGTCCCTTTAAAAATTCAACGTCAAACCCTGCTCTTTGGAGATTTTCAAGGCTTACCCCGGCCATAGCGACGGTCTCGGACAGCTTAAGTCTTGCGCCGTCCAAGCCCAGCAATGTAACGTAAGTTGACTTTTCGGTTTCGGCGTCTTTGCCGGCGGTCTTACCTAAAACTTCGGAGGTTGACACAACATCCAGGATGTCGTCCTTTATCTGAAAAGCAAGCCCTATATTGTCGGAATATTTCTCTAATTCCTCCAATGTCTTCGAATCTGCACAGGATATCAAGGCTGCTGAAATAATAGGTGCTTTTAGAAGCGCTCCTGTTTTCATTGAATGCATCTTGCGTAAAAGTTCGTAAGAGATTTTCTTTTTTTCGCTTAAAAGGTCGATTCCCTGTCCGCCGATCATTCCTTTTATTCCGGTGGCTTCAGATATCACCCCTAGCGCTTTGATTTTCCCTTCTTCAGGATATGAAATGCAGTCATTGATCATGATCTCATAAGCCTTGTTAAGCAGGGCATCGCCGGCTAGAATGGCAATCCCTTCCCCATATTTTCTGTGACAGGTAGGCATACCTCTGCGAAAATCGTCGTTGTCCATACCCGGCAAATCGTCATGTATCAGCGAAAACGTATGTATCATCTCAATGGCACAGGCAAAAACAATCACTTTCTCATAAGGGGTTTTTAGCATCTGGGCAACAGCCATGCAAAAAACAGGCCTTATCCTTTTGCCGCCGGCAAGCAGGCTATATCTGCAAGCGTCGGATATAAAGCCGTCTTCATCCATGCCAGCGGGAAATACATCAGCTAGCCTTTGTTCTATTAAAGTTTTATAAAAATTCATCTTTTCACTAATACTTTGCATAACATTTCCTCTTGTCAATTGTGGTTTTATAAAGGAATCACATTTTGTTTTACACCAAAATATTTCTGTTCTTAGCGAAGTGTCTGTTCAATTTTTGAGCTAAACATTGTGTAAATAGTGTATTCTAGTTATCGAACTCCACTTCGTGCAAACCGCCTTTTTCGTCACTTACCAGCATTGTTATTTTATGTTCGATTTCTTCTATTTTTGCATTGCAGATTTTGGAAAGTCTCATTCCTTCCGTGAAAAGTGACATCGACTCATCGAGCGTAATATCTCCGCTTTCGAGTTTGCCGACTATCTCCTCTAACTGCGCCATTGCAACCTCAAATGATATTTTGTCGTTATCCGATTTTAAGGTCGAGTCTTTTGTTGTCATATATTCATATCTCCGTTTCTGCAATTATTTGTTATACATCTTATCAGCTTTTTTATCTGATTTGTTTTATTTTATCAATTATATCTGTTTAATTTGCAGTTTTTTGATTCAGATTAATTATTATAAATTCTGCATATGATTACTGCATTTCATCTTTCTAAGTTACTTCGCATTCTACAACCCCGTCGGTAAGACGTACCAATAAATTATCGCCTTGAGCCACATCATGGATGGATTTTAGAATTTTTAAGTTTTCTTTTATCTGTACCAGTGAGTATCCCCGGCTCAATATTTTGAGCGGGCTAAGTGTGTCGAGCTTCATAAGTGTGTTGCCTGTTTTTTCTCTTGTTCTGCTGAGAATATTTTCAATGCTGTCCTTCAGGGATTGCTCCAGGTTGGCGATTTCCTGCTTTTGAGGGTCATAAATCGACTCCGGTGTTACGAATATTCTGCTTTTGTTTAAGTGATCCAGTCTTAATCTGTTATAACGAAGTTTGCCTTCAAGATTATTGATAAGCTTCTCTTGTTTTAGGTAAATGTTTCTTTTTAGTTCAGTCTTTACAGGCATTGAAAGTTCCGCCGCCGCAGATGGTGTAGGGGCTCGCAGGTCGGCAACCATGTCACAGATTGTAAAGTCAGTCTCGTGTCCAACCGCTGAAATAATCGGAATTCTTGAATTGAAAACAGCTCTCGCCACATTTTCTTCGTTGAAGCACCAGAGATCCTCCATGGACCCGCCGCCTCGACCAACAATCAGAACATCGACTTCGTTCATTCTATTGAAAGTCTCGATAGCAGCTACTATGGACTTCGATGCAGTATCACCCTGCACAGCAACGGGTATCAGAAGCAGGTTGAACAGAGAAAACCTTCTAGCCAGAACATTTATAATATCTCTTATAACTGCACCTTTGGGAGAAGTCACTACTCCGATACGCCTTGGTAATAGCGGAATTTTTTGTTTGTATTTCTGGTCAAAAAGGCCTTCTATTCTGAGCTTTTCTTTTAATTTCTCGAATGCGGTGTATAAATTCCCTATACCGTCAGGCTGCATCTGATTAACATAAAGCTGGAACTTGCCGTCGCGTTCGTAGAGCGAAGCTTTTGCATTTACTAATACACGCAATCCATCCTGTGGGGCAAAAGACAAATTAACCGCCGATCCCTTGAACATAACACACGAGACTGCTGCATTGTCGTCTTTAAGTGTAAAATACAAGTGACCCGACGGATATTTTTTGAATGAGGAAATCTCCCCCTGTATTGTCAATCCCGATAGATTCGGATCTGATTCCAGGACAGACATGACATATCTATTCAATTGTGATACTGTAAGCGTATTCATTATCAGGATTCGGTCTCGCTATCAGTCTTAGATGCAATCTTCTGAGCCGTTGATTTGACTTTAACTGCAGATAGGTCAACTTTCTTAGCTGGCGATACAACTTCAATCGCCGGTGATTCGGCGTTTTCCGCAGATGCTTCGATTTTCTGTGATGACAGTTTGCTCAAAACACCGTTTATAAAAGACCTTGACTCGTCACTGCTGTACTTCTTGGCCAGAAACACCGCCTCGCTGACTGTTACATTAAAAGGCACCATAGGCATATGTAGAATTTCATAGGTTGCTATCCTGAGTATTGTCTGGTCTACTTTGGGAATTCTTTCAAGATTCCACTTCTTAAGATAGCCTGAATACAATTCATCCAACTGATGCTTTTGTGAGGTAACACCGTCAACCAATGTATTGAAATACTCGATTTCGTTGTCTTTGACGTCCATCTCCTCAAAAAACTGCTCTTTTAATTCTTGAACATCGTCATGATTAAATTCAAGTTGAAACAGGAATTTAAATCCGTGTTCTCTAGATTCTCTTCTGCTCATTAATACCCTTTCATCTGAACTTGCCCGGAGGAAATATTTTGTCTAAAAGTTTCTTAAGGTCTTCTTTATTGCTGAAATATTTCTTGCCGATATAGTACCCGGCTACTGTTAAGATTATAAGAAAAAATGTCTTCCAGAAGCCGAAAAGAATCAGGAAAAATCCGAGGAAAAATCCGATTAATGCGCCTATAACAGCGGCGTTCTGATCTTTTAGCCCTTCAAAAAATCTTTTCATCTAATTTTTATCTCTCCACTTTTGCGGTAATAGCCTCAACCCTGCTGACCTTGACCTTGACTTTCAATACCGGGATGCCGGTATACCTTTCAATGTCCTTCTTAATCCTGTCCTGCACCTTGGCCATCATCGCAGGAATCTCAACGTCTGAGAATACAACAGTTGTAACTTCGACCCGGATTTTGCCTTCCTTGGCGGAAAACACTCTGGCCTTGGCTGTCTTAATTCCACACTGTGATGTCTTGGCGGTATTGAGAACAATATTCTCTATAGCATCAACACCGATATCGATAGAACCGATTTCGTTGCTTCTGATTCTTGATTTGTGGAGTCTTCCACTGCTTAATCCGTAAACAAGTATGACTATACTGAATACAAAAAGGAAAACAGCTATTGTAATTATCACCCATCTTATGCTGACCGACGAAACCATGTCGTATATTACAAAATAAAGAGCTTCCAGCAGTTTTCTGTTGGCAATTACAAAAAGTGCGATTATAGATACAACCGAGAGTAGAAATGCATATAAAATAAGTGCAAAACGGACTATTTTATTCATAAAAATATGTACCTTTCTCTTTTGTTTCGCCTGTAACTTGATATCATCATCGCAAGTAGTTGAATAATGTCTTTACAGGATTTCTCTATTGTTTCGCCAGTGCCTTGCTGTCATCATCGCATGTAGCTGAATTATGTCTTTATAAACATTCTCTCCTGTTTTGCCTATACTTTGATGTCATCCCTTGCTATCACGCCTTTTACGTGTACGTTGACAGAGTCAACAAAAAGACCTGTGTATTTTTCTACATCGTTCTTGACCTGTTCCTGTATTGCCCAGGCAACTTCGGGAATTACATCGCCATAATAAACAATGGGAAATACAGTTATTGACACCAGGTCTTCCTTGGTGTCATTAAACTCAACCAGCACGCCCTTGCCTTCATGTTCACCAACCAAGGATTCCTTCAGGCTGACTAGGTTGCTTGAATCCAGACCAAAAACTCCGGGTGTCGCCAAAGTAGCTTCAACAGCATACTGTGCGACAAACCCTTGAGTCATTGCCCTGTCGCCTTTATTAGAACTGCTTTTTGATCGAGCCATTGTTACAACTCCGATGCTTTAGATGTTTATAGGTGATGCATGTTCCATATGCGTTATATTTAAATCTTACGCACGTTCCATATAATCGCCGGTGCGGGTGTCAACCTTGATCTTTTCGCCCTGATTTACAAACAATGGAACTCTTATGGACGCTCCGGTCTCAACTATGGCTGTCTTGGTGGCACTCTGTGCCGTGTCTCCCCTAACTCCTGGCTCACAATCAGTGATTTCAAGAATAACGAATATGGGGGGTTCAACTGCAAAAACTTCACCTCTGTATGAGACAACCTTGCAAACCATTTCTTCCTTCAAAAATTTTAGTGAATCTCCAAGCGACTCTTTGGTAAAAGGTACCTGGTCATATGTTTCGGTGTCCATAAAGTAGTAAAGGTCACCGTCTTTGTAGACAAAACTCATGTCTCTTCTCTCAAGTTGAGCACTCTCAAACTTATCGTTAGGGTTGAATGATCTCTCCACAACCGATCCAGTCTTTACGTTGCGATATTTGGTTCTAACAAATGCTGCGCCTTTCCCGGGCTTTACGTGCTGAAATTCAATTACCTGATAAACTTGTGAATCCATTTCAAACGTAACACCATTCCTGAAATCCCCGGCCATTATCATTTTTGCTTCCTCCATTAATTTTAATTGTAATACCTAGTTATTCTACTATTGTATTAGATTTTAATCAATAACGATTTTCAGTTGTGTTAAAATTCCGCAATACGTGGCTGCTTGCGAAATTTTTCCTACAACATGATGCTCTGCTATATTTTCATTTCCGCAATACGTGGCTGCTTGCGAAATTTTTCCTACAACATGATGCTCTGCTATATTTTCATTTCCTCAATTCGTCATTTGGATCAAGGCTACATGTGTTTAGATTTTTAGTTTTAGCTTTAGCCTTCTCTTCAAAAACCTTTCAAGTCCCCGCTTTATCTTGACCTGGCCGGCTTCGTCCTCGGAAATCGGGTCAACGAGAATAGTCATTATGCCTGCTCGATTACCTGACAGAACGTCGGTAAAAATCTGGTCTCCGACGACTGCAATCATACTCTTGTCTATATTGGGAAAAAGCTCCAAAGTCCTTCTGATGCCCCTTCTAGAAGGCTTGCGGGGAGAATCTACATATTCTGCATTGATTGATTCTGCAAAAGATTTGATTCTTGCAGGAAGTGCATTTGAAAATAAAAGGCATTTGATTTTTGATTCTAAAACCCTTGCAATCTGTCTTCTGGAGTAATCGTCAGCTTCGAAGCTGCCATGCTTCGCAAGTGTGTTGTCAACATCAATTAGAATCATTCTGATACCTTTAACATACAGGTAGTCCAGATCTATCTGCTCCAAGGATTTTACATACAAATCAGGCTTGAATATTGACTTAATCACAATCTTTCATATCTCCGTTCAGCTGCATTATCAATTCTCTAAGCTCATTCATATTGTCTACGCAATAGTCGGCACCCGCCTGTATAAGTCTGTCTTCTGAAACGGATGATGTGTAACCGATTACTTTCATTCCAGCGCTTACACCTGATTGTACCCCGCTAATCGCGTCCTCAACCACGATGCAATCAGTCGGTGACACTCCGCATTTGGCACATGCTGATAAATAAATCTCCGGGTCCGGCTTCTTCCTTGTGATGTCGCTTCCGGTTACTATTGCATCAAAAACGTCTTTCTCAAGCCCCGCGATTTGAAGATTAATCTCCACCTTTGGAATATCAGCACTGCTCGCAACAGCCTGCTTTATTCCGCATTTCTTAAAAAAAGCCACTGTCTCGGCAACGTTGTCAAAAGGCAAGACAAATTCCGGTGCCAGAGTGATATAATCACTATAAATCTGCTCTTTCATTTCCAGGACATATGTGCCGCCGTACTTCTCTACAACGCTTCCAATATATTTATCTTCACCCATACCAATATATGGACTGAAATCCTCTGGTCTTGCAGGTAGATTGAATTTAGAATTAAGAGATTTGGCTGCTATCTTCGACAGCCCGTGTTCTGAATCAATAAGGACACCGTCACAGTCATATAAAATCGCCTTGATCATCAAATAAGTAACCCCTTTAAAAAAACATATTCTTCTTATCAGTGTATTATGCACTAAAATCCAAAAAATTCCTATAGTGATTTACCAATATTTTCTTACAATTTTATTCTTTTCGTGCATAACTTTTTGTTTATTCTGGTAAAAAAAGGTGCTTTTTCATCAACATTTTCACAAAATAATATGCCTGGTAAAAATATTTTTTAGAATTTTGGGGATTGCCTGATTATCAATCTTGTTGTAAACTATACAAAATATATGAACCGTAGAGCCAACAGGGATAGCTTGGTAATAATGCAAACGTTGGTTTGTAATTCCCAGAAATCTCCCACCTCTATAGGTACTGACAGTATGTAACTGAAGAAAGGTAAATGTAATGCGCCGCGTTATATAAGGTACAAAATGAAAATATGTAAATTCGGGGGTTCTTCACTTGCAAGTGCTGACCAGATCCGCAAAGTCTGCGATATTTTACTGGATGACCCTAAAAGGAGGGTGCTGGTCGTATCCGCACCCGGCAAACGGTATTCATCAGACACAAAGGTAACCGACCTTTTAATCAGTCTTGCAAATGCAGCTTTAGCTGGCATAGACTATCACAAGCAGCTGCATTCTGTAGTCGAAAGGTATAATTCGATTTCTACAGACCTCAATCTGGATGGCTCAGTTATTAAGCTTATTGAGAATGATTTGATGGCACGTTTGGAAATGGACAAATCGAATCCGGATAAATTCATGGATTCATTAAAGGCGTCCGGTGAGGACAATTGTGCCAAGCTGGTTGCTGATTATCTTTGCAGTATCGGTAAATCCGCTGTATATGTTAATCCTAAGGATGCAGGTATGTTTTTGTCAGAGGAATTTGGCAATGCACAGGTTCTGGAAGAGACATATGAGAATCTGGCTGATTTGAAGGAAATAAACGAAATCATAGTTTATCCGGGATTTTTCGGCTATACCAAGTCAGGAGATGTTGTAACCCTTCCTAGAGGCGGCTCTGATATCACAGGCGCCATTCTTGCCGCTGCAATGGGTGTTGATGTTTACGAGAATTGGACTGATGTGGATGCAGTATATGCGGTCAATCCGACAATAATTAAAAATCCATATGCAATGAAGGAAATAACATATGACGAAATGAGAGAGCTTGCATATGCCGGATTTTCAGTCTTACACGAGGAAGCACTATCCCCCGCATTCAAGAAATCCATTCCGGTTCATATAAGAAATACCAACAATCCAAAGTCTGAAGGCACCATGATTGTTAAGAAACGCAGCAACTACGAAGGTATGATTACCGGTATTGCCGGTGCTAAAGGATTTGCTTCAATTAACCTAAGCAAGTACCTTATGAATAGAGAAGTTGGATTTGTTGTTAAAATACTGCAAGTTCTTGCCGACGAAGGAATACCTTTCGAGCATATGCCTTCAGGAATTGATTCTGTCTCCATAGTACTTAAGAAGTCCAACATGCCTCAGGACAAGGAAGACAGAATGGTTAAAAGGTTCAAGGATGAACTGGGTATTGAGAATATAAGCGTAAACAAGAATCTGGCGATTGTCATGATTGTCGGCGAAGCAATGGCACATACTGTCGGTGTCACCGCCAGGGCAGCTGTCTGTCTAAGCAAATCCGGAATCAACCTCGAAATAATCGACCAGGGAGCATCAGAAATCAGCGTTATTTTCGGTGTACGTGAAGAATATTGCAACTATGCAATCAAGACTCTATATAAAGAATTCTTTTAATATATATCAGAAATCTAACAACAAATATCAGAAATCAAATAACAAATATGTAAGC
>CAZZCN010000033.1:7087-32012 GCA_964652975.1 uncultured Oscillospiraceae bacterium | reverse complement strand
GAGACTCGAAAAGGACGGATGTCTTGAGACATACGATATGGAGTTTGCCGGTCGTAACAGACGCTATTACAGGATTACAAGTCGAGGTCAGGCGCTTTTAGAGAACTATTTGACAGAGTGGGATAGGTATAAGGCACGAATGGACAATGTATTTCACGGAGGTGGTTTGTATGAACAGAAATGAGTTTATAGCAGACTTGGAGAAGGAGCTGCTTGATATTTCCAGGGAAGAACGCGAGAACGCACTCCTTTATTACAAGGATTATTTTGATGATGCCGGAGTTGAGAACGAGGATGAGGTGATGAAGGAACTGAGTTCACCGAAGATTATTGCGCAGGAGATTAAAAGAGACCTCGGGCTGTCTACTGAATCGACATCTGCAGAAAATTTCGATGTTTCTTCTGCAAAATCTGAGGATACGAATTCAACAACGGAGAGCGCCGGAAAATCTTCTACTGGAGATTACACAGGTGCAGGCAACTCGTCCCAATCCTACAACTCAGCAGGGTCAGGTAATGCACAAAATGATGGTGGTGCAGCAAGTTCTCAAGGTTCCTATCAATACCAAAGCGCTTCAGAATCACAAAATACAAACACCAGCCAAGGCACTGCAGGCAACAGTGAAGGTTTTTCGGCCAGCTCAGCTGATGGAAAATCCGGAGAAGGTAAGACCATCAAGGAGTTTTTCCTTCAAAATCTTACATTCGGAAGTATCACCTTGCCGGTATGGGCGATTGTTCTTATAGCAATTCTTTTCTTTCCTGTGATTTTGCCCGTAATATCAGGCGTTTTTGGCACAGTGGTCGGTGTGGTTTTTGGCGCATTCGGAATCGCGATTGGGTTTTTTGCCGCTTCTGTCGGACTTATTGTTGGTGGATTGGTAAGTATTGCCTATGGAATAGTCACCATGGCGACCGGAGCATTTTTTAGTGGTTTGCTTGCATTTGGTGCCGGACTGTTCCTGTTGGGACTCGGACTGCTTATGCTGGTGCTGTCATTGCAGCTTTGTATAGTATGGATACCTAAATTTGTAAGATGGATAATTTTTATTTGCAAAAAGATTTTTAAGAAATCTCCAGCGCCTGTCCAGAAGGAGGAATCGTTATGAACAAATTCGGAAAGACAATATACCGCATCGGCATAGCCTTTTTGATTATTGGTCTTGTTATTGCCATAATCGGCGTGGCTTTCGGCGGTAATATAGTTAATAATATCAAATTCGGGGACACTGATTTTGCTGAAGACTATACCGACATTACTTCAATCCAAATAGAATATGATGCAGGGGAATTAGCAATATTGGAAGGTGACACCTTTAGAATCGATGCCAAAAACGTTTACAAGGATGGATTCGAGAGCACTGTTGACAATGGAGTGTGGACCATAAAGAATAAATTTCTCAAAAGCAAATACTGGTTCGGAATTTTTCCTTTCAATGGCTTCAACTGGGGGGACAATGCGACAAAGGTTACTGTATATATTCCGGACAGCGTTTTACTTGAGAAATGCAAAATGCAGCTCGGCGCAGGTAAAGTCAGCGTTGATAATTTGAACGCCGACAATTTCGAGCTAAAAATCGGAGCCGGCGAAGCAAACATTGATAATTTAAACACTGGCAAACTGGATATTAATGTAGGAGCCGGCAAAGTTGCCATCAAAAATCTGACCGCAAAGGACGCCATCCTTGAGTGTGGTGCGGGAAGTATCAATATTGACGGTGAAATCACCGGTGACTCCGCTCTTAAAAATGGAGTTGGCGACATAAGACTCATCCTTAAAGGATCAATTACAGATTATGACTATCGTATCAAAGTTGGTCTTGGGTCGGCAAAAATCAATGACAAGAATTATTCAGGGACTAGCGACACAACACTCAACAACCCAGGTTCAAACGGAAAATTTGAAATCGACTGCGTATTGGGTGAAGTTACGCTCCAGATTAATGAGTAGGAGAGCTACAAAAACGAGATCTCTCGCAGTTTATCTATTACCATTCCATCCGGGGATTTCAAGTTCATAAGTGCAAGTTCACCCAATGTGAAAAGCCCTATGTTTTCTGAATCAGAGCAGCAATTAGAAAGCTGCTCTTTTTTGGCCGTGCAGACATATGATATAAAAATTGTCCGCTTCGCATCATTTTCAAAAACCATTGTTGAGTAGTGGGAATTTATCATTGTATCTATCCCGAATTCGTTCTTGAGTGTATTCAGCAATGAATTCTCTTTTTCCTTATGATTTTCTAACTCAACATCTCTCATTAAGGCTGTTCCTATAAAGCCCCAGCTATCTTGCGGGTCTTTATAGAAATCAGAGATTGGCTTGGCTCTATCAAAATGTTCATTTGGTGATTTTTCAATGTATCCACTTCCAAAAGCATTGGTCAAATTCGTTTCTTTCAATTTAGTAATCAGCTCTTCTTCAGGTTGATTTGAATTACTATCAGTAACTAATGTATTGAAATTTAATAAAAAGTCCTCTGCTCCATCCTCCATTTTTGCCATTTTATATTCGTCTGGCGAATTATTTATGCCGTTTTCTATATGTCGCTGCTTTTGAGTCGATATTCCCTTGTTTTCTTTTGTAACAACAAATTTACCGTCAACTTCCAAAATCGCTGCAACTACTATCTCCTCGTTTTCGTGGCTGAAAACATTCCCGTAGCTGTACATTCGAAGTCCAGTCTTGTTAAGTCCATGATAGTCGCTGCCAACAGTCGGTATGAGACCAAGTGTGACTGCGCCGCCAAGCGTTTCAAGGCTTTGAGCAGCGGTAGCCTCCCCGTGAAATGCTTCAACACCCAGCAGACCGACATTTTTGAGTGCTTGCAGTTTGGACAGCAGCACATCTGAAACGCTTGATGTCCCGCTGGTCCAGCCGTATAGATAGGGGTGTGCAAGTACGGGTACGCCACCTGCATCAGTTATTGCTTTGATGGCGTCTTTGGCAGTTGGCTTTATCCTTTTGGCGTAACACGGCTTGTTATATCCTATCCAGTTGTCAAAGGCCTCTTTGACCGAACCTACATATCCTTTACGCATCAGAATATGTGCCGCATGAAGTTTGCCGACAACAGTTGTACCCTGTGCTTTCAATTCTTCAATGGATACCAGCATTCCCTCTTTTGTTAGAAGCTCACACATTTTAATGTTGCGATTGTGTCTGCTTTGCTGTTGTGCAAGGATGAATTCAGAAATTTTCTCATACCCGCCGAACGGGAAATACCCCAATATATGAATCTCCCTGCCCTCTTCGATTGAAAGTTCGATTCCTGGTATGAAGCACGGGCAGGTCATTCCTATTCCTTTCAACTTTTTTAACACCCTGAGAACATCGGTAACGCCTTCAACGCTGTCGTGGTCGGTTACAGAAAAGCATTTCAGATTGTTTTCGATAACTTTTTGGACTATCGTTGCAGCGCTTTCGGAGCCGTCGGAAGCGTGCGTGTGTATATGTAAATCACAGCAGCCAGCAGCGACAGCATTTGCTATCAGCAGTGCACCGAGTTTACTTTGGTGCACTGCATCGAGCCTGCTTCGGTGCACTGCTCCGAAAAGGGTTTTTTGCGATTCATCTAGTTCGCTGATATCCTCGAGGATATCAAAAATGGTGTTCATTCAATATTATTCCTCAATATTTTTTGAAATTAGAAAAGGTAAAATTAATTGGTTACAGATATTTGCCATACTCTGAAGTGTGATTTCATTTTCGCTTTTCACTTCTATTTTGAATGTATATAAATTTCTTATTCTAATTGTTTTAGTAAAATTCTCAAAATTTCAAAGACACTACACTTCTCTGATTGACAAAAAAGTGGTGTTTGCAAAATCAAGATTAACTCAACTCTGCAAACACCTTCTTTCTTTTGGTATTGTATTTCTAATAATAATTGTATCCGGCAAAATGCCTCAGGATGCCTGTCTGTCTTGTTATGTGATTAATAATCGTCTGCTGCCGGAATTACCTGTTTGTATGGTGATTCGAGTATGCAATATTAATTTGAAGTATTAATTAAGTTTAGCCGTCCTGCTAATTTTTTATATTAATACTAATGCTAATCCTCTTCTTCAACCATGTCAGCCTTGGCCAGTGCAATGACTTTGTCGGATATAATCGAAGGAGCCGGCTCGTACCTTGCAAAATCTATGGTATACCATCCTCTGCCCTGAGTCATTGATCTGAGGTCAGTGGCGTATGAGGCCATCTCGGATGTGGGAACTTCTGCTGTGACTTTCTGGATGTCCCCGTCTGGGTTGATACCCATGATGCGTCCGCGTCTCTTGTTCATATCACCCATTATGTCTCCAAGGTAGCTGTCAGGAATATAGATATCAACTGTGCTTATAGGTTCAAGCAGAATCGGGTCAGCTTTGGGGAGACCGTTCTTATATGCGAGACGGGCAGCCATTCTGAAAGACATTTCGTTGGAGTCTACATCATGGTAAGTTCCGTCAACCAGCGTCGCCTTAAGGTTAACAACAGGATATCCGGCTAGTACGCCTTTGACGATTGCGTCCTGTATGCCCTTCTCAACGGCTGGATGGAAGGATTTAGGAACTGATCCTCCGAATATCTTCTCTTCGAATATAAGTTCTGTTGTGTCGCCGGGTTCGAATTCTATCCAGACATCACCGTATTGCCCATGGCCTCCGGACTGTTTCTTGTGTTTGCCCTGAACCTTGACCTTCTTGCGGATAGTCTCCCTGTATGGAACCTTAGGCGCCTCGAGGGTTGATTCTACGTTGAATTTAGTCTTGAGCTTAGATCTCAGAACGTCGATATGCTGTTCACCCATTCCGGAAATTATCATCTGGTGGGTCTCTGCATTATTGGAAAATTTAAAAGTCGGGTCTTCTTCACGGAGTTTGTGAAGTCCTGCGGCAATCTTGTCTTCTTCACCTTTTACTTTCGGGATTATCGCCAGGGTAAGTGATGGCGTAGGGAAAGCTATTTTGGGAAGTATTACGGGCTTTGCCTTGTCGCAAAGAGTGTCGTTGGTGTTCGTAAAATTAAGCTTTGTGACCGCACCGATGTCGCCTGCTCCAATATATTCCGCAGGTAATTGTTTTTTGCCGAAAATATAAAAAAGCGAGCCTATTCTTTCTTCCTTCTCCTTGTCAGAATTGTAGACACTGGAGTTAGGTGTCATTTTGCCCGAGCAGACTTTAAAAATAGAAATCTTCCCTACAAACGGGTCAACTATGGTCTTAAACACAATAGCAGAAAGGCTTTCGCCGTCATCAGCCTTAAGTGTCACGGGTGATCCGTCGAGTGACTTGGCCGTAATTTCCTTCTCGTATACAGGGGAAGGCATGAATTTGACAACAGCGTCCATTACGAGGTCAACACCCCAGTTGGCTAGTCCCGATCCGCAAAAAACGGGCTTTATTGAACCGGCTTTGACACTTTCACAGATTCCTCGTACAAGTTCTTCGCTTGTGAAGTCCTCGCCGGAAAAATACTTCTCCATAAGTTCTTCATCGCTCTCAGCGGCATGTTCTTTGATATTGTCGGTGATTTCGGCGATACGGTCCGCCATCTCTACCGGTATGGGTATCTCTTCTGTTTTATTTCCTGCAAATTTATATGCTTTATTTTCAAAAATGTTAACACACCCTGTAACTGCTGAATCTTTAACAATAGGTATGACAAAAGGTGTGATTTCGTTCCCGTACATTTCCTTTAGCTGGGCAAGTGTTTTCTCGAAGTCTGCATTTTGCTCCTCGATTTTGCTGATAAAAAAGAAATACGGCAACTTCTGCTTATTGGAGAAACGCACTGACTTCTCGGTCCCTACGCCTACTCCGGATTTGGCACTTACCATGATAATGGATTCGTCCGACACTCTGATTCCCTGCATAACTTCGCCCATGTAGTCGAAGTCGCCGGGTGTGTCGATAAGATTGATCTTGCAATCCTTCCACTCTAACGCAGCAATTGATGCATTGATAGAAGTCTTGCGCTTGATCTCCTCCGGATCAAAGTCCATTGAAGTATTCCCGTCGGTCACTTTACCTAATCGATCAATTACCTTCGCATTAAAAAGCACAGCTTCCGCGAAAGCGGTTTTACCTGAGTGACCATGTCCTAAAAGGGCGATGTTTCGGATCTTCGTAGCTGGATAGTTTTTCATATCCTGTGTACCTCCTTGAAATAAAAAATTTAAGTGCTTATAGCGTTTTGAAATAAGTTTGCTATATACAGGCACCTTGCATCAATTATACTATGCATAATTTACAAATACCACTCTATCATTTGACGGTTTTTGAGTAATATTGTAGTATATATTGACTATTTTTGGGGATTTCAAAGGCTGTCATTGAGACATTTGAGGCGAATATCAGGATTTATTAATCTTTTTTACGAAATTGTATGATCTGTCTTCATATTTTATTCATTATCAAGGAGTTATTTTGCTCTATTTGTTGATATATTTCATTTCTTCGTATAATATTTTTCACCTCTGCTACTCATATTTTTATAAAAATCAATCGACTGCTATTTAATAGCAAGCAATTCATAAAAAAGCGAATTTATCTCTTCCTTGGAGCCACACTGCATAAGTTTGGATTTTATCGTGCTGACATGCGGAATTCCTTTCAGGTACCAGGCAAAATGCTTTCGCATCTCTCTTACCGCCACGCTCTCATCCATATGCACAATTGCGCTTTCAAAATGCTCGCGCATAACAAAAACACGTTCCTCAAGTGATGGCTTTACAATTTCATCGGGACTGACCCCGTCTCTTAATACAGAAAGAATCTGACCAAAAATCCACGGATTCCCGTGGGCGCCCCTGCCGACCATCACACCGTCGGCATTTGTCTGTTCGAACATCGCCCGCGCGGTCCCAGGACTGACCACGTCTCCGTTGCCTATTACCGGTATGCTTACCGCTTCTTTTACTTTTGCAATTATGTTCCAGTCAGCCTTGCCGTTGTACATTTGATTGGATGTGCGCCCGTGTACGGTAATCATCGATGCACCGCTGTCTTCACACATTTTGGCGAAGTCAACCGCGTTAATGCAGTATTCATTCCAGCCCTTACGTATTTTTACAGTTACCGGTACAGGCGACTCCTTGATGCATGCTTTTATAATTTCGCTTGCAATCTCTGGGGTTTTCATGAGGGCACTGCCCGAGCCTGTCTTTATAACCTTCATTACAGGGCAGCCCATATTGATATCAATTGCAGAGCAGCCTGACAGAAGAGGGTGTTTGAAAATTGTCTCAATAGCCCTCGCAAAATCAATCGGATCGGAACCGAACAATTGTATGGCCTGCGGGTAATAATCCGGGCTTATCTCAAGGTAGCGGAAGTTCTTGTCGATGCTTTTCTGATATCGTATACCCCTTGCCGTAACAAGCTCGGTAACGGTTAGACCGGCTCCCAGTCTGTGACATATGTTTCGAAATGAGATTTCGGTCGACCCGGCCATCGGCGCAAGGAAAATATTGTTGTCTGTAACGGTTTTACCGATTGTAATCGGCCTAATCCATGAGGTGTTCGTCATTTTTTGTGGTCTTCCTTCGACATTTCCTGTTCGAATAAATAAAATATGAAGTTTGAACTTTGCCCATAAAGACCCGAGTCGTCAACAGAAAACATTCTGCCAACATTTGAATGATAAAACATATGCAATGCCATATTATCATCAACATTGTATTTTTCTTTAATGCTTTCAATAATACTCGGAAGTATTGTCGCTCTTACAAGATAGTGGCCCATCGGTTTTCGCCTCCTGTCAGACTGTCTTGGATTCTATAAACTTTAAATGTTCTAACGATGTATCGGTGTTAAAACAAATTTGATTATTAATTTTCTGAAATTTAAGCCTCTCTAATGCATCTTCCTTACGCATAACTCCATTCAGAACAAAAGATATTGTTTCACCGACATTATCATTTGCTATGTTTCCGATAACAATATCATATTTATGAGAATATGCTTTAATAGAGCGACACTTGATAACGAAATCCAACCATTCAATAGAAGGTTTATCGAAGAGCTTGATGTTCAAGTTCTTGTTTGCTAAATTCTCATCGTATTCATAGATATTCAAAACTGCTTCTGCCCTTGTACTAATTATTTTGCGGTCAAATAGAAGTTTTCTTCTCGCCCACCTGATCGCTTGATCTTCAATATCTGTTGTATAAAATCCAAACCCAAAATCTCTACCAGTTTCAGAAATTATTATTGCTGGCTCTTCTACTCTAAAAAGCGAACCATGATAAACAATCATCCTTTATGTCCGTCCTTCCAAATATTCATCAATAAATTGCATCATATATTCAAAGCTCATGCCGTGTAAATCCTCGTATTCGCTATCCAGAAGATCCAAAAGCCCTGTCTTTTCAAAAAGCTTAAAAACATCAGCACTATTCATTCTTTTGTGTTCTGCATAATTTTCTATACAAAATGCCTTAAAGGATAGTTTGCTCAATTTCTTCGCCTCCAGTTATCTTATAATCCTTGGTATGAGAATAAAACTATATAGAAAAAATGTCAACAGATATTGTGTTTAGGCTAATTGTAATCATAATACTTTAACCCTTTCCTGCTATACTAGTTGAATTTTTCATTATGGTTTTTCAAATTAATTGTAGTATAATGTAATCAGTTGTTTGTCTTGTATATTTTATAAAAATACAGTTTCTTAATTGGTAAGTTGATTTTGCAAATCGGAGGAATTCATTATGGAATACGCAATTAAAACCGAAAATCTGACAAAGTTCTATGGCAAGTCAAGAGGCATTGTGGATGTGTCGCTTTCAGTCAATGAAGGTGAGATGTTCGGCTTTATAGGTCCTAATGGTGCTGGCAAGTCAACTTTTATAAGGACTATTCTGGCTCTTATTTATAAGACGTCCGGTTCCGCCGAGATTTTCGGAATGGACTGTGTCAAATCCGCACCGGAGATTGCAAAGCGAATCGGATATCTGCCAAGCGAGGTTTTTTACTATGATGGGATGAGGGTCAGGGACCTGCTTAACTATTCCGCCAGCTTTTATAAGAAAGACTGCAAAAAGCGCATTCTCGAACTCGCTGATAGAATGGACCTCGATCTGACGCGAAAAATAGACGACCTGTCATTTGGTAATAAGAAAAAAGTAGGAATCGTACAAGGGCTTTTGCATTCGCCCGATTTGATCATACTGGATGAACCCACTTCTGGGCTTGACCCGCTGATGCAGCAGACGTTTTTTGACCTTTTAAAGGAAGAGAACACCCGCGGTGCGACCGTTCTGATGTCGTCCCATGTGCTTGGTGAAGTCCAAAGGCTTTGCGACCGTGTTGCTATTATCAAGGAAGGCAGCATTGTAAAGCTTGAGAAGATTTCCACATTGAAGGAGACCAGTTACAAGCGTTTCACTGTTGAGACACAAGGTGATGTGCCCGCCGATTATTTCAAGGTCGATGGTGTCAACGATTTGTCTATAAATGGAAATGTGCACAGTTTTATATTCAAAGGTGACATAAATTTGATTATTGCCAAACTGTCTCAATTACACATTCTAAATCTCTTGGCTGACGAGCCTGATCTGGAAGAAATATTCATGCACTACTATTCCAAGGAAGAGGTGTAACATAAATGAATATCTACTTACAGGAATTTAAATCTGGTCTCAAAATACTCATTGTTTGGGCTTTGGTCGTCAGCGGAATCACAGCCTTGATGCTCAGCTTCTACCCGCTTATCAGAAGCGACGCCAAAACTTTTATGGGGATGATGGAAAATTTCCCTCCGGCCTTTCGCGCCGCACTTGGCATTGTCACAGAAAGCTTTACATCAACCCTTGGGTTTTACGGATTTGCTCTTACATATGCGCATTTGTTTGCCTCCATACAGGCTATGAATCTGGGAGTTGGCATTTTATCCAAGGAAGAGCGTGAGCGTACCGCGGACTTTCTCCTTACCAAGCCAGTTTCGCGCTTTAAAATTCTAGCCTCGAAACTTTTGTATTCATTGACCGCTTTCCTGATAACGCTTGCTGCGTTCTGGGTGGTAACCTTTGCCATGATAAGCGGTTTCAGTGGTGGTGATTTTGATATGGCCAAATTTTCTCTTATCAACCTCTCGCTGTTGTTTTTGCAGCTGATTTTCTTCACTATCGGGCTTGTGGTTTCAGTGTTTTCCCGTAAGATAAAATCAGTTCTGTCGGTTTCGCTAGGTCTTGTTTTTGGTTTTTTTGCCATATCGGCCTTTGCTGTGACATCAACGGATGACAAGCTGAGGTTCTTTTCGCCTTTTCAATATTTCAAAACCGAATATATTGTCAAAAACGGTCATTACGAAGTGCCTTTTGCCATTCTCGGCGCGGCAATCGTTGTGATCGGCATAATCGTGAGCTTCGTGATGTATAAACGAAGAGACATTCATTCGGTTTGAGGGGGTTTATAGAGTATGAATATATATTTAAGAGAACTTAAGGCTCATAGGAAATCTTTTATTATCTGGTCTGTTTCCATGATTCTTATGATTGTGGCAAGTATGGCCAAGTATGCCGGGCTTTCGGGTGCAGGTGGTGCAGCTGGCATAGACGAGATTATGAAATTGATGCCCAAGTCTTTGCAGGGTTTGTTAGGTGTCGGCGTCTTTGATCTGAAAATTGCTATAGACTATTATGGTGTATTGTACATATATCTTACTTTGATTGCCGGAGTTCACGCTGTAATGCTCGGTTCCGGAATTATATCCAAGGAGGAAAGCGATAAGACGGTCGAGTTTTTGATGACAAAGCCTGTGTCCCGTGCCCGGATTGTCACCTCCAAATTACTTTCTGCACTAACAATGCTTGTTCTGTTTAACATTATTACCTGTGTTTCATCGTATTTTGCAGTAGGTTATTACTCAAAAGACTCTACCTTTGTTATGATTCTTACCAATCTGATGCTTGGCATGTTTGTAATCCAGGTTTTTTTCGCCGCACTTGGAGCATTTTTCTCCGGGTTGATAAACAAACCCAAACTCTCTTCCGCAATTTCAACCTCTATTTTAATGGCTATGTTGATGATTGCGATAATTGTTGACATTGTCGAGTCCGTGTCGTATCTAAAGTATCTTTCAGTCTTTAAATATTTTGATGCAAAGGAAATAGTCAAAGGTGGATATTCTTTTCTCTATCCGATTATTGTCCTGTCCAGCATTGCCGTATTGACTTACGGAGCATATTATTTTTACAAAAAGCGTGATTTGAAGATGTAGTAAGTGTCTTCCAGCTAATGATATGGATTTTTAACAAGTTGTTTTTCATTAAAAATTTTGTTTGCAAAGTCGTATTGCTCCTGAATATATAATGAAATAGTGTTAACTGGGTAAGAATGTCTGCAGTTCTAGTAGCTTTTCCCTATTTTTTCTTTCAGTTCCTTAATCTTGAATTCTATTAATGATATAGTTTTTTTGAATTCATAATCACTGCATCCGGTTGGATCATCCAATCCCCAATTATCATATGTTTTGTATGGATGGTACGGACAAGCCACATTGCATCCCATTGTAATTACAATGTCTACCTCTGGGATATCCTTTAATAGCTTTGAATGTTGAGTTTTTTCCATATCAATATTGTATATCTCTTTCATCAGCCTTACTGCATCTTGATTAATCTGTGGTTTTATCTCCGTTCCTGCAGAGTAACTCTCGAAAGCATCTATTGCAAAATGTTTGCCAAGTGCTTCAGCGATTTGAGAACGACAGGAATTGTGTACGCATATAAAAGCGACTCTTGGTTTGATTGTTGTCATAATCTTTCTCCCGTTTTGTTGTTTTTTATAGAAGTCAAAACATCTTGCAAGTCTTTGGCTCATTTTTATTATAGCGTTGTTTTTTTATGGGATGATTATGTTAATATAAATTCTATGTAAATTATTTATAATTTATTGCTCTATTTTCTTGTGTCATATAATATTATCATCTGAGTATGGAATTTTAGCCTCACAGAACAATAAGCCACTATGGATAAATCTTAAATTGAAGTTAATTTCATTATCCGAATCTTCCTGAAATATAATCATTCGTCCTATTGTCGACTGGGCTGGAAAAAATATTCTTGGTTTCACCGAATTCAACTATTTCACCATTCAGAAAAAATGCAGTTTCGTCAGCGATTCGAGCCGCTTGCTGCATATTGTGTGTCACTATGACAACGGTATAATTTCTGGCCAGGTCGCTCATCAGGTCTTCTATTTTAAATGTAGAAAGAGGATCAAGTGCTGATGTTGGTTCGTCCATTAACAATACTTCCGGTTCAACCGCCAGAGCCCTTGCAATGCATAAGCGTTGCTGTTGTCCGCCGGAAAGGCTTAATGCCGGCTTTTTCAGACGATCTTTGACCTCGTCCCACAATGCAACTCTTTTCAGGCACTTTTCAACAATTTCATCTAATTCGTGCTTTTCTGTAATTTTGTAAAAACGCGGGGAATAGGTAACATTCTCATAAATGCTCAAGGGAAAAGGGTAAAGTTTAAAAAAAACCATTCCGATCATTTTTCTTAAGTGTCTTACATCTATCTCGGGAGAGTAAATGTCCAGGTCCTCAAAAGATACTTTTCCTGTTATTTTTACTGAACTGATTATATCGTTCATACGGTTGATTGTTTTGAGAAAAGTAGATTTGCCACAGCCTGAAGGTCCGATCAAAGCAGTTGTATTATTCCTTTTAAGCTCTATTGTTATGTCCTTTAGTGCTTGATTCGAACCATAAAACAAATTCAAGTTCTCTGTTTTGATTATGCTCATTTAAAATCAACCTTTCTTTTTTAAGAAACCCGCAAAAACGGTTGCCATGAAATTTAGAAGCAGAACAAGAATAATTAATATCGCAGATATGGCGAAAGGTGTCTCATCGCTCATTCCGGCCGGGCGTTCGGTAAAGCTCTGGTAAAGCTGAACTGTCAAGGTAGCTCCTGAATTATTCATGTGACTCAGTAATTTTCTCGGCATTTCATAGGCGGTTCCTGAGGTAGCAAGCAACGCTGCGGATTCACCTACCATACGCCCGATACTAAGTATAATTGCTGTCAGGATTCCCGGCAATGCACAAGGTAGAAGAATTGTCCTGATTATATAGATTTTACTGACTCCCATGCTAATCGCGGCTTCCCTGTATGTAGAATCAATAGCCTTTAATGACTCCTCGGTGGTCCTTATGATTATCGGGAGCACTATTATTGCCAGGGTGAAAGCACCTGCTTTGATAGAATATCCCATTTTAAAAGCATTTACAAAAAGTAAAGATCCAAACAGGCCATATACTATAGATGGTATGCCTGACAGTATTTCGATTGTATAACGTATCAGTCCAACAAATTTATTTTGCTTTGCATATTCCGACAAAAATATTGCACTGCCGACACCTAGCGGTATCGCTACAATAAGCGACATGATAACAATATAGATCGTGTTGATTATCATGGGCAGAATTCCGTAGGTTTGTTTTAAAAAAGATGGTACAGTCGACAACAGCTGCCAGTTTATGGCCGGCAATCCTCGGATGATTATATAGCTTAGCATTCCAAACAGTACGCCAACTACAATAAAGGTAGCCAGATAAACAACCAATTTAATGATAATAACCGAAAGCTTGAATCGCTTTGTTTTGATCTTATAATTAATCATTCGTAACACCTGCTTTCTTAATCAAGATATGAAATGCAGAGTTTAGAATCATAATAAAAACAAACAGCACCATGCCTATTGCAAATAAAGCATCTCTGTGCAACCCTGTAGCATAGCCCATTTCAGCTACTATTCCTGTTGTCAGGAAGCGGACAGGTTGAAATAATTTCGGGAAAATCGGAACATTTCCAGCCACCAGTATGATCGCCATGGCTTCACCTATTGCACGCCCAAGACCAAGCATAACGCCGGCCATGATGCCGGACCTTGCAGCAGGAATGACAACGGTAAAAACGGCAATCTCCTTATGTGCTCCGAGTGCTAGCGCTCCTTCAAGATAGCTTTGCGGGACTGCCCTCATGCTTATTATCGATATGCTGGTGATAGTCGGCAAAACCATTACGGACAAAACAATAATAGCCGAAAACAGTGTAGCTCCTGTCGGTAATTTAAAAGTATTCATGATGAAAGGCACCAAAACAATTGCGCCGATTGCGCCGTAAACAACGGATGGTATTCCGGCAAGAAGGTCAATTGTGGGACCTAATATTTTCGCGAGCCATTTAGGCGCCATCATAGATATACAAACAGCCACCAGTATGCCCATTGGAACACCAATTAGAATTGCTCCAAGCATACCAAACAGCGATGTCAAAATCAAATTGAAAATTCCAAATTGCGGGTTATCTCCGGTAGGCTGCCAGACAGTACCAAAAATAAAATCAAAGAATCCTATTCTATTTATCGTCGGTATGCCTTTTGAAAAAAGGAAAATACATACCAGAAAAACAGTAATGACTGAAACAATAGCGCATGTGAAAAAAACAACCTCGAATACAGTTTCAATCTCATTCCCTTTAGTGGCAGTTGTCTTTAAAACAATACATATCAAAGCAATAAAAAGGAAAAATATAATTGGAATTAGAATAGAATTCTCCAATTTAAATGTAAAAGTATCAGCTTTCCCATTAAATCCGTAGTAATCCCCTATTAGACCTATATTGTTTTTGACAAGTAGACCTGCTTGCCGGCTAAATATGCCGGCAAGAATAATAAAAACACCGGCAAGAGAGAAAATCACCGGGTCTATGATAGAGTTGGGTTTTAGAAAAACAGCCAATATGCCAATAAGAAGCAAAAATAGAGACATATATGCAAAAAATATTGCCATATCAAATCCATTGACCACTTTAGAAAGAATTATTGTTGCTTTCTCATTATCGTCCACAGGATTTTTGGCATCGATGCCGCTAGTGTCAACAGTATCAAGGCCGAAAGCATCTTTTATTGCAGAAAATGCGCCCGAAGCATTAAAGATATTGATATTGATTTTTGATATTTTTTGTGACTGTGCAAGCTCAATTGCAAGTTTCTCTGATATAAGAACAGGATCGACACTTGCCTTTGCAATCGGGAAAAACAAAATAATTATGGCAATTATTGCAAGTGAAATCACTATGGTTCTTTTTTTGTAGTGAATCAACTGCAGAAGCTTGTAATCTTTTATATTATCATTTTTAATTATCAGCAACTCTTTATCGTTCGTCAAATTATTTACTCCCAATAAGTTATTTTCTGCAAATTGTCCTCACAAGCTAGAAGTAGCTTGCAAGGACCTTTTGCACATTTTAAAAGTAGTGTGTACTTCTGTATGGCTGTTTTAATGAAATTGAGCTATGCTTTATTGCTCTAAGGAATTTTGGCCAATTGGGCTGTAATCGTAGCATTATCCAAGGATATGAAGTTAGAATTCTCAACGATTTGTTGGCCCTCTGAACTAAGCGCAAACTTCATAAATTCCTTTTCTACTGCTGTCAGTTTATCACCGGCTTTGGTTAACAGATTGAATGGTCTGGCGAATTTATAGGATCCGTTTAGCACGTTTGTCTCGGTTGCCGTTATGCCCTCATATTGTATCTTTTTTACAGAAGAATTTACACTTCCTAGCGACATGTAACCGATGGCATTTATATTGCCTGAAATTTTCTCACGAACCTGGTCTGTACTTGATGCTATTTCTGTCCTACCGGCCTGGCTGTCATATCCTGATGCAAGCGGATACTTTTTGCCATTTGCAGCAGTTAAGCCCTTTATTATGTCTTGGAAGCATGTTCTTGTACCAGAACCGTTTTCACGGCTGACAGCAACTATGGGGTGGTCATAAGTAATTGCAAATTCCTGCCAGTTACTCAGTTGATCACCAAGCTTTACACCGCTTACAGTAAGTCCTGCTGTTGTGTTGTAGACTCTTTCAAGTTGCTCAAATGAGATGTTTGTGAGAGGGTTGGATGGATTAACAACAAGCGCAACGCCATCTAATGCAATTTTGTAGACTGTAAATGCTGCATCAGTAATATCTGCACTATACATACCGAAACTTACACGATTGGCACGTGCATCTTCTTTGCCGGCGTCTGAGCCTTGCACATTAGTAATATTGATATTTACTTTTGAATATTTCGCTTTAAATGCTTCAGCTAAAGCTGCTGCTACAGGATATACAGATGTAGAACCTGAGATGGAGATAGTTCCTGACAAAGTGGAGGAGGCAGGTTTATATGGGTTTCCTCCTCTTATTACTGGAACACTTGTTGGAGCAGTCGATCTGGAGCTGGTGACATTTGATTTTGATACAGCTGTGGAAGAGGTAGCAGTAGAATTTGTAGAAGTTGCATTTGATGATACCATGCTATCAGATGCCATTGAACTTTGAGCGTTCGATGATTCTTGTACCATTGAATTTTCAGCCTCTGATGATACTGCCATACTTTCTGCCATGCTGGATTCCATTGTGGAAGATGTGTCACTGCTGCTTGCAGGCTTGTTGTCGCATCCGGCAAAACCATATGTTGCCATTGCTATTATTAATAAAATTGCTAATGATTTTTTCATAATTAATTATTCCTTTCTTTACGCTCTAACTCTTCTTTTGTTTTTCGTTATAAGAACTGCGGCTAGAATTAGTCCGAATGATATGATAATCAGGCTAAAGCTGTCGCTGGTTTTAGGATTTGAATTGTCATCAACTTCAGGCGTTTCGGATTCAGATGAGTTAGCTGCTACCGGGTTTAGGTATAGCTCTTCTTCTTCAAGAACAAAAGTAGCATTGGATGTTGTCATTCCTTCTTCGATGGTCATATCATAAAATGATGTTGAACTTTTATCACCTCTTGTAATATTGAAAGTAAACTCATAAAGCATATTGCCTTCTTCATCCATTACTTTCAAAGTGTTAACACCAACTGGTATGTTTTTGAGCACGAATTTACCGTCTGCGTCTGTCATAGCACTAGCATCGCCGATTTCTACAGTTTTACCGGCAATTGGAGTTTTATCTGAATTTATAAGCGTTGCATTTAATGTGGTTCCATCAAATTGGGCGTTTACGAAAATTGGATTCGTATAGAACCAAAGATCATTGAAAGCTTCTGTTGCAGTGTTTGTTCCGGTTAAGGCTGTGGCATCTGTATCAATTAGAGGATTGCCGTTGCTATCCGTCTGTCCTGCAGTTCCCGGAGCCATGTTTGTCCCTCTTAGACGATAGAACATGTTTTTATCTGTTTTAGGAAGTACAAAGTTAATTACGCGATTACCTTGTGCGTCTACAGTCCAGTCATTGCTTGTGAATGTTTTAATCACTTCAGTTGTTGCTGTTGTATCTGAATTTTGATAATCTGCTGTCAAATAGACTTTGTTGTTTGTAAAATCTGTTGTTCCCGGTACATATTTGTTTAGAATTTTTCCCTTGACTTCACCTGCGATAAGGTCTATGTGGTGAACTGTTGGAGTTGCGTTCAACCCGGTTCTTCCGTCTGTATTTGCATGATTAGTTGTTGGGCTTTTAAATTTTATGGTCACGATATTGTCTTGTCCTTGAACAGGGTTAAGAGTTGAGCCCATTACCGAGCTGACTTTGTTGTTTGATATTGTGTAGTCCAGCTTGTTGATCAGGTCGCCAAGAACTGCATAAGTGTTACCTGAGCGCATACCGTCGAGGATTCCCTGATAATTTTTGTTGGCTGCAAATGTATAATTCTTGGAGTACTCTCCGGGCCAGAAATCAGGTTCTTCACTGTCGTTGGAATGAAAGTCCGAGTTGGTGAAAATCCAGAAATGTCTTCCCTCGCTAAGCATGGAGTCCCACAGACCGCCTACCTTGGCTAACATATAATCTGCTCCGCCATATGTTCTCTGCATAGGAATATTTGTTGCTAATGAAGCCATTATTGTTGCTTTATCACTTATTGTTCCTGCAGTCTTTGTTGCAATATATGCATCAACCATTTGTTCCATTGTTGTTGCAGTCCCGACAGATAGATTTACGTTTTTCTTCATTACTGTGTCGTAATATGTGAAATACCCCAATCCGCCTCTGAAAGATGATTTCTGATGACCTGGAAGCAATTCTGCTCCAAAGCATACGCTAGGTGCAACGTCATTGAATTCACGGAAGTCGGCTATTGTAAATCCCAGTCTCCTTGATGGATGGTTTGGAAGGAAATAGCTTGTTGTTGGATAATTATCCTCAAGAAATTTTGCACCAATCAAAGCTCCGTTATGGTCTCCATATGTTGTTTTAGATGGTGGGTTTTTGCCGTCTGCCGAACGCGGGTTCAAATCAGCAACAAGTGTGTCGGTGCTATCAGCTTCCTTTGTTGCATCAAATGCGTAGTCAAATCTTGCCAATGCGGATTTAACAGCTGATGATTCACCAATCATTCCTACACTCGCATGTTCATGTCCTGGTACGTTCCATTCAAATCCTGAGATTTGAAGTATTTTTGCTCTATTTTTGACTATCTCGGATTCACCTATACCGAAAATGCTTAACCAGCGAGGCAACGCGGTACCTACTAATCCTGGAGTTGTAGGAGCCCATGCAACGCCTGCCTGGTCTCTTGTTCCTACTGTTCCGCCACCGTGATCTGCAGCGGAATACCAATCAAGTCCATACACAATTGCCTTGTCAGCGACCTGTGTTGCTGTTTTGCTTCCGTCACTTAGATATGTATGTGAATGAAAGTCTCCTGCCACCCATTGACCATTGGATGAAGAATCCGCAAATGCAGGTACGCTTGTCAAAGCAATTGTAACTGCCAGTACGATAGATGTGATAACTACGTGAAATGTTTCTTTTCCTTTTTTTCTCATATTCTATTTCTCCTTACATTTTATTCGTTTGGTTTGATTTGATTATACAAACAGGTTGTTTGAGTATTATTATCATTTGGTAATTCTATTGTTAATTTCGTGTAAAGTCTTTCTGAACGGTATTACTGTAGAATTTTATTTTTCTGCAAGCCTATATCCTATGCCTTGGACGCTTTGAATAAGTTGTGGATTTTTGTCATCATTTTCGATTTTGCGACGCAGTTGACGGATATGAACATCCACTGTTCTGATTCTTCCCATATATTCATACCCCCATGCATTCGCTAACAATGTTTCTCTGCTATAAGCAACTCCACAATGCTTCATCATGAATTTCAGCAGCTCATACTCCCTGGGTGTCAGGTCAATTTCGCGTTCACCCTTGTACACTCTATGTTTCAAATCATTAAGACGGATGTCTGCACATGTCAGAATTTCCTTGTCGCTTGTATTGATTTTACAAGCTTTCGCAATAATATCTGTTCTCAGTGATCCGCCAATCAATTTGATATAGCTTTTGACTTTTGAATTTACTATCGAAATAAATTCGCGAGAGCTAAATGTCTGTTTCAGATAATCAAATTCAATAGTTATAAATTCACCGACATTATTACATTCATAGCCCTTTGGGGTTAATATTACAATCGGTAGATTGGTAAATTCCGGTTTTTTGCAAATCTCTTCAGCTATTTCAAACCCATCCTTGCACGGGAGCATAACGCCCAGAACAAGCAGCACAAGGTTTTCGATATTATCAATTTTACGTAGCAGAGCCTCTCCATCTTTAAATATCAGAACACCATAACCGTCATTCTTCAAACTTGATTCAACTATCTGCAATGTCTCATCATTTTGTTCAACAATAATTATAAGTGGTTTCATCCTGCCTCCTGTCCCGCAAATAGAGGAGTCAAAGGAGCTGGCGTTTCAAAATCAAGCCGCGAGGGGAACCTGACAGCATGCTTTTTCATTAATGAATCAGTAGATAGGAGTGTTGCCAGCAATGCAAATTTAATATCATTTCTAATTGTTGATTTTTGGGAATGATAAATCCTTTGAAGATGTGGTAGTATTGCTTCAATATCAGAATAATCCGTCTTGGATTTTGCTTTGAATCCTTTGACATCCGGGTTTTCAATATTATCAATTTCACAAGATATTTGACTGATTAATTTTTTGGAGAATGGCAGCATGGTGCAAAAGACAAAATGCAATCGAAGTTCATAAAGTAAGTGTCTGAGGATTGAATGATTCTTGAATGGCTCTTTTGAATGATAGGTGCAAAAATAATCCGATAGGTAATGACAGACAACCCCCATGCTCAGAACACGTTCGCTATTAGAAAGAGCAGGGTCTTTGGCTTTCTCAATGTGAAAATTGAACGGGTCTGCAGAACCAATGATACTATGTTCGATTTTTGATAATTTTTTCGAAAAATCAGGCAGTAGATTTCCTGCTTGAAAAATTATCTTATCTACAGGTGAGTACGGAATATACTTTGATACAACATATCTGTAAACAAAGCCCCCTATATGATAATGTGATCCAACAATCATTTTTTAACCCCCCCTGTAATTCATAGTCTATAACTAAATTATAGGGTTGGATTTTTATGTAATGATTATGCTGTAATAAATTCTAGGTAAAATTTGTGAAGATTTTTATGTCAAATATTATTGTAAAAGTATTGTACCTTCAAGTTTTTAATAAAAATTGAAATCCTATTTCAGTATTTCAATCCTGCCGTCCGACCTTCGCAAACCCTCGGCTATCTGTATCGAATCACTTATTTTATAAGGAAAATTCATAGCAACCGAAGCCTCGTCACCAATCTGGTGATAGTCGGATCCGCCAATCGTCAACAGGTTGTATTCGTTTGCGATTTTCAGGACCCTCTCGTTCTGGTTGGTGTGCCTGGAATTTCCGTTAAAAACCTCAAGTCCGTGAAGGCATTTAAAATCCTTGAGATTAAGGCCCGGACGTAACGGGTGTGCTTGAAAGACCAGCACTCCGTTTTCATTCGCAAAATCATATAGCTCCTGTATTGTAAAAGAAAATATCTGCGGTGTGGCAACGAGCAAATCCCGTGTTATACCATAAAGCAGCAAATCCTCATATCCTTCTTCAATTCGAAGTTCCGCCCCTAGTATGACATCAAATCCAGGATATTGCCAAGCCTGTTTAGTTGCCTCATTATATCCAGACAGCCATGAATCCACCTTTTCTTCCCAGGTGTCTCCTTGAATTGTCTCCATTCCTTCACTGAAAAAATGGTTGGTCACGCAAATGCCGTCATAGCCTTCATTGACATAAATGTCCACTGTGTCTTTTGCCCAAACCTGAGCACACCACCCAAATTCCTTGGTGTGAAGGTGCATTTCATAACGGTAATCTGATTTCATATTATTGGACTCTCCTGTTATTTGCTTTTTATTATAATTGGGGTAAAGGGTCTTTTGCCTTTGAAAATGATTATATCATAAGTTATGATATGTGGTTTTCCTCTGAAATGATTATATCACAAGGTTATCGACACAGGGCTAGCAAATTTGAATTTGCATGTTGCATTGTTCTGCCTACAAACTTATGTTATAATTTGTCAAATATTATTCAAAATTATAAACGAAAATCAATTAATAATGATGGTAAAATTTGTAAAAGGATGGTAACTAACATGGATGAGAACTTAAATAACGAGACAACCCCAGAATTTGATTCAAGCAAACTAGAGCAATTCGATTCGTCAACCCCAATAGAGGCGGACAATATTGAGCCGATTGATTCAATACAACAGACAGATTCGTCTGACACGCAGATGACAAGTACTCCTTTGTCCACCCCTACGAGGAAGAAAAAAAGGCTTTTATCTACTGCTATTATAGCAATACTTTGTATTTTATTGATTGGTAGCGGAACTTTGGCATATACTCAATTGCTAAAGCGTGACATTGCCATATTGGTTATGGGCGAAAAGAATTACGCACTAAGTCTTCAGCAAAAGTCAATGACTTCGGTTTCAAGTGATTTTGTAAAATATATGTCGTTGATGCTTAAGGGAGGCGCAGCAGCTCCTGTCTCAACTAAAACGGATCTCAAAATGGAGGTATCACCTGACGAATCGCTTTATAACTTGATGAGTCAATCCATGGGTGATGAAGGTGTTGCTAATATAAAATCAATAATTGATTATGTTAATTCCTTGAATATTTCATCTGTCCAGTCCGTTGATAGTAAAGGCAGCAAGGCGAGTATCAAACTTTCTGAGAATACCGGAGACGTTTTCACAATAAATAGTTGGTCAGATAATAAGAATATTGTCGTGCAGGCACCTGAGATTTCGAATAAATATGTCAAAATTCTCATGAATATAAATTCAGACCCTTCGAAACTTATCAAAATCGACTCAAAAAAACTTGAAGCCAGCTTGAAGTCTATTTTGAAAGTCTACACAGATTCTTTAAAGGAAGGTAAATTTACTGTAGCTGACGATCAGACGGTTAAAATATCAGACGTATCTGTCACAGCCAAAAAAGTTACTATCACGCTTACAGAGGAGCAGCTCATTAAACTTTTCAAAGCAGTTATAAAGGCTGCTCGTGATGACGCATATCTGCAGGAAATGGTTGTAAATAATGCGAACAGTCTGATGGAGTATTACAAGGCAACGCAAAATACCGGCATGCCACCAGTTTTTAATGAAAAGCTAACGGCCCAGAAGTACAAAGACGAACTTAATAAGCTTTTAACCAGTTTGGATGATGTCAAAGCGGAAGCAGGCACTGTTAGCTTAAGTTCCTATATAAACCCACAAAACGAGGTTGTGGCAAGCACATTCGAAATTTTACCTGCCAGTTCATCAGATACTGAAAAAATTACCATACAGATGCTGACACCCTCCGAAAGCATTATGAAGAGCAGAAAAGCAATTAATTTATCAGTGCGAGGAAATGAAATATTCCGCGCAATTCAAACCCCATCTTCAATAAAAGATGGCAATATAAAAATATTTATCAATGATCCCGAAAGTAAAATATCATTTGGCATAAACGTCGATTATAAAAACACTGTTCAATTGCCATGGAATGGCAACAATTTTTTGACAGGAACATACACAATTTCGCTTTTTGATGCAGATAACTTAATTCCAAAATCTGCTGCTTTGCCAAAAGAATTAATGAATATTACTGACTCAACCATGGTTATAAGCTATGGTATAGATAAAGACACTCTTAACTCCTCGGTAAAATTATCTCTCAAAGGAATCGGCGATTTAAATATAAAAGGAGTGACAAAAAGCACCCCAGCCGGAACCTTGGATTTACCGAAATTGACAACAGAAAATTCATTTGTAATAGATCCAGCAAAGCCTGATGAAACAGCCATGGCAGGCATGACGTCCGAGATGCAGACCGGTGTAATGAAACAGCTTCTGGTTATAGCAAAGAGAAACCCGGCAGTGGCGAAAATCCTTGAGGCCAATGGAATGCCTGTTGAGGCTTTGGAAGCCGTTGTAAATGGTGGCGGAATGTCAGAGAATTAAGCTAATTTCCTATTTATATAATAACTTGTTACTCTAGCGTTCGACCGCAATCATATTATTTGTTCGACCTTTCGTTCGCGTTCGTTCGCGAACGAACCATATTAACTATCAATGGCTTCATGATGCCTCAGGTACTGAATATAAAGCAGCGACAGTTTCAAAATCAATTCGTTTGGGGTATGTTGCTGCATACTGTTTCATTACAAAATCAGTTGATAGGATTGTTGCCATTAATGTGAATTTTATATCATTTTTGATTGTTGATTTTTTTGAATGATAATGCTTTTGAAGATAATTTAGAATATCGTGAATATCTGCATTGTCAATATTAAAATTTGTTGCAGCTTTTTCTGATTTTTTTGATTCGATGCTAATTATTTCGCCCGATATTTGACTTATTAATTTTTTGGAAAATGGTAGCAGGCAGATAAGCATCAGATGTAATCGAAGTTCATATATCAAATGTCTTATAATTGAAAATTTTGTGTAAGGTTCTTTTGAATGATAAATGCAGAAATAGTCTGACAGATAATGACATACAATCCCCATGCTAACTAAACGTTCACGGGCTGGCAGAGTTGAGTCCTGTGCTTTTGAAACATGAAAATTGAACGGCATGGAAGACCCTTTAATATTATGTTTCAGTATTGATAAATTTTGAGACAAATCTGGCATTAGATTTCCTGCTTGGAAAATCAATTTTTTTATATGTGAATATGAAAAATACTTTGATATAACATGTCGATAAACAAATCCTCCAATATGATAATGTGATACAACGAGCATTAATACCCTCCCTTATGTATTGCGGTTTGAATATGTTGCACACAGATATGACATCAAAACGCATTTGGCAAACTATTTGTGTCTTCATAAATATATAACACACATCGGTTTGCCTTTATTACCTCTGTCTCCATTATAGGGGCACATTATTATGTAATGATAATGCAATTATAAATTTTATGTAAACTTTACTGATGCGTTCTCTCTATTTCGATGTCAAGCATTATAAAAATCTCCCTATTGACAAAATCCGGATTCGGGTCTAAAATCGAGTAAAACTTAATAACCGCTAAACCGATGATGTGGAGATAACGGTATTTGTGCAGTCACAGAGAGTGAGGAGAGATGAGAGCCTCGCACAACGCAGAGTATCAAATGGACCACGGAGGGCACGGGTCAAAGGGATTTTATATTTTTCCCAAGTATTCTGTGACGTGACGCATACGTGAATGTGAGGAATATGACAGTATTCTGCTGAGTGTGCAAGATGTAATGTCCTGCAAATCCAAGGTGGTACCACGGGTGAACTATTTATAAGCACTCGTCCTTGACAAATTTTTTGTCGCGGGCGGGTGTTTTTGTTTTTTTAAAATCGAAAAACAATAGAATGAAAAACAAAAGGAGGTAATGAAAATGATCAGACCGGCAATGGACGAAGCAAGGGCTCTGTGTGAAGGAAACACTATAATTCCGATATGTCTTGAGCTTTATTCAGATATCAAGACACCAATCGAGGTGCTTAGAGCCTTGAAGGCAAAGAGCGACAAGTGCTATCTGCTTGAAAGTGTGGAGGGCGGTGAAAAATGGGGCAGGTATTCTTTTCTCGGGTA
>CAZZCN010000033.1:0-6987 GCA_964652975.1 uncultured Oscillospiraceae bacterium | reverse complement strand
CCAAACGATGTTCTGCGCAAAATCATGGGTGAATATAAAAGTCCGCGACTTGACACGATGCCTCCTTTTACCGGAGGATTCGTGGGGTATATTTCTTATGACTACCTTAAGTACTCTGAAAAATCCTTGAAACTTGCCAACATAAACGATGCCGGATTTGACGATCTCAATCTGATGCTTTTTGACAAGGTTATTGTGTTTGACCATTTAAGGCAGAAAATATTGCTGATAGTCAATATCAAGACTGCGGATTTTGAAAACAGTTATATCTCGGGTGTTGTGGCACTTAAGGAAATGGAGGGCATCGTCAAATCTGAAAAGGCTTCCCAAAAGTACGAATCGTCGCTTTTGTCGGACTTCTCCCCTCTTTTCTCAAAGGAACAGTACTGCAAAATGGTGGACAAGGTGAAGGATTATATCCATGAGGGCGATATTTTTCAGGCGGTTATCTCAAACCGTTCCGAGGCTTTGTTCGATGGAGATTTGCTATCGACATACCGCGCACTCCGAACCATCAATCCTTCTCCCTATATGTTCTATATGAGTTTTGCTGATATCCAGGTAGCAGGAGCGTCACCTGAAACATTGCTTTCGTTAAAAGACGGCAAGCTGTCGACCTTCCCGATTGCTGGAACCTGTCCGCGCGGCAAAGACGATGCCGAAGACGAAAAATTCATATCTGCTCTTCTTAAAAATGAAAAGGAGCTGGCCGAGCACAATATGCTGGTCGACCTTGGGCGCAACGATCTCGGTAAGATAAGCGAATTCGGTTCTGTAAAGGTCGATGAATATCAAAAGGTGCTAAGATTTTCACATGTTTCGCACATAGCATCGACTGTGACAGGAACCCTCAGAAAAGAGTTGGACCAGTTTGATGCTCTGTCTTCTGTTCTGCCCGCCGGCACATTGTCCGGAGCACCCAAAATCCGCGCTTGTGAGATAATCAATGAACTCGAAGGCCATAAGCGCGGAATATACGGCGGAGCCATCGGGTATATAGATTTTGCAGGAAATATGGACCTTTGCATAGCAATAAGGATGGCGGCAAAAAAGGCCGACAAAATATATGTACAGGCCGGTGCCGGAATAGTGGCAGACAGTGACCCTGAAAGCGAATACCAGGAGTGCATAAACAAGGCAAATGCAATGATGGATGCAATCAAAATCTCAAGGGACGTTGAAGGATGATTAGGTAAACAGATTTTGGCAGAGTTTGGATATGAAATGTTTGATATTTATTACTACAAGAATTAACACCACATAAGATTTTGATACAAAATAGATTAAGCAGAAGTATTCAGGAGGTTTAACATGATACTTTTAATCGATAATTACGACAGTTTTTCGTATAACCTATATCAGTATATAGGAGCGATCAACCCGGATATAAAAGTTATACGGAATGACGAATTGACGCTAGAACAAATTGAGGCACTGAGTCCGTCGCACATTGTCATTTCACCGGGACCCGGACGTCCCAAGGATGCAGGTATTTGCGAAGAGGCGATTTTCTATTTCAAGGGCAAGGTGCCAATTCTGGGTGTCTGCCTGGGACATCAGGCAATCTGTGAAGTTTTCGGCGGAGAGATAACTTACGCCAGAACCCTTATGCACGGCAAAAAGAGCACGATTCACATAGCCAACGGCAGCCCAGTTTTTCACGGACTGCCTCCTATAATCGAAGGAGCCAGATATCACTCGCTTTGTGCCAAAAGGGAGTCCTTGCCGGACAGTATTCTGGTCATTGCCGAGGATGATGACGGCGAAGTGATGGGTGTAAAACACAGGGATTACGACATTTTCGGCGTCCAATTCCACCCGGAGTCTATTCTGACCAAAAACGGGGACATAATAATTGCGAATTTCCTTAAAATCGGAGGTGAACTGCAATGATTAAATCAGCAATTTACGAACTTTTAAACGGTAACAATCTTTCACTCGAGACCACCCGCGACGTAATGATGGAAATCATGGAGGGCAACGCCACCAACGCGCAGATAGCATCTTTCCTGACAGCCATGAGGTTAAAGGGCGAGACGATCGATGAGATCACAGCCTGCGCCATGGTCATGAGGGAAAAATGCACGAAGCTTACTCACGAGACCGACGTTCTTGATATTGTCGGAACCGGAGGCGACGAAGTATCTACATTCAACATCTCCACCATTGCCGCCCTTGTTATAGCTGCGGGTGGAGTTCAGGTCGCAAAACACGGCAATCGAAGTGTTTCCAGCCGTTGTGGCAGTGCCGATTTGCTGGAGGCTTTAGGTGTCAAAATCGACCTGAGTGCGCACCAGAGCGAAAAAATATTGAAATCCCTCGGAATTTGTTTCATGTTCGCCCCCACCTACCACGCGTCTATGAAATATGCCGCTCCGGTTAGGCGTGAGTTGGGTGTCAGGACAATTTTTAATATTCTGGGGCCGCTTTCAAATCCGGCAGGTGCAAATATGCAGCTTCTCGGCGTTTACGATGAAAATCTCGTAGAGCCTCTTGCCAATGTGCTTTTAAATCTCGGGGTAAAAAGAGCCATGGTGGTTCACGGACACGACGGGCTTGATGAGGTCACCCTTTGCAACACAACCACGATTTGTGAAGTTTCCGGAGGAAGAATCAACAGTTTTTTCCTGACACCCGAGCAGCTGGGGTTTGCCCGATGCGAGCTAAAAGAGCTGATCGGCGGCGATCCGGTGGAAAACGCAGAGATAGCGATTCGTATCCTGGACGGCGAAAAAGGTCCGAAACGCGACGTTGTTGTTTTAAACTCCGCTCTCTGTCTTTACATGTCCAACAACAACAGCACGCTTCGCGAATGCGTCAAAATGGCTGAAAATATTATTGACAGCGGCAAGGCAAAGAAACTACTTGAAGATTTTATTCGACTTACAAATGAAATTGAGAAAGAGTGAAAAGTTTTGTGCTTTTCGGTCACACCGCGACTTAAAATTCGGCTTACACCGAAACGCCCAAAACATTCCACAACTTTGAGAAAGGGATGGTCATATTAATGATTCTAGAAAAAATAGTATATGCTACCAGGCTCCGCGTTGAAAATGCAAAGCAAAAAGTCTCCTTGCAGGAACTGAAATCACAATCGAGGATTAACAGCAGACCATTTTCGTTTGAAAAGGCGCTAAAGCAAAAGGATATCTCCTTCATCTGCGAAGTCAAAAAAGCCTCCCCTTCAAAAGGTGTGCTTTCCATGGATTTTCCTTTTCTGGAGATAGCGCGTGAGTATGAAGAGGCAGGTGCTGCAGCGATTTCCGTGCTGACCGAGCCTGATTTTTTCAAGGGGAGCGTAGAGTATCTTCGGCAGATCAAAGCACAGGTCTCAATTCCCGTTTTGCAGAAGGATTTTATTGTCGACGAGTACCAGATCCATGAGGCAAGCGCAATTGGCGCTGATGCCATTTTGTTGATCTGCTCGGTGTTGAGCGTTGCCAAAATGCGCGAGTTCATAAAATTGGCAGACAGCCTTGGAATTTCGTGCCTTGTGGAGGCTCATACCGAACGTGAAGTTCTTATGGCACTCGAAGCTGGAGCAAGAATAATAGGCATCAACAACCGTAATCTAAGTACTTTTACGATTGATATCCAAAACAGCATTACCTTGCGAAAGTTCGTGCCGGATAGTGTCCTCTTCGTATCCGAGAGCGGGATTGGCACTTCGGAGGATATAGCCAAACTACGCGAGGTCGGCGCCGATGCTGTTCTTATCGGTGAAACGCTTATGAAAAGCAAAGACATCAAGTCCGAACTTGCTAACTTGAGAGGTGAAAAGTCCAGCGGCTCCATACAAGCAAAGCATTCTGATGCATCAGTCACTAACGATGGCTCCCATTGTGATGCTATTCCCCATAGCAGATACAAATCAAATAATTCAGTTAATTCCTCTGCTTCTCATGTTTTAGACAAATGCCGTTCCACTAATCTTTCAAGCGCTTTTGCTCCGACAAAAATCAAAATCTGTGGAATAAAAAGTTTCAAGGATATCGGATATGTGAACGAGGCAATGCCAGACTTTATAGGCTTCGTTTTTGCCAAAGGAAAGCGCCATGTGGATTTTAACAGGGCTTATCTCCTTAAGGCGGAGCTGGACAAGCGGATAAAAGCCGTAGGCGTTTTTGTAAACGAAGATGTTGATTTTATCAAAAAGTGCTGCACTGTCGGAGTAATAGACATTATCCAACTGCATGGCGACGAAGACGAAGAGTACATACGCCAGCTTAAAATATCAATCTCAAAGCCAATAATAAAGGCGTTCAGAGTAAAATCAACTCCTGCCAATAAAACAAATCCAAATAGTGAAATCTTAAAGTCGCAGAGTGTTGATTTAGCATCGCCAAATGAAAATACTGCATTGACTAATGATTTTGCAAATTCCGAAAATATTGATAATGAAGCCGATTCTCAAAAACCAAATTCTTTGCTTTTTCCTTCAAAACTGTCTGATTTGATCGACTTCCCCCTTTTCGACACTTTCAGCGAAAGTGCTTATGGCGGTACAGGTGAGTCATTTAACTGGGAACTTGTCAGAAACTACGAAAAGCCTTTCTTTCTAGCCGGGGGGCTTAATATCGACAATA
Source organism: uncultured Oscillospiraceae bacterium (assembly GCA_964652975.1). Lineage (GTDB taxonomy): Bacteria > Bacillota > Clostridia > Saccharofermentanales > UBA5734 > CAZZCN01. The sequence continues at coordinate 2,401 of CAZZCN010000033.1, read as the reverse complement.
TTGAAAAGGCTATTTCCGTTGCAGCTCCCTTTTGTGTCGATATAAGCAGTGGGGTCGAGACAAACGGCATCAAGGACAGACAGAAAATCAATGATATAGTAAAAATGGTCAGAAAGATGTAGCAGACGAACCAAGTCACAATCTAGATACAAAATTGGCATTTGTAAGAAGAGTAAGATTAGAATTATATATAGCAAACTTATTTATGTTATATAATTGAAAATACTAATAAATAGTTTGCCGAATGCGTTTTGATGGCACATATATAACTTAATTCAAAACGCTATAATATTACAATTTACTATTTTGAATTTTGAAATTAACTAGTTTTCATTTTCAAAATTAGTAATTCGAAGGGAGATATTGATATGACCAATGAAAAAGGAAAGAAAAAGGGCAGATACGGGATTCACGGAGGCCAATACATTCCAGAGACTTTGATGAATGCAGTAATCGAGCTTGAGACTGCGTATGATTTTTACAAAAACGACTCCGGGTTCCAAAATGAGCTTTCCGAGCTTTTAAACGAATACGCTGGGCGCCCGTCCAGACTGTATTTTGCCCGTAAAATGACCGAGGATCTTGGCGGTGCAAAAATCTATCTCAAACGCGAAGACCTGAACCACACAGGTTCACACAAAATAAATAATGTACTGGGTCAGGTTCTGCTGGCAAAAAAGATGGGCAAGACGCGTGTTATAGCTGAGACCGGCGCTGGCCAACACGGTGTTGCGACAGCTACCGCGGCGGCTTTGATGGGTCTTGAATGCGAGATTTTCATGGGCAAGGAGGATACGGACAGACAGGCTTTGAACGTTTATCGTATGAAGCTCCTTGGGGCCAAGGTTCATGTTGTGACCAGCGGTACGATGACTTTAAAGGATGCTGTCAATGAAACTATGCGCGAATGGACAACAAGGGTTGCAGATACACACTATGTTCTTGGTTCTGTTATGGGGCCTCACCCTTTTCCACAGATTGTCCGTGATTTTCAAAGTGTCATAAGCCTTGAGGCAAGGCAGCAGATTCTCGAAAAGGAAGGCAGGCTTCCGGATGCGGTTATTGCCTGCGTCGGTGGCGGAAGTAATGCAATCGGTGCTTTTTATCATTTTATTGAAGACCAGGAAGTCCGGCTGATTGGTTGTGAAGCCGCCGGAAAAGGCGTTGAAACTGCACTTCACGCGGCAACGATTGCAAAAGGAAGTGTCGGCATTTTTCACGGAATGAAATCCTACTTCTGTCAGGATGAATACGGACAGATCGCACCAGTCTACTCTATTTCCGCCGGACTTGACTACCCGGGAATCGGACCGGAACACGCAAACCTCCACGACTCCCAAAGAGCGGAATATATTCCTATAACTGATGTTCAGGCTGTTGAGGCCTTCGAATACCTGTCACGCACCGAAGGAATTATTCCTGCGATTGAATCCGCCCACGCTGTCGCGTATGCAATGATTCTAGCTAAGGAAATGAGCAAGGACCAGATAATCATCGTTAATCTGTCCGGCCGTGGGGACAAGGATGTTGCGGCTATTGCGAGATATAAAGGCGAGAAAATGTCTGAATAATAAATTATTCAGACAGCGAGTGTGCGCCACGCATGGCGATTAACTTGACGGTGAAAGTCCGTTATGGGGGAATGTAGCAACCAACCATTAGCTCAAGGCAAGGGTGTCCATCGTGAGAAGGAATCTGAAGGAAGCCGGCGGCAAAGTTCCGACCTGAGGAACACGAACAGCATCAGGCGCAAAACACTGGGTAAGACTGCACTCCAAGTCAAAGCCCAAAAGCTACACAGAAGTGTGAGCGTAAATGTTGCGGGTACATGGAATGAAAGTGAATCGTCTTACCGTGGGAGACCTCACGAACGAACGGAAACAGAGTATGAAGTTCGGTTGAAACAAGATTTATCGTGAGGAGTCAGCAGATGCCATAGTACGGAAGTGTCATGACACGGAAGGAAGGGCGAACCAGAGGAGGTGAAAAGTAAATGAAAGTTACCAGAAATGACAAGGTAAAGCACAGACAACTTCAATTTGAAGACTATCTGCAAATGGTATCTGCGGAACAGAAAGAATATGCGGAAGTGTGCGGGTCACCAAGGATAACTGAAAACAACATCACCAACACGAACAAGCAGACGGAAGGCTTGCTTGAGCAAATTCTAACCGATGAGAATCTAAGCCGAGCATACAAGCAGGTAAAGAAGAACAAAGGCGCAGGTGGAATAGATGGAATGCAGGTGGATGAACTTCTACCCTTCCTGAAAGAAAACCAGAAGGAACTTGTGCAATCCCTTCGGGATGGTAAATACCATCCAAAACCCGTACGGAGGGTAGAGATACCCAAAGAAAACGGAAAAACCAGAAAACTGGGAATACCAACCGTCGTGGACAGG
>CAZZCN010000032.1:0-32330 GCA_964652975.1 uncultured Oscillospiraceae bacterium | reverse complement strand
AATGGATGAAAGGATCTTGTGAGTTTTGTTTATTTAGTTGCTGTCAAACAAGCGGTAGCAATGTCAGAATCGAAAGAATTGTATCATCCGGCAATGTAAGTCCCGATGGGTTCTGGTATGACCAGGAAGAGGATGAGTGGGTATTGCTGATAACCGGGACTGCTGTTCTCGCATTTGAAGACAACCGGACAGTTGAATTGAAAGCTGGCGACACTTTATTTATCGGTGCCCATGAAAAACACCGTATAATTAATACGAGCTCTGATCCGAAGTGCATCTGGATTTGTGTGTTTATGAAGTGTTAATAAATATATATTCCTTTATATTTCAAAATGTATAGAAGTATAGTATAATTGATTAATATTCTGAACAAAATTTGACATTTTAAACGAACTGAACAGCAAACTGATTTGTGGTATATAATTTCGAAGATACCAAAATAGTTTGCCAAATGCGTTTTACTATCGTTTATTTTATACAACCTATTCCAAAACGCTATATGAAGCTTAATTTGATGGGAGTGAAAACCAATTGACAAATTATCTGATAAAAAGAATTCTTTCCGCAGTCTTTACAATCTATTTAGTTGCAACAATAACATTTTTTATCATGTATCTGGTGCCAGGCGGCCCTTTTCTTAGTGAAAAATCACCGTCACCTACTATTCTTGCAGCAATGAACGAGAAATACGGGCTTGACAAGCCGGTTATCGTTCAGTACAAGAACTATATGGTGAAGCTTGTTCAAGGCGATTTGGGCATTTCCATCAAGAAGGTTGGAAGAAGTATAATGCAGATAATAGCTGAGACATTTCCTGTTTCTGCTAAAGTTGGTGGCATATCGATATTAATTGCCTTGTTTTTCGGCATACCGATGGGGGCAGTTGCAGCTGTTAATCGAGGTAAATGGATAGACCATGTGCTAATTTTTATCTCTACGGTTGGAATTGCGATTCCTGGGTTTGTGGTTGCAACGACATTGATGCTGTTTTTTGGTGTGAAACTCAAGATTTTGCCGACTTATGGTTTGTCTACGCCATTACACTATATTCTTCCTGCCTTTACGCTATCTTTTTATCCTATGTCATATATGTCCAGGCTTATGCGCTCCAGCATGCTGGATGTTCTCGGACAGGATTATATGAGAACAGCGAAGGCCAAAGGGGTATCAAATTTTATGATACTTTTCAAACATGGACTACGTAATGCGATACTTCCGATTATTACCTTTGTGGGACCATTATTGGCGTATATTTTGACTGGCAGTTTCGTTGTAGAGAGAATTTTTACAATTCCCGGTCTTGGTGGAGAATTCATAAGCTCTATAACAAACCGTGATTATCCTATGATAATGGGGACAACTATTTTCCTGGCATCTTTATTGGTTATAATGAATGTGCTGGTTGACATTACTTATAAGCTTGTAGATCCAAGGATACAACTGAAATAAAGGAGAGATGGTGTTAGTTTATGAATAAAGACAGTCGTCCGGCTAAAAATCCATTAAGTCTACAATTGAACCCGGAATTGTTTGAAATAGCAAGTGCAGAAGAAAAAGAAGAACTGATAATTATGCGTCAGGGGGTTACATACTGGCAGGATGCCATGCGTCGTTTTCGTAAAAATCCAATAGCAATGGGTTCATTGGTAGTAATTGTTCTAATATTTATTATTGCGTTTATTCTGCCGGGTATTTATCCGTATTCCTATGAAGAACAGATTAGGGGCAGCGAAGACTTACGGCCGATGCAGTACTCCGAGAAGGAGCAGGTCCGTATAAAGGCCGGTGAATCTGTATTTCCACATTTGGTTGGGACTGACAACCTTGGACGTGATGTGGCTGTCAGGGTGATGTACGGTACGAGGATTTCTCTTCTTGTTGGGTTGATCGCAAGTCTTATTATCTTGATCATCGGATCGCTTTACGGAGCAATTTCCGGATATGCAGGCGGAACAACTGACATGGTGATGATGAGGATAGTGGATTTGATATACACTATTCCTGACATACTGGTAATAATCCTTCTGATGGTTACCATCAAGGAACCGCTGAAGGCTCTTTTTGCGACGAATGAAATATTCAAGCCACTTGACGCCATCGGGCCTGGTCTTATAAGTATTTTCATTGCATTCAGTTTGCTTTACTGGGTTGGTATGGCACGAATGGTGAGAGGACAGATTCTGATGCTTAAGGAGCAGGAATATGTCACTGCGGCAAGAGCTTTGGGTGCCAAAAACTCAAGAATCATTTTTAAACATCTGATTCCAAACTGTATCGGTACAATAATTGTGACTACATCCCTTCAAATACCTTCATCCATATTCACAGAGTCATTTCTAAGCTTTCTGGGTCTTGGTGTTTCAGCGCCCATGCCGAGTCTGGGATCTCTAGCCGCCAATGCAATCGGAGGAATTACATCTTATTCATATCGATTGCTTGCTCCTGCAATTATGATCAGTGTTGTTATTCTTGCTTTTAACCTCTTTGGTGACGGGCTCAGGGATGCATTCGATCCCAAGATGAAAAAGTAAGGGGGAAAACCTAATGGAATCAGAATATTTATTAGACATAAAAAATCTGGAAATAACTTTCTTCACACCTGCCGGCGAAATAAAAGCGGTCAATGACATAAGTTTTAAAATGAAGCATGGTGAAGTGCTTGGTATTGTCGGCGAATCCGGTAGTGGCAAAAGCGTTTCCACTTATTCAATAATGGGTCTTATATCAACACCGGGCAAAATTGTCGGAGGATCGATTAATTTTAATGGTCACCAGATTGAGCAAATGTCCGAAAAGGAGCAACAAAAGATTCGTGGCAACGAAGTCAGTATTATTTTTCAAGACCCAATGACATCGCTTAACCCGGTATATACCATAGGTAATCAATTGACCGAGGCGCTAAGATTGCATACCAACAAGACAAAGCAGGAGATTGACGCCAGAGCTACAGAACTGTTAGAGCTGGTCGGTGTCAACGAACCGGCGAAAAGACTTAAGCAGTATCCACATGAATTTTCAGGTGGAATGCGTCAGAGGGTTATGATAGCCATGGCACTTGCCTGCGAGCCGCTTCTTTTAATAGCGGATGAGCCGACAACTGCTTTGGACGTTACAATCCAGGCACAGATACTTGAACTCATGATAGAAATACGTCGGAAGATTAACATGTCTATAATTCTTATTACCCATGATTTGGGAGTGGTAAGCGAGGTATGTGAGAAGATCGCTGTCATGTATGCCGGCAAAATAATTGAATACGGAACGACAGAGGAGATTTTTTATAACCCTAAACACCAGTACACCATTGGTCTTCTTAATTCGATACCCAAAATCAATGCCACTACTCATGAGAAGCTGATTCCTGTCGAGGGCACAGCTGTGGATCTGCTTAATCCTCCTGCGGGCTGTCCGTTTGCTCCTAGATGCAGCAAATGCATGAAAGTCTGCTTAAGCTATATGCCGGGATTTACTGAAATTTCCGAAACGCACATTGCTGCTTGCTGGCTAAACGACAAGGAAATATTTGAGCAACAGAAGGGGGCGACCGCGAATGTCTGATAAATTATTAGAGGTGATTGACCTCAAGCAATACTTTCCGGTAAGAAGCGGGTTATTTAAGACGAATTTTGTCAAGGCAGTCGATGGTGTGTCTTTTCATATAAACAAGGGTGAGACATTTGGACTGGTTGGTGAATCCGGATGTGGCAAAACCACAGTTGGAAGAGCGATTTTGCGGCTTTATGAGCCTACCGCGGGCAAGATTATCTATGACGGAGCAGATATTACCCACGGCAATATTTTACCTTATAGACGCAAGATGCAGATAGTATTTCAGGATCCATATGCATCCTTGGACCCCAGAATGACTGTAGGAGATATTGTAGGTGAACCGATTGACATCCACAATCTGGCTCAAAATAATGTACAGCGACGAGAGATGATAGTCTCGCTTCTAGAGAAAGTCGGCCTCAATAGCGAACATGCAGCACGTTTTCCACACGAATTTTCAGGAGGTCAAAGACAACGCATAGGTATAGCAAGGGCACTAGCAGTAAATCCGGAATTCATAGTCTGTGACGAACCGATTTCTGCTTTGGATGTATCTATCCAGGCACAGATTATTAATATGTTTGAAGAATTACAGGAAACACTTGGTCTGACATATCTTTTTATAGCACATGACTTGTCTGTTGTACGTCATATTTCAAATCGCATAGGGGTTATGTACCTCGGCAAGATTGTTGAAATGACAGATTTTGAAGAGCTTTACCTTCATCCGCTCCATCCATACACAAAGTCACTTTTGTCCGCCATACCCATACCTGATCCAAAGCTATCTAAAGAAAGCTGTAGAATCATTTTGGAAGGCGATGTACCAAGTCCTCTCAATCCTCCGTCAGGATGCAGATTCAGGACAAGATGCCGATATGCAACTGAAATTTGCAGTATTGACGAGCCGGAACTTTCAGAAGTTCACTCAGGACATTTTGTAGCATGCCATAATCTGGATAAAATTCCTGAAATCTGTTAAGGATATTTTATCTCCAGATCAAATATGATGGCAGGATTAGCTAAAAAGCAGCAAAATGATGAAAAAAATGGTCAAAATGATGAAAAATATTTCATTTCAATTACAATAGATTACTTTTTAAAAATAACTAAACATTTTGTTAAAAATGAGTTATAATTATGAACTATAGATATATAGACAAAACACGCAAGGTTGCTTATGTTTTGTTTATAAGAAAAATTAACTGAGATTAAATTTTAAGGAGGAGAAGAAAATGACAAAACGAGGATTATTCATTTTACTTGCAGTTGTTCTGACTATTTCGCTATTAAGCGGCTGTGCCACCACATCTACACCGACACCAACACCTAAAGCGGAAGTAACAGTGGCTGTCAATGTCGGACCGGAACCCGAGACAATAGACCCTGCACTCAATTCTGCAGTCGACGGTGCAACACTTATTGTTCATGCATTTGAAGGACTTTACATCTTAGACAAAGATGGCATACCTCAGCTTGGACAAGCAAAAGAGGTTAAAGTCTCCGATGACAAATTAACCTATACTGCCACTCTCCGCGATGATGCCAAATGGGCTGACGGACAAGCCGTTAAAGCCGGAGACTTTGTCTATTCATGGAAAAGGGCAATAGACTTAAAGACAGCATCACCCTATTCCTATATGTTCGATGTCATAGCAGGCGTTGCAGATTATATTGGCGGAGTTGCCGGTAAGACTGTTGACGACATGGCTGTAAAAGCAATCGATGACAAGACAATCGAAATCAAGCTTGCATCACCTTGCCCATACTTCAAGGAACTGCTCGCATTCCCTACTTACGTGCCTTTAAGAAAAGACAAGGTTGACGGAAAGACTGCATGGGCCACAGAAGCCTCTTCTTACATGGGTAATGGACCTTATATGTTATCCAGCTGGGCACATAAATCCGAAATGGTTTATGTAAAAAATCCAAACTATTATGATGTATCTAAATTAGGTCCAGACAAAATTAAATTTGTACTTATGGATGATGACAATGCAATTCTGGCAGCATTTAAGAATGGACAGATAATGTTTGCAGATTCACTTCCAAATGATGAGATCAATGCACTTAAGTCAACTCCGGAATACTTCACAAAAGGTCAACTTGGAACCTACTACATCTCTTTCAACGCCAAAAAGGCTCCTTTTAACAATGTTAAAGTCAGAAAGGCTCTGTCACTTGCTATAGACCGTAATTTTATTGCTGAGCAGATTGGTAAAGCTGGTCAAGTACCTGCATCAGCATACGTGCCTATAGGTCTTGCAGGCAAAGATCCTACCAAGGAATTCCGTGCCGAAGGCGGAGATTATTACTCAGTAAAAGCTGCTGACTATGCAGCAAATGTTGCCGAAGCAAAGAAACTGCTCGCTGAAGCTGGATATCCCGGCGGTAAAGGATTCCCCAAATTCGAATATTTACATAATGTAAGCTCAGGACATCAGGCTATAGGTGAAGCTCTACAGAATATGTGGAAAAAAGAACTTGGTATCGAATGCACACTTTCTGCACAGGAGTGGGGAGTATTTACAGCCACAAGACGTAAAGGCGATTATGATGTTGCCCGTAACGGATGGCTGGGAGATTACAATGATCCTATTTCCTTCCTTGACATGTGGGAGACAAAATCCGGCAACAACGATTCCAAGTGGTCTAATGCAGAGTTTGATGCTCTGATAAAGACAATCAAGGGAACAGACGACAGAACAGTCAGATATGACGCTATGCACAAAGCAGAAGATATACTTATGGCCGAAATGCCACAGGCTCCAATTTACTACTATGTTGATATCTATCTTAAGAGCGCCAAGCTGGAAGGTTTCTATTCCTCACCTCTTGGGTTCAAATACTTCATGTATACATCTGTCAAATAGTTTGTAATATTGTTAGAAAAAATTAAAAGAAAAATAAGAGAAAATAAAAAGATGCATCCTTAACAGGGTGCATCTTTTTCTGTACCTAAAGTATGGTATAATACTGTGGTAGTTAAGCAATTTTACGAAGAAATGAATTTACTATCGAATAGCAACTTGTATAAGTTAACAGATAATCAAAAATTTAAGAATAATTTATATCGTTTTCCAAGTGACATAAATATGATTGCCATATTAAACAATATTGTGAAAGTGAGATTTTTGAAATGAATCATTTTCAGTGGGAAAAAGAAGTCCCTGCTTATAAAAATAGGTTTATACTGAAAGGCTTCGCCGTTTCGATAGGTGTACCCCTGATTATAATATCTGTGTTGATTTTCATTATCAGCAGAGGAGCGCTTTTTGGCGTTGATGCAGTTTATGCTTACGGGCTGTTGGTTGTGTTTTTTTTATTGATTTCATTATTGCTATTAATTGTATACAAAGGCAAATATGCACCGGGATTTATTGTCGATGAAGAGGGGATTATAAATTATGTGCAATTACAGACAAGGAAACACGGAAGATTGCATAATCTATTGTCTTTAGTACTAGAACTTTTCAGCCGCAACTATAGGGCGCATAGTACTGTTTTCCCGGTGCAGTTCTTACAGATTATAAAGATTAAGTGGGAGAATGTAACCAAGATAAAACTCTACCCCAAGCAGAATGCAATTCTGGTAAAAAGTGACTTTACTGATAAAATAGCCGTTTTTTGCACAAAGGACAACTACGAAGATGTATCGCAGATGATTTACAAAATGACATCGAAACAGAAGAGAAGTAAGTATGTTTAGTTTATTTCTTTTTCAAAAGCATTACCGGCTGGTATGTAAAATCCTTGCCGATGATTTCATCTGTTTTCAAGGACCAGATATCCGTTGATATGCAGTCTAGTTCAGCCATTCTTCTGAAGGCATGATTTTCTGGCGTGTTTGCGTGTTCGAGAAAATCTGAACCCTTCATGATTATTGGAAGAGACGCTGATTTTCTCATCCGCTATATAACACAAATAGGTTTGCTGTAGCAGGAGCACGAAAATCAATTGTATAAAAACACACCTTAAACATATGTGTCCTAATAATCCTTCTTTTAGTCATGCAATCTTGTTATTATTAACATATATTGCGTTATATGTTTGTTATTTATTGAGTGAAATAGCAAAATAGGACGTTGTGAATTTTTACTTGCACATGAAAGCAAGCAAGAATATGCCACATTTATTGTTGTTACAACATTTCAATACAGGATTGTTATTGTTTAACAAAGATTAAATGCTAAAATCTAGCGAAAAGGAATATTTATATGGCTAATAAGGACAAAAACAGTGAATCCAGTAGATTTAATCCAGAAACGGGTGATCAGTTTATTAATTCTGGGGACAACAAGACTGTTAATCACAAAGATTCAGGTAGCTTCATTGTTTTGATCAAGAAAAACATAGTGCTTAGAATTCTAGTGATTGCAGGTGCTATTGCTATAGTCGCGTCAATTATATGGGGGATTGTAATAATGAACTCTACTGGCAGAACGGATGATGCTTCTTCAACTCAGAGCGGCACTTCTTTGGGGATGAACAGTGATATGTCAGATTCCAGCGCATCTGTGCAAGGTGATTCAACCACTGATGGTTCATTAGTTAATGGTTCCATAGTTAGCGGCTCGAACGGTAACGGTTCAAACCCGAACACATCTACTCTTAACTCAGAAAGCCGATACACCTCGAGGTCAGCAGCCTCTACTGCAATTACCCCCGCTGTTAAATCTGTAAATTTGTCAGTCTGGTATGCTCCGGAGGGAACGAAGCAGAATAACTCGTATTCGGTTTATGTCCGTGAAACAGGGAAGCAGAGCTGGGTTCATCTTTTTGTGTATAGTCCAAAAATCGGTCATCAGGAGGGTAATGATCCTCTCAGAGCTCTGGTAGGCATGGAATATTACGGTCCCGTTGAAACATCGATGGTTAATTTTGATTTTAATGGAAAAGTTGATATGAAAATTGTTTATCAGAAAAGCACTTTGAATTCATATAAAATCACACCGGAAGCTTATAATATTACATCAAAAAAAGAAGTCAATACAATATATTTTACGATAGAACAGAACAGCAAGGCACCAAGGAAAATTGTCTTGCGTCCAAACGGTGACTGGGAAAAGAATGTTTTACACATTATGACCAATCCGATGGAGACGAGTGCTCCGAAAACAACAGACTCCAATGTTTATGTTATCAATCCCGGAAGTGAGATACCGAGAGTGCTTCCAGAAGGTAAGTCAGTATATTATTTCAAACCTGGAAACCATACCCTTCCACGCGGTTCCTGGGTAGACTTTGATTTTGGCAAAGCTATTACAATTAATAAGTTCGATTTTATCACCGGAGTTGAAAAGCCTTTCTACGTTCCAGGACCACAGGATTTCCGTATAGAATACAAGCTGAAAGCATCAGATTCATATAAAATGCTTTATGAAACGAATAACAACAGTCAAATGAACTTGACCGGGATATCATTTACACCCGTAAAGGCACAATACATAAGATTGATTCTTAAGGGCAATAATGCAACCAAAACCGGAAGCGGATATAATTACTTGAATTCGAACAATGTCAAAGAGTTTAGAATATTCGAAAAAGATACGACCAATAATGTGCTTCTCGGAAAGGCTATCGAAGGGTCACCCGCAAATTACCCTGCGATTAGCGATGGAAGCGATTCCTCACTATCATATGTCGGACATATGTATTCTTCGGAATCGTTTTTCATAGCAAGAGACGGATATACAATGTATCTTGCCCCCGGTGCAATAGTAAAGGGTGCGATAAATTCAGACTGGAAATCCGGAATAAAAATAAAAGGCCGCGGAATACTTGACTGCAGCGAACTTGTGCATGACCCTGCGGGTAAGTATGCAGAAGGAAGAACCAGTGCAATCAGAAGCGAATATTCTGACAACATTCTTATAGATGGTATAACCGTTTTAGATTCGCCGATGTGGGGAATAATAACCAATCAATCATCAAATCCGATTGTTCGCAATATGAACTTTTTTGGATCAATTGTTAATTCAGATGGTGTGCATATGAGCGGCGTAACGAACGGGTTGGTAGAGGGTTGCTTTATCAGGACTACCGATGATGCTTTCGTAATGTATCACTACGGACCTGCAGACGGCGTTATAGTTAGAAATTCAGTGTTCTTAAGTGACGGCGGACGAATTGTTCTTATCGGCATGGCAACTTCCAAGGGTGACATAAGAAATGTCACTTTTGAAAACAACGATATATTGAATGTTCAAAATGTATGGGATATGTATAAACATGGCGGAGCATTTTCCTTGTGGGCCAGCGGGGGGAATACGATTGAAAACATCATGTTCAGAAATATAAGAATCGAAGCATTCCGTGAGCCAAGGATTGCAAGCCTTTTTCAAATTAAAACTATTGCTGATTCCGGATGGAGTTCGGGCAAGATCAACGGTGTGACATTTGATAACATATTGTACAAAGGCTCAGGTGAGGCGGTATCATATGCACTGGGAGACGGTGCTCAATACGATGTAAAAAATCTAGTGTTCAAGAATTTCCGATATGGTGATAAAGTACTTACAAGCTCCGACCATCCAAATATCGAGATACGAAACTTTGTCAACGGGGTCACATTCAGCAAATAGCTGTTTGGCGATAAAGTCCTTAAAGGCTCAGATCATCCGAACATTGAGATACAAAACTATGTCAATGGGGTCACATTTAGCAAATAGCAGTGAAATGCCCACTTAGAAGTCATAAAGTGGATAAAATAAGGTGGTTATAATAGTAAAAAATAGTATAATAAACATATAAAAATATCAAATATCCAAAAATTATTGCCTAAATAACCAATTTATCATATTAAGTTGTCCTAAACCGCCTATTAAATAATAAGCAATTCGAGTAATATTGTATTGTGAAGTTTTATGAATCAATACATATAAAAGATAATATCGAACTTATGTTGACTCATATTATTTCATATACTATCGTTTTCATCATTGTTGCCACCATCGAGATCGTTGTCATTATCACCGCTGCGTAATCATTGCCTCTTTTATAACCAGACTTGAAAATTGAATGATTATTCAACTACATTTATTTGAGACATTTGAATCGTGTTCAAAAATGTAATGTAAATCATGTTTAACTGTTTTTAGAATGTGTAACGTATCAAAAATTTAAATGGAGGGAAAGAGTATGAAAAATGTATTAAATAATGGATCGATGAACAGAAAAGTCACAAGCGCACTATGTGCTGTTTTATTACTCGCCGGCAGTTTTTCAATGCAGACATTGGCGGCGGTTCCGGTTGGAGTGACAGGCATAACACCTATTGCAAATGCAACATGGAGTGCTGATTACTGGGCGTTTACCATTAACCTTGACGAAAACATAGCAGCAACTGGAACAAATAACATGCAGGCTAATGCGGATTCTGTTTTGAAAGCCGCTGTAAGAGACAACATTATTATTGATGGAAAAACATTGGGTACAATTTTAACAGAAAAGGCAAATGATTATGCTGTAATGGTAACATATGACGGTACAACCATGACATTTTTCTCAGAGAAGACACAAAATATTTTCCCTGACAATGTCAACCATTCACTTGAAATTTTAACAGGTCTTACTGACTTGACCAAAGCAAAAGCCTTTGCCACAGTAAAATACTACTATAACGCAACGAGCAAGCTATGGAGCACCAATAAGCCAGGGATAGCTGTTACAAGCCTCAGTAAGATAGCCGAACCATCGTGGGGAACCGGATACTGGGCGCTAACGCTGACTCTCGACACGGTGATTGCAACTTCAGAACTAACAAACGTTCAGATGCTCTCGGATCCATATATCAAGGCTGCAGTAAGAAACAATATTCTTCTGGACGGGAAAACAATAGACACAATTCTTGCAGAAAAAGGAAATGAATACGTAATAATGGTAGCTTACTCAAATAACACCCTGTCGCTTTTTTCAGATAAAGCAAACAATCTCTTATCCAAAGACATCGTTCACAAAATAGAAATTTTGCCTGGTCTTATAGATGCGACTAAAGTACTTCACTTTGCACCTGCAGTATATTTTTATAATCCTACAAGCGAAACATGGAGCACGTCAGAAATTGCAATTCCTACACCGACTCCGGGTGCTGCGGTGGAAATTTTCAATTCAACACCATTGCTGATGAACGGAAATTATGGAACCGCTTATTTTTACTTGACAGGACCGATTACCTCCACACCGACAATAAATGTGCAGGCAGGTGGAGGTGCCATACCTGATAGTGTCAGAGATACAGTTCGTAATTTTATCAAAATCGACGGAAAGACAGTTTCGCAGTGGAACAACGAGAATGATACGGATTATGCTGTGATGGTTGCATACGAATCAGAGTCAAGCGGAACCGAAACATTGGGAAGGCTTTCATTTTGGATCGACACAACATCAACATGTAATTTTATTTCTGAAATTGATCACACAGTAGAATTTTTGCCTGGATTGATCGGGTTGAACCTTGCACCGATCACCCCGTCAACATGGGAATATGAAGCATCAGTGGGTGAATGGGTTATGACATCGGTTCAGTTGACACCTACACCTACTTTGAATCCAACTGGCGCAGCTAATGCAACACCGACAGAAAGTGCAGCATCAACAGAGGATCAGGAAGATGATGTACCGGCCACATCGGATAATGGCTTTGCAGTTATAGTTTTAGCCTTAATTATTTCAGCTGGAATGATTTTATTTATAATCAAAAAACGTATTTATTCAAAATAAATATTGTTTTGACTTGAGAAAATTTGACAAAGAGTGGAATTTTCTACTGCAATTATTTGTGTCGTCAAAAATTATGCTCAAACACTTTATACAAATAATGTTTTTATAAAACAAATTGGAAGTAATGATTAAAAAAAAGTAATGAAATGTAGCGTATAAAAATTCATATTGAAAGAAATGTCAGTGTATCAAAAATTTAAGACGGGGGAAAAAAAGATGAAGAGTGGGTTTAACAACGGATCTATGAAAAGAAAGATTACAAGCGCATTATGTGCCCTTCTACTACTGGTCGGCAGTATTCCAATGCAGACTCTTGCGGCGGTACCGGTTGGAGTTACTGGCATAACACCTATTGGAACCCCTTGGGCGGGTGCTTGGGGATTTACAATCAACCTTGACGAGAACATAGCATTAACTCAAATAATAAACATGCAGGCAAATACAGACCTTGTTTTGCAAAACGCAGTGAGAGACAACATAATAATTGACGGAAAGACTGTTCGTACTATTTTAACAGAAAAAGGCAATGACTACGCAGTAATGATTGCCTACAGCGGTACAACTATGATATTTTCCTCTGACCAGTCATGGGGTCTTTTAAACCCGAACACCTCACATACGGTTAAAATATTATCAGGACTTACCGACGAAACTAAAACAAAAACTTTTAATCCCGTAACATATTATTTTAATCCGACAACCCAACTCTGGAGCACACCTCCACCATCAATCAATGTCACCAGTATAGGAAACATTATAACAGCATGGGCGAATACCTGGGGAGTTACATTTACTCTTGATAGAAGTGTTGTTGCAGGTGATATCGGTAATTTACAAATGAGCACAGATCCAATATTAAAAGCCGCAGTTAGAAACAACATAAAAATCGACGGAGTGCTCCTCGATACCATACTTACACAAAAAGGTGATTATACAGTAATGGTAGGCTATATAAACAACACTTTTTCCTTGTATTCAGAAAAGGCACAGATGGTTTTAGATAATACTGTCGGGCATAAGGTGGAAATTCTGTCTGGTTTGGTTGATTCAACCAAAACCTTTAATTTCACCAACGCTTCATATTTTTACAATCCATCAAACGGAACCTGGTCAACAACAAGATCAAGCATTAACGGAATTTCATCCATTTCCCCGATTTTTACCCAGGCCGGTGCAAACTGGTATTTTGAACTGACGCCTAATCTGAACGTTGCATCAACAGTTTCAGACCTTACAGCACTGCAAAATGATACAAATACAAACACTGATTTGAAAACTTCAGTTAGAAACAACATTGTAATCGATGGAAAGAGCATTGGAGAATTAATCACGCTTAATAGCGGAAATCAGTCTATTGTCGATGTATCATTTTCAAATACAAAAATCAAATTTTCATCGCTGGTCGCCAGCAATCTCTTGAGTCCAATGGTAGATCATACCATTACTGTTGCCGGACTTATATCAGCAAACGGGGTGAGCGAATTCGCCTCGGAAACCTACTACTACAGCGCATATACGCAGTTATGGACAAGTTCTTTTAATCCTGTAACATTTATAAAATATACAAAATCAGCAGACAAAAAGATAACAGACGTAATGCCTGGAGCAAAGGTCAGTGATTTTGCAAATGCCGCAGGTAACATTTTTACTGAATCTGGTTCTGTCCTTGAGATAAGAAATCCTGTAGGAACCTTGCTAACAAATGCAAATGATCCTGTAGGAACAGGGTCGACAGTCAGAGTTTTGAAAAATGCAGTTTTAATCGATACATTCACAGTTGTTACATATGGAGACATTGACGGAAACAGTGCTATAAATATTGCCGACCTGGCTAAATTAAAAGATGGTATTTTAAAGATACAGGATATTACCGGCGTTGAATCGATAGCAGCGGATGTTAACAAAGAAGGCTCTATTACAATAACAGACTTATTACATCTAAAAAAATACATTTTGAACATAATGCATATAACACAATCAGTAGACAAAATCAATGTTTGGAGCGCTCCTTCAGGAACAGCGTCAAACAGCACGTTTAATGTCGGAGTTAAGAAAACAACAGAAGTCAATTGGACAAACCTATTTACATATAATGTAAAAACCGGACTTCAGGCTACCCCGCAAGCCTACAATTCATCAATGGTCAACTTTGACTTCCAGGGAACAATAGACGTAAGCGTCACCTATAACGGGACAATCAATACATATGACATACGTCCATCAGGATATGCAATTTCAGCAACAAAAAATGGAAACACACTTACTTTCAGGCTAAAACAAAATCCTGACGCTCCACTCAAATTAGTAGTAAGAATAAATGATAGCTGGGATACCGAATGCCTGCATATCGTGACTAATTCTCCTGAGACAGATGTACCATCTGAAATAGCATCCAATGTATATGTGATAAATCCCGGAGATTCAATTCCACGTGTACTGCCTACAGGAAAAGACACATATTTCTTCAAAGCTGGAAATCACGATCTTCCAAAAGGAATGTGGGTGGAGATCGATTTGGGTGCAACATACGATGTAAACAAATTCGAAGTTGTTCAACTTCCTGAATCCCCGACGTATTTCTTCAATACAGGAGCACAAAAATATCTGGTTGAAACAAAAGTAAATGCAGGAGATGCATATACCACCGCTTACGATGGCACAGGCAATACAACAGCATTCACAACACTGTCAAACACAATAGCTACAAAACAGGCCCGATATGTGAGACTGGTTCTTTTGGGCAACGTTCCTGTAGCCGGGACAACAGCATCAAGCAGACCTCAAAACTATATATTCTCTAATGTAATAGCTGATTTCCGCGTATTCCAGCAAGGGGACGCTATAACGAATATTGCATTCAACAAGGCAATCGCCGGAGCGGTTCCCGGATACGAAAAAGCTGTTGACGGTCTTGCAGGTGTTAATAATTCATATATAGTCACCAATGGACAAAATTATGCCAACTGGCATTCCGGAGAAGTGTTCTTTATTTCAAAAGATAATTACAAGGTTTATCTTGCTCCCGGAAGTATGCTCAATGGATCTTTCAGCTCCGAAGGAATAAACGGAGTGAAGGTATATGGCCGCGGAATAATCAACTGCAGTAATTTCGGTGATCACAATAACGCTGGAATGAATAACGAAGGCAGGACCGGTGCCTTACAGCTGACAAGCGGCAAAAACATTACAGTTGACGGAATTACGGTTCTTGATCCTCCGATGTGGGCAATTGTGGCGAACTATTCTGATAGTGTTATCATTAAAAATGTCAATGTTTTCGCGTCCGTTGTAAACGGAGATGCAGTCCATTTCAGTGCAGCATCAAATATTACGATTTCAGGAATCTTTGCCCGTGCATGTGATGACCAGCTTGTTGCATACCACTATGGCAATACGAATATCATCACTATCAAAAACAGTGTCATCTGGTCGGACGAGGGAAGCTGTATTTTGATGGGACTGGGTTCCACAGGAGACACTACAAACGTAATAGTAAAAGATATAGCAGTTCTGAACCATAAAGGCGTTTCGGCTGACTTGGACAAATACAACGGAGTAATGAAAATCTGGCCAAATGGAACAACATGTTCTGTAAGCAACGTCGCATTCAAGAATGTACGCATCGACACAGTAAAGACTCCTGCCAGTTCAGCAATATTCCAGGTAAGAACCGACAAGAACTTTTCTGGAGATGCCAATGGCAAAACTGCCGAGAACATTTCATTTGAAAACATTTCATATGCCGGTGCAGCCGGAACCCTTCAAAATTCGTTGTTACAAGGTGTAAGTTCCTCAAGCAAAGTAAACGGAGTAGCATTCAAAAATGTAGTAGTAGGTGGAACAACAGTTCTTTCAAGCGGTAACACCGGGACTTATATTACTCAAACAGGACCCAGCTTTATCACGAATGTGACCTACAGCAACTAGATCTGACATCGTGCAGTGATACATAAAACTAGCGGATATTACCCGAATTGATGAAATTCTACAATGGCTTTTGAGTAATGGCTCGAAACCATAAGCTAATCAGCTATTAAACCCTGCAGAGAACAAAAACATTCTGCAGGGTTTGTAGTTTGTACACATACAATGTATTGGCGAAGAATATATATAGCAAAATGATTTGTGTTAAATAATTTTATAGACAAAAAAATAGTTTGCCATATTAGTTTTGCTGTCATATTTGTTATACATCTCATTTCAAAACGCTACAACTACTGCTCAACTGATGAAAATCATTCTAATTATTATAAAAAAACACCGTTTTGTCCTTATATTCCAATAATGATATGCCAAGTGACCTAAATGCCCTATTATAATGATATAATTGTTGATAAAATGACAAGTATATTAGATTAGTAATATATTTAACCGTGCGTTATGTCTTTTCAGACAAATTAATCTGGAATAAATACTTAAAATCCTAAATAAACAGCTTCGATTATAAAAAAATCAATAAGCCAAAAAGGACAAAGGGGTAAATATTATGGATAAATATGAGAAGAAATGGCATTGGGTCTTTTCGGGAAAAGAATTCAAGTTTGCCGATGTGAACTTTCCTTTTGCAATTATACGTTTTGTTCATAAACAGTCGGATCAACTACCTATGCACAGACATGGATTCAATGAATTGGTGTTTGTCCTGGACGGCAGTGCAACGCATCAAATCCACATTCCACATGTAGGATCATATGAATGTAAAATCAGCAAAGGGGATATTTTTATTATCAACCCTGACGAAGAGCATACATTTACTTTCGAAGAAGGAGAGAGGCTGGATATATTGAATATTAATTTTCAATCCAGTTTTCTAGATGGCACATTCATCCAGGGTAAGAATGAAGTTCGTGTAATGGATTTTGTATATTTGCAGCCATCGCTTCCATTGAATGTCAGATTTGGCAATATATTGAAATTAACAGACAATGAAATGCAAAGCATTATAACTCAAGTCGACAATATGATGATTGAGCTCAAGGAGCAAAATATCGGTTACATACACGTAATTGGGCTTTATATGGCATTAATCTTTACTTTGTTAAGCCGTAAGTACAATCAGGCGATGACCAGTGGATTGGTTTTGAAATCAAATAAAGAACAGAGCATGTCGAACATTTATCGTGTCATGGGATTCATTGAACATCATTTCACCGAGGAAATAAGCAAGGAAGAACTGGCTCAAATTGGTATTTGTAGCGTAAGAAACCTTTCAAGAAAATTCAAGGAGTGCACAGGAGAGACGGTGCTGGAATTCATGCACCGCCTGAGGGTTGATAAGTCCAGAAGACTTCTGATCGAGACAGATATGAAAATCACCGATATCGCCTCCCTGGTGGGATTTAATGACATAAGCTTTTTTAATAAGACATTCAAGAAGAGGATGAATATAACACCCAGGGAATATAGGGAAAAACATCAACTGGAAACAACAGCGAAAAAGAAGACAGTATTATTTTCATGACTGAAAACGGGTTAATCCCTGGTCACTAAAACAGATCACAATGGAATGCCAGTTTGATCAGTCATTATTTCAAATTCAAGATCAAGACGAGATTTAACCAGGCAATAAATAAAATTTAAATTAAATTATCTAAAACATTTTGAATATATAATTCTAATAATACTATTGGATATTAAAACATAATTGGAGGTAGTACCATGAAAAATCAGAAATCGAGCAAATTTATTGTACACGGGATTGCATTCATCCTGATGCTTGCCTTGTCGATTCCTATGGTTGGCTGCAGTGAAACGTCGAAGAAAACCGGAAAAGGAACTTATGGCGGAGTGGATATTGCAAAACTCAAGTCAACAAACGTTACGATGGTTTCCCACTTTGATCCCGGCATCAAGCGCGAGACAACTGCATTGGGCGCCGCCGCTAAATGGTGGAAGGACAATACAGGCGGAATAATTGATTTAAAGGTTATAGCAGCGGATATTTATCCGACAAAGCTTATGGCCATGATTGGTGCCGGCACACCGGCTGATATAGTCATGGTGGACCAGCGCGGGTGGATGCCTCGACTTGCGGTCCTAAATGTTCTTGAGTCTGTTGATGATTATGTAGTGAAAAGCGAACTACAGGATTTTGAACTGCGTCATTATGATTCTTTGACATGGAAGGGCAAGCATTATGCGGCATATGTGAATGGAGCGTGGGGACAATCATTGTGGTACAACAAGACGCTTTTTACAAACAACGGACTGAAAACACCCAGAGAATACTGGGATGAAGGAAACTGGAACTGGGATACTTTTCTGGAAGTCGCTCAAGAACTTACCCAGGATACCAATAAAGACGGCAAAACCGATCAGTGGGGTTATTCAAACTGGGGTGTTGAAGTTTTTCCAGCATCCAATAATGCGCGTATGACCAAGACCAACGACGATGGCACGGTTGACGTGATATGGGACAGCAAACCTTTTGTTGCCGCAGCACAGTTTGAAGCTGATTTGATTAACAAGTACAAGGTATGGCCACCTGACTTAAGCTTCCACGTCCAGAACTTCAAAGCAGGTAAAGTCGCAATGTCAGCTGGAGCAAACGATTTTGTAAAACAGTTCTGTGAAGGCATGAAAGACGAAGTTGACAACGCACCGTTTCCTTTAGGACCCAATCAAGATAAAAACGATATAAAGTATGTAGGATACAGCCTTTTCTTTGGACTTGGAAAAGGTTCTAAAAACTTAGATGGCTCTCGTGCATTCCTTGGTAAAATGCGTGAACTGGACAAGGAGATGCGGACAAAAAATGTCATTGACCCGGAATCAAATTATGCCTTGTTGACCAAGGAACAAATCGCTACCTGTGAGTATATGGATTCCAAGGTGGTCCTCAATTATGAGAGCGGGTTTGGAAGCTGGGAGCAGAATCGCTGGAATTTCTGGGGTGATATTTTATTCCAGGGTGTACCGGTTGCGACGGCTTTGGAAATGTACAAACCTTTACTTCAAAAAGAGATAAAAGACACACTGGAAGCAGTTTTTGTTGAAGTGAAGCAATTTAAACCGGTTCCTGCAGAGACATTTGAATCGGGAGATCTGACAAAATTCCTTATAACAACTAACGGACTACCTGAATCATCTGCAAAAGTTAAAGCGTCACTTGCTACAGGAGACAAGTCTTTGGATGGAACGACATCCATTTCATTTAACTACCCTGCGACAGAGGACTGGGCGATTATTGCCAGGACAGACGAGACCAAAATAGAGCTGCCATCATATCACAGATATGTAATCAAGTTTGATTATCAGGTCACAAGTGACGGACCTATGAACCTTTACCTGACCATCAGACCAAAAGCCGGAATTGCTACAGACGAAGTATCTTACGGATTTGTAAAAGTGGCTTGTGAACCGGGCAAAAAGACAAAATTCGAAGGCAACATCGACGTTCTGGCGGGAAGTAAGGACAATGTCCTTGTAATAATTGGCGAGAACAAGGCTGCACAGATAGTCATAGACAATTTCCAGATTACAGAAGGATAATTTTAGAAGGGAAGCCGACAAATGAATTTGCGCAATAATGGTACCAGCTTGAATAAGACAGTCATGAAAATCCTCGCAACTGCCATTGCGGCAGGCATTTGTCTGGCATCCTTTTCTGTATCGTTCGCAAATTCAATTGACTCAGGTGTATCCACAAATTCAACAGGTTCGGATATGTCCTCGAATTCAACAGGTTCTATATCTGTTGCAGATTCAACAGGTTATGTCTCATCCGCAGATCCAAAAGGTTCAGTTTCGACTGTTAGCTCTGTTGTTTCTGATTCCACCGGCGATTCGTCGGCTTCAAATGCAATTGCCAGCCCGACTGCTACGCCCGTAGCTACAAACAGTGAATTGTCAGATGCGATAGTCAATCCATATGACTATAGTGACTATTTGATTGATACCGCCAAATATGAGAAACCCGAATTTGACAAAACAATACCAGCCGATAGCTTTATCAAGGCTGATCAGGCAGTGGTTGCAAAGAAAAATCTGGGTGATGCCCACCCGAATTCAATCGAGTGGACGAATCAGGACGGTAAACTGGATTGGAATATAAACATCCCGGTAAAAGGACTCTACAGAATACAACTTAACTATCTGCCAACTCAAAACAGAAGCGGTAATATTGAGTTCGAACTTTCACTCAATGATAAAATCCCTTTTGAGGAAGCAGGTCAATTATCATTTGAACGCATTTGGAAGGACGAAAAGGCCATATCCAAGGACAACAGGGGAAATGAACTCCGCCCGTCGCAAGTCGATTTTTCCACATGGATGGTGGCAGACTGTAGAGACAAGGAAGGTATGTACAGTGATTCGTTTCTATTCCTTTTTGAGAAGGGGGTAAACAAGATTTCACTGAAATGTGTACGTGAAACTTTCGCACTCGCTTCTATACGTGTATATAACCAGGACGATCCGGTGACTTATCAACAATACAGCAGCGCCAAGGCGGGCAGCGGGTCAGTTTCATTTGAAGAATTCGTTGAAGCAGAAAAAGCGACATATAAATCAGATCCAAGCTTATACCCTATATCTGATAGAATAAGCCCGATAACAAGGCCTTACGACGCATCCAAAATCCGCCTGAACACCATTGGCGGACTAAACTGGAGATATCCAGGACAATGGATTGAGTGGGATATCACCGTTCCCGCAGACGGAAATTATTCAATTGCCCTAAGATCTCGTCAGGACCAGCTGCGTGGATTTTACTCGCATAGACGCATCTATATTGACGGTAAAGTACCGTTTTCAGAACTGTCGGAGGTTGTTTTTCCTTATGATTCTTCATGGAAGACGGAGTACCTCGGCGGTGACATCCCATACATGTTCTATCTTGTTAAAGGAACTCATACAATCCGCATGGAAGCAATTGTCGGTTCTATGGGATCGACCATCCAGGCGATAGAGAAAAGCATTTATGACCTCAACTATCTATACCGCAAAATAATCATGATCACCGGAGTTACACCGGACATATACAGGGATTACGACCTGAAAACAGAGATTCCAGAACTTGTCGGAGAATTCCTCCGAATTGCAAAAGTCCTTGACGACGAATTGTTCCGCATAGAAAAATCTATCGGTAAAAGCAGCACAGAGGGTGCGCTTCTTAAGGAGTTTGCAGTTCAGCTGAGAAGCCTTTCCGAAAATCCAAGGACAATTACCGAACGTCTGGACCGTTATAAGACAAATGTAAGTTCGCTGTCCGCATGGATGATGGAAATGAAAAAACAGCCTTTGGAACTGGATTACTTGTGGGTCGCCGATGCATCCAAAAAACTGCCTAGAAGCGAGGGGACATTCATTGAGAAATTTGTTCACGAGGTAAAAGCTTTTGTATTCTCATTTATCGAGAATTATGACATGATCGGCAATGTTACTGAGACCGACAAATCAATATCGGTCTGGGTCGGCTCCGGCCGTGACCAGGCACAGATCATAAAGGCGATGATTGACGATTTATTTACACAGAAATACAAGACCGGAGTAAATGTCAGCCTGGTACAGGGAACTCTTCTTGAAGCTACAATGGCAGGCAAGGGACCTGATGTGGCATTGAATGTAGCAAGATACCTGCCGGTCGACCTTGCCGTTAGGGGTGCGCTTGCACCAATTGACGGAGCCGAAGGCTTTGAAGCAAATAAATCGAATTTTCAAAGTACGGCATTTATTCCCTATACTTTCAAAAATCATATTTATGCCATGCCTGAAACCCAGGAATACAATATGATGTTTTACCGAAAAGATATCTTTGCAGAGCTTCAAATCACTCCGCCACAGACATGGCAGGAACTGTATTCAATCATCCCTCTGCTTGAAAGACGCAATATGGATATCGGCGTTCCAAGTCTTATACCTCAGCAGGCCGGTGACACCTATATGCCATTTCCCAGGACATTCGGAACCATGTTGATACAGCGCGGATTGAATTTTTATGCAGATGACTTGTCCAAAACTTCGTTTGACGACAAAAAAGCGATTGATGCATACAAGGAATTTGTAGATCTGTACCGCGAGTACGGTCTTCCGGTGTATTATGATTTTGCAAACCGTTTCAGAACCGGTGAAATGCCAATAGGAATAGCCCCTTACTCGATATACAACTTCCTGTACATTTTTGCACCCGAGATAAGGAACTTGTGGGAAATGGTTCCAATACCGGGAACAATAGAAGCCGACGGAACAATTAACAGGTCTGAAGAAGGCTACGGCTCGGCTTGCGTTGTTTTTCAAAAAACCAAAAACAAGGATAGCGCTATTCAATTTGTCATGTGGTGGACAAGCGAAATTGCGCAGACGCGATATGGCAGAGAAATGGAATCGCTAATGGGACCTGCTGCCAGGCAGTCTGTTGCCAATCAAAAGGCTTTTGCCAACCTGCCTTGGTCCTCAAGCGAGATAAAGAACTTGAAGCTGCAATGGGACCAGGTAAAGGAGCAGGCGGAGATCCCGGGTTCGTATTTTGTATCACGTAATCTTAACAATGCAATGATAGAGACAATCTTTGAGAACGGAAATGTCCTTGCTACGCTTGAAAAATACAACAAATACATAAACGAAGAGATTTCCCGCAAAAGAATCGAATTCGGCATGGACAAGGGGGAGTGATTATGCAAAAAACACAAAGTCAAAAAAGAATCCAAAGCCAATCCTCCGACTTGCTCCACGATATCATGAAGGCGAAAGTAAGTTATTTGATGCTTGCACCATATATGCTGTTTTTTCTGTTTCTTATTATCATCCCGATCATAATGTCAATCGCCCTGAGTTTTACCTACTTCAATATGCTCGAGCTTCCAAAGTGGACGGGGATTATTAACTATACACGATTGCTTCTTGACGACGACGTTTTTGTGATCGCACTGCGTAACACCTTCCTGTTTGCTTTCATAACCGGACCTATCAGCTACGTGCTGTGTTTCATTTTTGCATGGATTATCAACGATCTGTCGCCGAAGACAAGGGCGTTTGTCACATTGGTGTTTTATGCCCCGTCTATTTCAGGTCAGGTATATGTTATCTGGAGATTTATTTTCAGTCCGGACTCATATGGTCTGGCAAATGGATTTTTAATGCAGTGGGGCTTTATAAAAGAACCTCTTCTATGGCTTCAGGACGCCAACATGAGCCTTAACCTCGTTATCATGGTGTCGTTGTGGCTGTCTCTTGGAACAGGATTCCTTGCATTCATTGCTGGACTTCAAAACGTTGATAAGTCGCTTTACGAATCCGGTGCCATTGACGGGATCAAGAACCGCTGGATGGAACTTTGGTATATAACACTGCCTTCAATGGCTCCGATGCTTTTGTTCGGTGCGGTTATACAGATAGGTACCTCCTTTGCAGTTTCCGATGTAAGTATTCAACTGGCCGGGCTGCCGAGTGTGAAATATGCAGCACATACTGTGGCGGTTCATGCATATGATTACGGTTTCATAAGGTTCGAAATGGGCTACGCCTGCGCCATTTCAGTCGTCCTGTTTGCAATCATGCTGCTCACGAATAAGATTGTAACAAAGTTTTTATCAAAAGTAGGGTCATGACGTATGGAGAATGTGATGAAAAACATAGTTTCACAATTACATAAGGCTGGAAGACGGATTCATTTCAAAAAAAGGCTGAATCGTTCCAAAGGGGCCAATTTCGCACTCTTTATGCTGCTTTTTGCAATAGGGCTTTTCATGATACTGCCTTTGCTTTATGCAATAGTAAATGCATTCAAGCCACTAGAGGAATTTTTCATTTTTCCGCCGAGGTTCTATGTCAGTAATCCTACAATGAACAATTTTTCCGACCTCTATAAATTGACCGCAAACCTATGGGTGCCGTTTACAAGATATGTTTTCAACAGTGTATTTGTCAGTATCGTTGCTACAGTAGGACATATTTTGCTTGCCGCAACAGCCGCCTACGTAATGTCAAAGCACCGCTTTCCGGGGCAGAAGTTCTTGAATTCAATCATCATAATCTCGCTTCTGTTTACTTCAAGGGTTATTTTCATTCCACAATACATAATTCTGTCCAAGCTTGGATTTATCAATACATATGTCGCGGTGATCGCTCCTGTACTTGCCATGTCAATCGGAATCTTCCTCATGAAGCAGTTCATGATAATGGTCCCCGATGAAATCATAGAAAGTGCGCGCATTGACGGAGCCGGTGAGATGAAAATCTGTTGGAGCATAGTTGTTCCAATGGTTAAGCCGGCCACTATAACCCTGGCGATTTTCGCCTTTCAGGCGATTTGGAACAGCACCGGATCAGGAGTCATATACAGCGAGTCTTTGAAAGTCATGCCGATGGTCCTTACACAGATTGCATCCGGAGGATTTGCGAGAGCCGGAGTTGGAGCAGCCGCTTCATTGATCATGCTGGTCCCGCCGGTCGCCTTGTTTGTATTTTTCCAAAGCAAGATCATAGAAACCATGTCCGCATCAGGAATAAAAGGGTAGGAGTTAAGTGAAATGTTAGCCAGCAAGAAGAAAAAAAGAATACATTACCGTTTGACCGGACTTCTTTTCATGATGTCGGGCGTCCTTGGAATTGTTGCCCTGACCTTGTTCTCCCTGCCTCAAACCGTAAGTGCCGCAGTTCCTTTCCAATCCTACAATTACAATGTCTGGGGGGAAAGTGTTCCTGTTCCTGCAACCTACGAAGTTGACAGGATATATGACGGCAAAAAGCTGGGAACATCATCTCTCAAAGAGCCGGGTGATATCTATGTTGACGATGCCGGCAAAATTTATGTACTTGATTCCGGAAACGGAAGAATTCTTGTTCTGGACTCTTCATTTCATATGCAAAAGGAAATCACCGGCATAGAGACAGGCAAAAAAACTCCTGATGGAGCAAAGGAATATCTAAACCTCGCTACCGCTTCAGGACTTTTTGTGACGAAAACAAACACAATATGGGTTGCACTCGGAGTAAAGGGCGGACTTGCCGAAATTTCCATGGAAGGCAAATTATTACACCATATTACACAACCGACAGGAAAAAACGCGCCGAAAAGCCTGGTGTTCAACCCTCTGAAAGTTTCAATAGGACCTGACGGGACAATATATACGGTATCAGAAGGTGTTTTCCAAGGAATAATCGAGCTGAGTCCGGAAGGATTGTTTCTTGGATATTTTGGAAGCAACAGGGTTGATGTTACTCTTAAGGTAATTACAGAGATGTTCTGGAAGAAATTCTTTTCCATTTTTTCTAAAACAACAACCGACAGCATGATCAAGATTGTACCGATCGAGTACTCCAGCATAGATATGAATTCAAAAGGATTCATATATGCAGTGACAAGCGATTCAATGAATTCAATGTACGAAGTAAAAAAGCTTGACCCCAAAGGCAACAACATAATACGTGTAAAACCTTCCTCGGATGTCCCTCCCGGTGTCGTTTTAAACATCGGCAACTACGGTGACATTGAATCCGCATACGACCAGGGAACAAAAGTAGATACCAAATTCATTGATGTATGTGTCGATGACAACGGGTTCATTTATTCTCTTGATTTACAGAGAGGCCGCATATTCGAATATGACCAGGAAAGCAACCTGATTGCCGTTTTC
This sequence comes from uncultured Oscillospiraceae bacterium, assembly GCA_964652975.1. GTDB lineage: Bacteria > Bacillota > Clostridia > Saccharofermentanales > UBA5734 > CAZZCN01. The sequence goes on along the minus strand of CAZZCN010000032.1, from coordinate 6,486 downwards.
GGAGGACTTGGATTCCAGCGGGGAACTTTTCAGACACCGGTTTCCATAGAATGTATCAACGACAGGATAATCGTTCTTGATAAAAAGACCGGAGAAATAACTCTTTTCAAGCCAACCCAGTTCGGACAGTCAATCCGCAACGCAACGATGAAATTCAACGAAGGTCTTTACCAGGACGCAGAAAAAGGATGGTTCGGCGTGTTGAAGCAGTCTGCAAATTACGAACTGGCGTATACCGGTATCGGCAAGGCTCTTTTCAGCAAAAAACAATATACCGAATCAATGAAATATTTCAAACTCGCCTATGACAAAAAGGGCTACGATGAAGCATATACCGAATACCGTAAAGATCTGATAAGGGCGAATCTGCCATTTATAGGAATTGGAATTATCATTCTATTAATATTAATATACCTGCTCCGTCGATTAATGAGGAAACGCTCGAAATCTAATGACGAGGAAAGCAAAACCATACTTCTGCCTATATCGTATGTGCTGTTCCATCCATTCAAGGCATCAGATGATGTGAGAACGGAGAACAAGGGCAGCCTTATATATAGTGCGGGTATTGTTCTGACACTGGTTGTTTCAAGGATACTTAAGATCGGATTGACCGGATTCCTGTTCAATAATGTCCGTATGGAATATATAAAGGTGTCACAGGAAATTGCGATAGTAATCGGTCTTTATCTCATCTGGATAGTTGCAAATTGGGCTGTCAGCACACTTATGGAGGGGGAGGGCCGTGTAAGGGATATCGCTATCATTACCGCTTATGCGCTCATTCCATTGGTTTTTGCCGATATAGTGTCGATTGTTCTGAGCAATGTTCTTACAATCAGGGAAGGCGCCTTCCTTGCATTTATTGCAAGCGGAGCTGTCTATTGGACCGTGATGCTTCTATTTGTCGGAGTTATGACAATACACAGGTACACCGCAGGAAAGACTATTCTTTCAATGTTACTGACCGTGACAGGAATTTTATTCATACTGTTTCTCTTTGCGCTTGTATACAGCCTGTTCAGTCAGATGGTGGTTTTCTTCGGGAATATTTTTACAGAGATCATGTATCGAATATAAAACATACCGACATAAAAACATAAAAACATAAAAACATAAAAACATATAAACATATAAACATAGAAACATAGAAACATAGAAACATAGAAACATAGAAACATAGAAACATAGAAATATAGAAACATAGAAACATAGAAACATAGTACATATAAACACCAGATGTTATTAATATGCAAACTGCGAAAAACGGGAGTCGGAAAATGAAAATGCTAAGCGACATAAAAGAAAAATATCTGCTGATAAAAGCAAAGACGGGGATCCTTCGAAAGATAATAAAATGGACCCTTGTGCTGCTATGCGGAATTATTCTGTTTTCTTCGATTGCGTATTTTGCGACAATTCCGAGATTTGCATTTACAATTCAAAACAAGGATTACAAGATTTACGAAGGCAAAAAGACTATAAGTGAATCATCCTTTGACTTGAAAGACGGAACAATTAAAATCAAGACAAAAAGCGGTGCGACATGGCTTTCCAATCTGGATGCAGCTACATCCAAGAAGGACGTGACAGCAAAGGGAATAAACAGGATCACGATGCTTTCACAGATGGTTATAACATATGTTGACATGGACAACCGGTCATATATTGCAACAAGTTACGCAAATGCGCTTTCAAACGGCTCAAAGTCGCTTGAAGCCACACGCACGGGTGAGACTATTTATGCAGAGTATAATTTTCTTACAGGGAAGGCATCTGAGAATCTTCATATCAAAATCCCGGTTGAGTTTACATTTGGTGAAGGTTCGCTGAGGGTAAAGGTCATTACTTCAAAGATTGTTGAAAATTCCGAGTTCAATCTTCTGGATATCAGCCTGCTTCCTTACTTTGGTGCAGCTTCAAGCGATGAAGAGGGTTACATTTTCGTACCGGACGGGAGCGGTGCCTTGATACCGTTCAACGAGACAGCTTCCGGAGCCAAGGAATGGTTTGGAATGGTATACGGAAGGGATCCGTCATTAAAGACAAAGATGGAAACCGATGTGACTGAAGAGATAAGGTTACCTGTATACGGGATAAAACACAAGGATTCCGCAATCCTTGCAATCGCGGATCAGGGTGATGCCCTCTGTTCCATAACAGCTCAGACCGGCGGGATGAATACAAGCTGGAACACAGCATTTTTTACATACAGGTTCCGTGAATACGACACCATCACATTGAATGAGATGGGTTGGAATGAACGCAACATTCCCTATGTAAGCAAAAGGGCAAACTCGTCGGTTCCGTTCACCGTCCAGTATTATTTCCTTGACAAGGAAGATGCGGATTTTGTCGGTATGGCTAAAACACATCGGGAATATCTGATGCAAAAAGAAAATCTTACGAAATATGCGACGACCGAATCAGTTCCGTTTTTCATGGATGTCAACATGAGTGTTATAAGGACAAAACCGGTTCTGGGACTGCCGGCAAGGGTGATTGAACCGCTTACCACATTCGACGAGTTGAAATCTATGATCAACGCATTCAAGGACGAGGGAGCCGAATCGGTCATTGTCAAGATGAGCGGCTGGCTGCCGGGAGGTCCTTACAACAAAGTACCCGGGAAAGTCGCTTTCGAAAGCAAACTTGGTGGCAAAAACGGATTTAAAGATCTGGCAAAAGCAATCAAAAATGACACATCAGTAAAACTTTTCCCGAGTGGAGAATTTATAAATGGCTATGTGAACGGGAATGGATTTGTTTCAGTACTTCAAGGGAATCGTGACATCACAGGTGCATTGTCTTTGCAATATCAGTTTTTACGAAGCACAGGAACCAAAAACCTGAGAAGAAGGGGTTGGAACCTTATAACCCCGTCATACTCTATAGGCCTGCTTGACAGATTTCTGGGTACCTACAACACAATAACGGACCAGGGTATCAAAGGGATAGCGCTTGATGGATACGGTGATACGCTTTATGCTGACCGTTACGTTTCCATGCTTAACAAAATCGCTTCAAGAACTCCGGTGGACAGGCAGTCCGCACTTGACTTGTGGCAGCAAGGCTTGAAATTGGCGAAAGCAAAGGCGGGCGAATTGATGATAACCGGAGGTAATAATTATTCTATTCCTTTTTCAGACTATATAATCGATATACCAATGAGCTCCAGTGACTTCAAGGTAACCTCCACGGCAGTACCGTATTACCAGATTTTAACAAGCGGCCTGGTAAAAACAGCATCTACACCAATCAACTTCAGTGAAAACACGGATGTTTTTTATCTGAACTGTCTGGAGACAGGAACATATCCACTGTACTCGTTCTTTGCAAAGGAAGCCTCTCTTGCTAAAAGCACCGATTTGAATATTCTTTACAACGGTCAGTATACTGGATGGATCGATATGGCGATGCAAAAATACAAGGAATACCATGGTGCGTATAAGGCTATCAATGGCGCCGCAATAACAGATTATCAAAAGCTGGAAAATAATCAGACGCTTACCACTTTCGACAATGGCGTACAAATAAAAGTTGATTACAATAAAAACTCATTTCAGATGACGGGAGGTGAAAACACCAATGTCAATTAGAAAAGGAAGCCGCCGCAAAATGGGGCTTGAATCAAAAAAGGCATGGTACGGGCGCGCGTTTATACTTCCCTGGATAATAGGCTTCATCCCGTTTTTCATCATTCCTTTTGTACAGACTTTCCGATACAGTCTGGGGAACCTGATTGCTTCCGCAAACGGAATTGAACTGATTCCGACGGGTTTCCGCAATTATGCCAAACTTTTCATTGATGATCCAACGTTTCTAAGGGAGCTTAGCACCTCGTTCCAAAACATGATGATCGAGCTTCCGCTTATCATGTCGTTCAGTATATTTATCGCAATGCTGTTAAACCAGCCTTTCAAGGGCCGAACGCTTGCAAGGTCGATATTGTTTTTGCCGGTCATAGTAACATCCGGAGTGGTAATCTATATTTTGAAAACCGATGTCAATGCCGCGTATGCAATGAACGGAGTGCAAGGCCAGAGCTTTCTGAAAATGACAGCAATAGCCGATATTCTGCAAAGCCTCGGTCTGGATTACCGTATAACGGAGTTTATAACCAAGGCAATGAACAGCATATTTGACCTGACATGGAAATGCGGAGTGCAGGTGCTGCTTTTTATCGGTGGACTCCAGGCTATTCCATCAAGCTTTTATGAAGCTGCAAAGGTTGAAGGTGCAACTTCCTGGGAGGAATTCTGGAAGATAACATTTCCGATGCTGACCCCTATCCTTCTTACCGGAATGGTATACACGATTGTCGATTCATTTACCTTTTATGGCAACAACATAATGCTCAAATCCATCAAACCGGCTTTCGACAACTTCAACTATTCCTACGCCAGTGCCATGTCAATTGTCTACAGCCTGATGGTGCTGATAGTTCTCGGTGTCATATTCCTAATACTAGGCCGACGCGTGACATACACAGAAAGGTGATTGTTATATGAAAAATCCAAGCATAATCAACAACAACAATACAATCAACAGGAAAGTGCTTACCGACAAGGCATGGTCTGTGATACGTGCGATTATACTTATTGAAATAAGTTTTATTCTGCTATACCCGCTCATATATACTTTGACAGTCGCCTTCCGTCCTCCTGTCGAGCTTAACGACCCGGTAGTGGTATGGATTCCGAAAACCTTTACGTTTGCCAATATAGTCAATGTATGGCAATTCATAGATTTTCCGAAGCTGTTAGGCAATACTTTGGTCATCGATGTGGTCAGCGCAATTTTTCAGACCGCCGCATGCTGCTTTATCGGATATGGGTTTGCCAGATTCAAGTTCAAGGAAAAGAACATACTTTTTGCTTTTGTGGTAATAATGATAGTTCTGCCGCCACAAACGGTAACAATCGCAAATTTCATACAGTTTCGCAGTTTTGGGATTCTGGACACACCTCTGGCGTTCTATCTTCCGGCGATTACTGCAAATGGCATACGTTCGGGTCTGTTTATTTTCATATATCGGCAGTTTTTTGCAAACATGCCGAGAGACCTTGAGGATGCAGCTTATATAGACGGCTGCAATCCGTTCAAGACATTCATGAGGATAATGCTGCCGAATGCATCATCATCGGTAATAATTGTCTTCCTGTTTTCAATAGTCTGGTACTGGAACGACACTTTTTTCTCCGGGATGTACCTGGAACAGACACAGACAATATCTGTAGCACTGGAAACTCTGAGAAGCAACCTGAGTGTCATGATTCCGGGTATACAGGCGGATCAGTTTACAATTTCCGCCTACATGCAGGCAGGGGTGGTCCTGACAATTTTTCCAATTTTAATAATGTACATAGTAATGCAAAAATATTTCACTGAAAGTATAGCAAGAACCGGACTGGTCGGGTAGTTAAAAAAACAACGAAGGAATACAGCAAAAAGAAAGCAATTAATTTTGTTAATCGGGGGCGAAAAAGATGAAAAAAATGTCATATGAAGAATACTTGGACAAGGTTTACGGAGGTTGGTTCGGAAAATGCCTGGGCGGTGCTGCGGGTGCTCCTGTTGAAGGGGTCAAGGGAACGGTTAATGTGACAATGAGGGAGATACTAAACCCGAACCTGCCTAATGATGATCTGGATTTGCAGCTTCTCTGGCTTGAGATTCTCGAAAAGAAAGGTCCCTTTCTTACATCCTACGATCTTGCAAAGGGCTGGTATGAGCAATGCTGGTATCCTTTTGGTGAATATGGCTACTTTCTCAAGAACTATGAACGTGGAATTTATCCTCCTCTGTCCGGTTCGTTCAACAACCAGTATTTTCACGATGGCATGGGTTGTCCTATCCGATCTGAAATATGGGCCATGGTACATCCTGGAAGGCCTTCTGAGGCTGTGCGGATGGCAAAACTGGATGCCTGCCTTGATCATTATGGCAATTCATACTGGGCGGAGGTTTTCTTGTGTGCGTTGGAGAGCATGGCGTTTTTCGAAGCGGATATAGAAAAACTTATTTCAGACGCATTGGAATACGTCGAAGAGGATTGCAAATTCAAGCGCTGTATTTGCATGGTTGTAGATTCTTACAAAGCAGGTATTGGATTTCAATCTATTGTCAGAAAAATGCAAATGGACTTTTCTCATCCTGATTTTACAAACTCGGTACAGAATCTGGGTTATACGGTCATGGCCCTGCTGTTCGGCAAAAATGACATGGAGCAGGTAATCGACCTGGCGCTAAGTTGTGGATACGATACAGACTGCACATGTGCAACAGCAGGTGCAATCGTTGGAATTATCAACGGACACAAGAAAATGCCGGAGGACTTAAAAACGTTGTTAAAGGACAAATTCATCTGCGGTATTGATGTTGTTAGACAGGACGACCGGATTATAACCCTGTCAAAGGATACCTGCCTTGTAGGACTTGGTATATCCGAAATGTATAACGATATCGCTATTGATATTGGACAAT
>CAZZCN010000031.1:0-32755 GCA_964652975.1 uncultured Oscillospiraceae bacterium | reverse complement strand
TGTTATCAAATTTTCTGTACTGTTTTCGTACTGTGCATGAAAACTCCCCGTGTGATTTTTTGTATTGCTGGGACGTTTTATATGTTTTGGCAACGCCAAATTTTCACCTTCTTTAAGGTGAAAAAATATAAAACTCCCCGTGCGAAAATCGAAGATTTTCGCACTCATCCTTTTACCGCTCCGCCCGTGACTCCCTCGACATAGTATTTTTGCATGAATACGAAAAGTATGGTTATAGGGATTGCAATCAGCACGGCACCTGCACAGAACTGGGTGAAATATTTGTAAATATTTTCTCTTGTAAGCATCTGGTATAACCCGAGTGCAATCGTATAATTATTATAATTGTCTTTCATTATTACACTGACAAAGATAAAATCAACCCATGGTATCATGAATGATATAAGCACAGTGTATATAATAATTGGTTTTGATAACGGCAGTATGACCTTCCAGAATATGTCATTCTGGTTAGCTCCGTCTACTATTGCCGCCTCGTCAAGCACCCTCGGAATTGTATCGAAAAATCCCTTGGCTATATAGTAGCCAAGCCCGGCGCCTCCTGAATAGACAAGAACCAATGCCAGCAATGACTGTGACAGACCCATTGCCTTTAATATAAAATAGATTGCAATCATCGACATGAATCCCGGAAACATTCCAAGTATAAGTCCCAGATTCATCAGGCCCCTTCTTGACTTAAACCTCAACCGGCTTAAACTATAGCTTGTCATTAATACAAGTACCGTTGTAATCAGACATGTGAATATGGCAACAATAAGCGTGTTCAGAAACCATCTAGGGTAATTGAAAAGTCCTGTGTCTGTGAAAAGTCTGGTAAAATTTGCAATCGTGTATCCTTTCGGAAAAATATAAGGAGTCCATGCCCCCGGTTCTGCACGAAAGGCTATTATTACCAGCCATGCTATGGGAACAAGCCAGAAAAAGGACATCACACTGAGAATAATATAAATAACGGTATTGGAAACGGATTCTCTTGTATTTCGCTTTTTCATTGGAAGGTGTCCTCCTTTTTTACCGAGCTGGACATGTTATATACAATGAGCGACAGCACTGCTGATATTATAAAAATAATAATTCCTATTGACGAAGCCAGATTAAAATCCTGGTTGTTAACAGTGAGTTTATAAAGCCAAGTGACAAGCAAGTCGGTTTTGCCTGCCTGGTAATAATCGAGTGAAAGCGGACCACCTGCGCTTAAAAGGTATATTACATTGAAATTGTTGATGTTGCCGATAAACTGGGTAATAAGGTAAGGTGTGGTTACAAAGAACATATATGGTAAAGTTATTTTTGTAAAAGTCTTGGCTGGACCGGCTCCATCAATGCGTGCACTTTCATAAAGGTCGGCGGGTATATTCATGAGAATCCCGCTTGTTATAAGCATTGTATACGGAATTCCCACCCATATATTGACTAGTATCACAACAACTCTCGCGAAATTTGCATTGGTAAGAAATGGTAAAGGTCCTATGTTCAAGTAGTTAAGAAAAACGTTGAACGCACCCTCCTCTGCTAAAAGCCGAGACATTAAAAGCAGACTTACAAACTGCGGAACCGCTATCGTTACGATGAAAATCGTCCGCCAGAATTTTTTGAATCTGATGCCTTTCTTGTTAATCATGAGCGCAAGAATCATGCCGAGTACATAATTTGAGAAAGTTGCAAAAAACGCCCACACAATCGTCCATTTGAAAATTCCGACAAAAGTTTGAGATTGAACTGGATCGTCCCAAAATATATTTTTAAAATTCTCGAACCCAACCCATGTAAATAAAGTGCCCGGTGGCTGATGATTTTTGTCATAATTAGTGAATGCAATCAAAATCATAAATATCAGCGGCAACACCGTAAAAACAAGGATGCCAAGCGATGGTAGTGATAAAAATGTAATATGAAGGTTATGGTCGAAAAGTCCTTTAATATCCTGTATTATGTTCCTGGGCTTCAATCCCTTCTCAACCGTCCGCTGATTGTTATATGCCACCTTGATGTTTGAAAAATAAAGTATTAGAAAAGCAAATATTATAAATATTGTTAAAATGCTGAAAAGTAAAATCAGCATGGAATTGTCTCCCTGAACATAATAAAAAATCTGGTCCTCCGGATTCCAAATTTGTTTTTTTACTGCTATACCTAATGATGGAAGCAGGGAAAGCTGTGAAAATCCGAAACTTACCATATATACTATGAATGATGCTTGAAGAGCTAATAGTCCCGCACCTTTTACATACTGTCTTCGCAAAAAGCAGCCCGCACCCATAAAAATGTAAGAGAGCCTGGTCTTATAGTCGCCTTTGATAAATGTGCCAACATAATCCTTAGTGTTCTGAGCGACAGACTCCCCACCATGTTTGAAACTGCTGCCAATTTTTTTGATGACACCGCCCAGTTTTTGAGGGAAGCTTGCAAATCCGGTTTTGACACGGAAAATGATTCTTTGGGGTGTAGACATGGAAATATAGTCTATGTATTTCAATCTTATCACCTCTTCGTTTTATGGAAGTTACGGTGTAAGATCCATGTCTTACACCGTAACATTTTTGTTGAAATCCAAAGAATACGAACTAAAAAATGCCTTGAAGTTTCAGTAATCAAAAAATCTCTAAATATCTTTTACTGTCAAAATAAGAAGACACACAGCCCTAAATCTTTAAAACATTCATAAGTTCTTGTTCAATGATTAAAAATATATTCATTATCAATCAATTGTTTATTTTTGAATCTGTTCTACCATTTTGTCTAGTTGCGATTTCATTGTTCCAGTATATTTTTTGGCTTCCATATCAGTTCCGAAAGCTTCAGCTGGAGCCCAGTAGGTCCCCAGAACATCTTTCTGTGAGACAGCATACTGATTCTGCATGGCAAGCGCGGCGAGTGCAACATTCGCCTTCACAGCTGCGTTTTCAGCAGCGATTTTATTGGATGGACCCATCTGTCTTGTGGTAAATCTGGTTACTTGGTTTGCCTCATTTGTTAGCCACTCAGCAAGCATCATGGCAGCTATAGGACTGTCTGTCTGGCTATTCACGCCAACCAGTTTAAAACCTGCAAAACTGCTCATTTGAGTCTGCTTGCCTCCAAGATTAAAACTAGGCAGCTTGGTGGCGGCATAATTCGCACCGAGTTTTGCTGATATTGCAGCTGCGTTCCATGTTCCACTTACTCCTGCCGCTATAGTTGTGCCCATACCGCCTGTAAGTAATGCATCATCACCTGTTTTAAATGCGCTGTTTGCTGTGAAAGCCTTGATTGCCTCGCCCGCAAGAACCCCGTTTGCATTGTTGAAATCGCAAACCTGCTTGCCGTTTGCTACAGTAAGTTTACATCCTGCACCCAGGAAGAACGAAGCGATGTACCACCCGTTAGAGACATCCATGAATACTTTGCGGTTTTTTGCTTTGGCTACCTCTAGCATCTTGTCAAGACTCTTGACATCCTCTTCGGTAAAAATACTCTTGTCGTAGTACATGAAATAGCCGTTGTCAGCCGTCGAAGGGTATGCATAAAGCTTGCCGCCCACTGTGGACGCTTCGATTGAGCTGGCAAGGTTTGCTGCAATAACAGCATCCTTGTTACGTGTGATCTCGTATAAAGCTCCTGCTTTTACAAGATCGTTGATCTGGTCGTTAGCGAACTGAAATACATCCGCAGCGGCCGCAGGGTCCTCCAGAAATTTAGTTTTAGCTTCACCTTCGCCCACTACACCGAGAGTAATGTTGTAATTCGCATCGGTGTTGGCTGCCTTGAAAGCATTAACCATGGTCAGGAGCATAGCTTGATCTTCCTGAGAACCCCATAATTTAAGGTTAAAGGTTTCTTTGGCTGCGGCACTGCTTGCACTGCTTGAAGTTGTTGAAGTAGGTGTGGCACAACCTGAAATTGCCATACTGAGGAGTGCAAATACCATTACAAATACCAATAGTTTTTTCATAATTCTATTCTCCTTTTCTTATATTTTTCTAAAGCAGTAAACTGCATTAAAAACTTTAATATATATCACATTTCGTGATATTGAGGGGCGCAAAACAAGCCCTTGATTTGTTTGCGGGAATATCTCGTATTATTTGATCGAATTTCATTTTTTCTGATAAGAAACGAATCGCAAAACAATCCTGCAAACGAACCTTCTGTCGTTTGTGGCTTGCCTTAACAATTATTATTGCGTTGCAGTTTTAGATGTAGCCGTGTTTGTCAATTAGAAATAACTCTATGGCAAGTTAAAATTGACATCCTATGAAACAATTGATAACACGGGAAACCGTTCTTTAGCGTAACAACTTTTGGCGTAAGCCACTCTGACAAGAGTTTGTTTTCTTCATACCTAAATGTTACTTTCCAAGTTTCAAAAACTTTACCGGTACCAGTACCAATCTACTAACTTAATTGTATGTCTATTTTTACTATATGTCAATAGCTATAGCCCTTATTTGTTGCCAATCTATACTAATATCATAATTCAACTCTAAATAGGTTAAACTTTAATAGGTCCCAAAATCGTGGGCGGTCTGATACATTGCAATCACGTTTTCTACCGGTGTATTGTCCTGTATCATGTGTGTTGGCGCAAAATGATATCCATAACCTTTCATCATAATGTCAAGTGTGCGCTTAACGGTTTCTACAGTTTCAGTCACCGTACCATATGCCAACGGTCCTGCTGTCGATATGCATCCGCGAAACGAAAGTCTGCCGCCAAATTTTTCTTTGAGATATTCCGGGGACATATTTGTCGCTTCAGGCTGTAAAGTATCCACCGCCGTTACGCCCATCTCTATAAAATCTTCATACGCCCAGCTTGAGCTTCCACATGTATGTATCAAGGACGGTATTTTATACGCTTTTGCCAGATCGACAAATCTCTTGTGAATCGGCTTAAGTACTTTCCGGTACAAATCAAGACTTATCATCGGTGCATGTTGTGTGCCAAGGTCCTCGCCAAGCCACATAAAATCCACCTTGCCTTTGTTTTCTGACAGGATTCTCTCCATGACCTTGATCTGCCAGTCCATTCTTTTATCTATAAAAGCAAGCGTCGCCTCGTCTTCAAGCATAATGTTAACAAGCGTGTCCTCCATTCCCATTATTCTGCCTGTTGAGTTTATAATGTCAGGAACGCCGGCACCACCTATGTATATGGCATAATCCTTGTTATATTCAATCATATCCTTTACAATATCAAAGTTAAAGTGGTCGGGGTTTGGAACCGGGAAATTAAGTATTGCATCTTCACTTGCACCCTGCAGTGGAAAATCGCAAAAATCCCAGTATCCGCCGGATTCATTTTCTACCCACCTCATTACAAATCCATCGAGAGGGTTTCTTTCTCTACCCGGTATATCAGCAAAAAGAGAAGGACCGGTATATGGTGCGCCAACTCCTCGGTAATCAACTCCTAGAGCCTTGAACACCTTTTCGTAATCTCCGTTTTCGATACCGAGTGCATCAGCTACCTTTTTGTGGATTACAGGATTCGCTTCATACCCAATAGTGACTCTGTCAGTTTTCTCTAGTAAAAAAGTATTTTTTACTCTTTCTTTTGCAGTCATTGTTTCTGTTGCTTTTCTTATCTGAACCATGATAAACCTCCACTTGATTTTAAAATCCTGCCTGCAGGATATGCTTTTGTAAAATATTGTTTTAGATAATTATATGTTGTTTATACTATTTAATTATTATACACCTTTAAATAGTGCTTTAAAATGCAGTTTTCAATTATTTATTTATATTTTTAACGCATTTCTATTGAAATGCATTTTAATTTGGGATAAGATATTATTAGTTGAAGTATTGTTAAAAATATAATTTTAACACTATATATTATATAATTCTTTGCTATTATACGATATTAAGGGCTGTAAAACGATACTTTATTTATAGAGGTGGTTATATTAATGCAAACCGATTTACTTGATCCCAAAATGATTATGATTAACTTATATCCTTGCGCTAGTTCTTTTCGGACGGGCGAAAGGGTTTTTTCAAATCCGTACTTCTTATATGTACATAGCGGTAAGGGCAGTTTCTATATAGATGGAATCTGTTATGAAGCGCTAGCTGGCGATTTGTTTTTTTGTCCTGAAGGAACAGCAAATATAATTGTGGCTGATTGTATGGATCCATTTGTATTATCAGGAATAGATTTCATATTTTTTGACGAATCAACAGGAAATCGATTTGAAGTCTCTTCTAATCAAAAAAAAGAGTTCACCGAAATGCTCAGTCCTAAAATTAATTTATTAGCGAACACAGGCCATGAATATTTGATAAGAGAGATGATTGACTCTTATAAGGACTCTACAATCACTTCAAAGGCATATTGTGATTCACTCCTTAAATCCTTTTTGTTGAACGTTCTTTACTTTAAAGAGTCAAGCGGTGCCAAAAAAACCGATGTTAATATGATTCTGAAATTTATTGCAGAAAACATCGATAAAAAAGTGACCATTTCAGAAATGGCAAAAATTTTCTGTTATCATCAGTGCACAATAAATCGTCTTGTTACCAAGGCGACCGGAATGAGCGTCAAGGAGTTTCAGATTGAATTGCGTATGAAAAGGGCAAAGAATTTTTTGCTTTACTCCGGTAAAACAGTCTCGGAGATTGCAATCGAATGTGGTTATAGTAATGTTTTCTTCTTTTCCAGACAATTCAAGCAAAAGACTTCTAGTCTACCAACCGACTTCCGCAGGCAGAAGTAGCACGGGAGTTTTGTTAACTGACAAAAACTCCCATCAAAAAAGCAAGAACCGAAAATCAATTCAGTTCTTGCTTTTTTAATCTATTAATGGTATTGCTGCAGCTGCTGGTATTTTTTGTTTATATTATGGTCGCAATATTGTTGTTATTATTGTTGCTAATACTGTGGTTGTTGTTATTGCTGTTGAATTAGATACTTACAAAACTTATAGTTCTATCAACTTTACTCCATAATCGCTGATTTTGTACTTGTATTTACTGTCTTTCTTGAGTTCTTCGACCTTTGCTGTATAAACGCCCTGCGCTAATACTGCTTTGATTGCGTCCTTGTTTAGATCGACTGATGTCTTGGTTGTCATGCCTTCAAATCTCATTATATGAAATCCATAATCAGTTCTGACAAGTCCTTGATCACCGACTTTTCGTATTGGATCGAATACCCAGTCATTGAATTCCGGCTGCATTGAGCCTCTTTTGACTTGCTCATAAAGTCCGCCAGTCTCTTTCGATCCTGGATCATCTGAACTTTTAGTAACCAGCTCTTTGAATTTATCAAGTGATACACATTGTTTTAATAAATCCTGTGCCTTGGTTCTTGCTGCTGCCCATTCAGCGGCAGAAAACTTAGGGATGTCTCCTTGTGCTGCCGGAGTGATTTTAGCATTCGGGGAAACAAGAATATGTCTGGCGGAAGGAAGTGTTGACTTGTCTTCTCTTACAACAAAATATATGGCGTAATATCCGCCTTGTGATAAGAATGCTTTCTTGTCTCCAAGTTTCCTTGCCTTGTCAAACGCCCATGTTCCAAGTTCCGGGCTGGCGCCGTCAAGATTTTCTTTCTTAAGAGAGTATACTATTGTCGTATCCTGATTTGCAATTCCAGCATCGTATGCTTTCTTCTCGTCAGCTGTCATTGTAGCTATTTTGTCGGTTTTCGCCTTTTCGGCATCAGCCTTTGTCTTATCAGCTGTTACCTTTGCTGCATCTGCCGTTTTCTTCTCTTCGGCGGTCATAGCGGCGTATTTAGCCTTTTCGTCTGCAGCAGTCTTTGCGTCAGTAATTTTCTTGTCGGCTGCAGTCTTCTCGTCAGCGAGTTTCTTGAAGGTTTTCTCGTCGGTTGCTTTGACTAAAAAGGCTTCTGCATCGGCCTTTGCCTTTGCATCAAACTTGGCTTTTTCGGCATCGGTGGCAGTCTCCTTGGTTTCCAGTGCAAAATAAGCAAGCCTGAATGTAACTGTGTCATACTTGTCAACATTCGCCTTGTATTCATTCTGGATAGCAGTATCGCTTATTGTAGTATCGGTAACGGCCTTCTCTGCGTACTTGCTGGCAATTGTGGATTTTACGATGACAGGCTTAAGTGTCTTCACTGTTACATTCTGTCCGAATGTATCAACCAGGAACTTGTCTGCTTGAACGGCTCCGCCCTTGTCCTTGATAAGATTGGCGAAAATATCATCTACACCTTTTGCATCTGCATCGGTAAGCTTGAATTTCGCGGTCATTGCAAGATCATACTGTATCTGGCTTTCAGTTATTGCCTTAGCTGCAAGGTCGAAAGCGTATTGTTTCCATGTCTTGTCTTTAAAACCTTCTTCGGTACAAAGAGCTGCCAGCTTAGTCTTGCCTTCTGCTGTTGTCTTGTCAATCTGCAACTGCTGAAGAACATTAGAGTAGTAAAAGCTGAATTCAACGCTTGATACTTTCTGAGAACCTATCGTCATCGGTGGAAAAAGTTTCTGTGGAACAGCATATTGAATTGCAGCCCATACACCGACTGCTAAAACGAGGACAACAACCAGGATAGGTAAAACAATACGCGTCACTACACCTGACTTCTTAATCGGGGCTTTACCACCATCTCTTGCTTTAAGGCTTTCAAGTCTTCTTTTACGCTCAAGATGCTTCTCTTCCGAGTTCCATTTTTCGGGATTTTCCATTTTTATTCCATCCTTTATAATATGATTTCACATACAATGCAAATTTATCTGCAAGGTGCAACAAATGATATTATACACGCAGAAGTGTCTTTTGTACAACATTGTCTTTTGAATTTACAAAATTATTATATTATGTGTTATTTTTCGCCATTATCGGGCTTGTAAAAGTCATAATAATTAATATAGCAAACGATTTATGGTATATGATTTTAAATAAAATAAAATAGTTTGTCTTATGAGTTTTACAGCAAACGATTCATGTTAGGATAATCATTAGCCAAAACGAAGTCATTTCATTTTTTATTTCGGCTGAATCCCATTTGAACGGCTTTTGCGTAGAATGTGGTGCTTTTCATTTCGGCAAGTCTTATTGCCTCTATACCCGATATTTCTCCTGAAGCCCACTGTTGGCATATTTTCCGAAATCCCACGGGGATGCTTACTGTAGGCCTTCCGATACGCTTTCCGCTTTCTTTTGCTATGCGTATCCCTTCTTTTTTCTTTCGTGACATTGTTCTTACATCTAATTCATATAGCGATTTTATCATTTTTATAGAATTCTTGGAGGCCGTATTCCTGGTGTCAAACGATGCTTCCAGGCACACAAGGTCAGCGCCTTTGGATAACACAAGTTCTGTCTGCTCAATGAATTCACCGATTTTATTACAAAATCGATCAATTGAGGCAACATATAGAATATCGCCCTTTGACAAAATTGATATCGCCCTTTCGAGCTGATCAGGGATTTTATTGTGTCTTGGTACTGTATTTTTTTTCTCAACGAATATTTTGTCAAATCCACCGATGCTGTCTAGCTGTGAGGCCTGCCTCGCAACATCCGGGTCCTGGTTGTCAAGTCTTATGTACCCATATCTAGCCATTAATCATGTCTCCATTTATTTCCTGTTATTACCGGGACTTTTCAGTAAATCGATTTTCTTTAATTCATAGTCCTCTTTGCTATCGTTTCCGTTTGAGTTTCCGTTTCCGCTTTTGTTGGAGTTTTTGTTTCCGTTGGAGTTTTCGTTCCCGTTGGAGTTTCTGCTTCCCTGCTCGGACTTGGTAGGCTCTTCACCCTGGATGGCAGACTGTTCGGGGTTGTTAACTGTTATTTTGATTTTTGATATCCGCCTGTCATCCATTTCCATTACTCTCATTGTGAGGTTTGAATAGGTTACCTCGGGCTGCTCGTCCTCATCGGGAATTCTCCCCAGTATATCAATGAACATACCGGCGATTGTATCATAGTCACGGTCTTCAGGAATTTCTATATCGAGCTCGTCGGAAATCTCATCAAGTGCTGTTTTGCCTTCCACAATCAGAGTATTCTCGTCTTCTCTTACTATCTCCTCATCCTCTTCATCGTATTCATCCTGCATATTGCCTACTATCTCTTCAAGTAAATCTTCAACTGTAATTATGCCCGCAGTTCCGCCGTATTCGTCTATTACAACAGCTATCTGGACATGTTCCGTCTGCATTTCTCTGAACGCCTCATCAATTGTCTTCGTTTCAGGTACAAAAAGAGGCTCACGTATAATCTGTTCAAGTTTGAAAGGTCCGGACATTCCATCTACTGCTATGGACAATAAATCCTTGATATGCAAAATACCGATGATGTTATCGATGGAATCCTTATATACCGGTATTCGTGTGAATTTCTCGTGGACTGCAAGCGTAACAACCTCGTCGAAAGTTGCATCACAATCCAGTGAGACAAGGTCAGTACGATGCGTCATAATCTGTGATACCTGGGTGTCGTTGAAATCAAAAATATTCTCTATCATTTCCAATTCTGTTTCGTGAATGGTACCGGTCTCACGGCCAACATTAACCATCATGCGTATCTCTTCTTCAGTTACTTTTCGCTCGCGTTCTGATGGATTGATTCCGAATGCACGCAAGACAAGATTTGTGGAAAATGTTAAAAACTTCACAAATGGTTTTAGAATCGTCCCTGTAAAAATCAACAGGCCCAAAGTATACTTTATAACTGCATATGGTGATTTCATAGCTACTCGCTTCGGAACAAGTTCCCCGAAGACCAGCGAAACATATGACAGGATCATAGTTATGACAACTACCGAGACCGTGCTAAGCCATGGCAGCGTCTGTCCGGGGTCTATCGCCCGAGTCAGCATAGGTGCAAATTTATCTGCAGCAAATGCACTTGCAAAAAAACCAGCAAATGTAATTCCAACCTGAATAGTAGACAGGAAATTTGTGGGCTTCTCGATGAATTTTAAAATTCGTTTGGAATTCTTGTCGCCTTCTTCAGCCATTTTCTTGACATGATTGTCATTAAGAGTTATCACCGCCATCTCTGAAGCGGCAAAAGCTGCGTTGAACAATATTAGTAATATCAGAACTATAATATTAAAAAGTATACGAAGCTGGGTATCAGATGATTGTACCGCCATCACGACCTGACTCAGAATCAGGGTGCTACTGTCTACATCCACGTTGTGTGTTCTCTCCTTTTTTACTCATTGCTTGAGTTATTGATTTATATTTTACCACAAAATTTCAAAAACATTCATAAAAACAAAAAAAATATCGAAAAAGTTGTACTTTTTCAATATTTTTTTGTTTTTTCGTTAAATATAAATCCCAATACTATGATTATTCCAATATATACTTAGATTATTTTACATAAATTATTATGTAAAAACATGTTTATCTAAATTTTCTATTTGAAAAATCAAAGCTACAAGTTGACAATTTAATTATGCATTGTCTTTCTTGGCCATGAATTTCACAAGATCGACAACACGGTTCGAGTATCCCCACTCGTTGTCATACCAAGAAACGATCTTGAAGAATCTCTTCTCTCCTTTAAGGTTGTTCTGTAATGTAGCAAGAGAGTCATAGATAGATGAACGCTGGTCGTGAATAAAATCTGTTGAAACGAGTTCTTCGTCTGTGAAGCCCAGGATTCCACTCATATATGTATTGGATGCATTCTTAAGCATTGCATCAATCTCTTCGATTGATGTGTCTTTCTCAGTTCTTATTGTAAGGTCAACTACTGAAACGTCAGGTGTGGGAACTCTGAAAGCCATGCCGGTAAGCTTGCCTTTGGTTACAGGTAAAACCTCTCCGACCGCCTTGGCTGCTCCGGTTGTTGAAGGGATTATGTTGATAGCAGCTGCGCGTCCGCCTCTCCAATCCTTCATTGAAGGACCGTCAACTGTCTTCTGTGTTGCTGTGTATGAATGTATTGTTGTCATCAATCCTGTTTCGATCCCAAGTCCCTCTTTAAGTATTACATGAACGACCGGTGCGAGACAGTTGGTTGTGCAGGATGCGTTGGATACTACATTGTGAGCTGCTGCGTCATATTCGTTCTCATTGACACCCATGACTATTGTCTTGACTCCGCCTTTACCCGGTGCGGAAATAATTACTTTCTTTGCTCCGGCTACAATATGCCCGTTAGCCTTCTCAAGGTCTGTGAAAAGTCCTGTGGATTCGATTACATAATCTACTCCGAGAGCTCCCCATGGAAGATCGGCAGGATTTCTCTGAGCCATAACGCACTTCACTTCGTTGCCGTTAACAACGATAACATCGTTGCCTGCAGCTTCTGCTGAACTTTTCTTAGTGGTTACGGAGTGCTTGAATTTGCCTTGTACAGAATCATATTTCATCTGGTATGCAAAATAATCTGCATCGGTTGAAATGTCAACAACAGCTACTACATCGATCTCTTTACCGAGCAGTCCCTGGTCACAAATCGCTTGAAATACCATACGGCCTATACGGCCAAAACCATTGATACCTACTTTAATTGCCATGTCTATTTCCTCCTGTAAATTGCCCTCTCGGGCTAATAATTTCGTATCAAAATGATTCTATCTCATTTAGTGGTTTTTTGCAAACGTTTATAGTATAGCAATTTTGCATAATTTACTATAAAAACGGGATTTATTTTGTGAAAATGACACTCCCTGTTGTGTAATAGGTTTAACTAATTAACATCCAAAAACCAACGAACATGCCAGAAATCATCATGAGTAAAGACTAAAATTCGCCACAACTATTTTAGTGCCAGGAACTGGCTTTGGTAAAGGTCATTGTACAATCCTTTCGATGCAACCAGTTCATCGTGAGTGCCGCTTTCGATTATCGATTTATCCGCAATATACATGATTTTAGAGACTCTGCGGATTGTCGACAGACGGTGGGCTATAATAAACGAGGTTCTTCCTTTAAGCAATTCATTCAGCCCCTTCTGAAGAGCGACCTCGGTCTGCGTGTCAATGCTCGCGGTTGCTTCATCCAAAATCAGGATTCTAGGATTAGAAAGGAGCACCCTGGCAAAAGATATCAGTTGTTTCTCTCCTGCGGAAACTCCGCTGCCCTGTTCGTTGATTACTGTGTTATATCCATTATTAAATTTCGAAATGAATTCATGTGCGCAAACAGCTTTAGCCGCTTTTATGCATTCTTCGTCGCTGGCGTCGAGTCTCCCGTATCTTATGTTCTCTATAATTGTGCCGGGAAAAAGGAACGGGTCCTGAAGCATAATTCCCATCTGCCTTCTGAGCGAGTCCAGAGTGACTTTCTTGATATCGTTTCCGTCAATTAAAATCTCACCGCCTTGTATGTCATAAAACCGGCTTAGCAAGTTGACTATAGTTGATTTGCCTGCACCTGTGGGTCCTACAAGCGCAATCGACTCACCCTGACGGGCGCTAAATGTTACGTTCTCAAGAATCGGAACACCTTCTTCGTACCAGAATGTAACATTCTCGAACCGTATCTCCCCTTTTATCTCCGGAAGTGCTGTAGCATCTGCTTCATCGGTGATAGTAACAGGTTCGTCCAAAAACTCAAAAATCCTTTCTACATATGCAGCGGAGTTCATAATCTGTGAATAAAAGGACGCCAAGGTGTTTATGGGTCCCCAAAACCTCCAAACATAACCGACGAATGCAACAATTATTCCAACTTCAAGCATCTTGCCCGTAGAGGATGCAAGCCATAGGGCGCCTGCGGAATACAGCACAGCAATTGTAATGTTGGTCACAATATCTATATATGGCCACATAATCAGATTAAGCATTACAGATCTAAGCCAGGCCCGTCTATAATCCGATGACAGCTTGTGGAAAATTCTACGATTCTCCTCTTCGCGTACAAAAGCCTGCGTTACTTTCATTCCAATAAGGCTCTCCTGT
The DNA here is from genome assembly GCA_964652975.1 of uncultured Oscillospiraceae bacterium. Lineage (GTDB taxonomy): Bacteria > Bacillota > Clostridia > Saccharofermentanales > UBA5734 > CAZZCN01. Next base: position 18,912 of record CAZZCN010000031.1, on the reverse strand, counting down.
GTGTAGGCGTTCATATTCGACATTTTCCGGCTGAGCAGCTGCTGGGCTTTTCTTTGAAGATTCTTAATCGTCCACATACCTATTACAAAAAACGGTATTCCAGCCATCGCGTATAATGTCAGTGTGGGACTGATAAAAAGCATGTACGCAAAAATAATAAAAAGGCTGATCAGCTCAACAATAACATTCACTATTCCGTTTGATAAAAGATCGCTTATATTGTTTACATAATTCACAATTCTGACGAGTATCTTCCCATGCGGACGGTCGTCAAAGTATGCAAATGGCAATTTCTGAAGATGCTTGAACATATCAAGGCGTATATCGTGTATTATTCCCTGTCCGACAACATTTATGAATTTAGTACGTACTGCAAAAAGAGCTGCGCAAATTATGACAATTCCGGTAAAAACCGCTGACATGAAAAGTATCCCGTTAATGTCTTTTCCGGGGATATACTTATTGATGACAATCATTAAAATCATAGGTGAAAGAAGGCTCAGGGCGCTTGAAACAATCATAACCGTCAGAGCAAAGAGTATCTTCCTGAGGTATGGCTTCATATATCCGCCAATCCTTTTCATTTGCGAGTAATTAAACGGGGTGTCCAGTTCTTCGTCAATATCATATTTGTTTCTGGCCATTATGCACCCACCTCGCATTCTGAACAGTTATCGTCAAAGAGGCCTGACTGAGTCATATATACATTATAATATATTCCCTTTTTTGCGATTAACTCCTCATGATTGCCGGTTTCTGCCATCATGCCCTTATCAAGCACTATTATCCTGTCGGCTTTTCTGACTGAAGATATCCGATGTGCTACAACAAATACAGTTCTATCACTAAAAATCCGGTCAAGCCCTTTCTGTATTTCAAATTCTGTCTCCATGTCAATGGCCGAGGTTGTATCGTCCAGAATCAAAATGTCCGGGTCTACACATAACGCCCTGGCAAGAGCAATCCTCTGACGTTGTCCACCTGAAAGGCCAACCCCGCGCTCGCCGATAATTGTATCGTAACCTTCCGGCATTTTGCTTATAAACTGGTCCGCCTGTGCTATTTTGGCATACCGGTAAACATCTTCTATCGGTGCATTTACATTTCCGTAGGCAATATTCCCCTCGACTGTATCGGAAAAAAGAAAAACCTCCTGCATTACAATCCCTATATTTCGGCGAAGATCCAGCAGCGAGTAATCCTTGACATTTTTGCCGTTTACAAGAACATGTCCCTTGGTAGCATCAAAAAATCTTGCAATCAGATTGATGAGAGTCGTTTTGCCGCTTCCTGTGGAACCTATTATTCCGATTGTCTCGCCTTTCCGGGCAGCAAATGAGATGTCCTTCAAGACATATTCCGAATCGAAATCCTCCTTGTCGCTATTGTCTCCGGTCAGCGAATCCATCTTTGCATGCCTTACCCTGTTTGCAAAATATTGAAAATAAACATGATCAAATACAACCGATTGAACGCTCTCGGAATCACCTTCAGTTATTGTATGGCTTAACCCTTCGGTCAAATTTCCAATACCGCTTGATGTATTGTAATTTTCTGTTTTACTGTCTTCTGTCGTATTGCTTTCCGCTTTGTCTTTTTTTGTATTCTCTTTCACTTTCGCAGAATTTTCTTTTGGCGACACGTCAGCCTTCTCCATTAGCAGTTCGATTATTTTCTCGGCCGATGCTGCAAATCTCTGCACCTCGTTAATCAGTCCGCCTACAGAACGCATGGGGTTGCTAATGACAAAAAGCAGCCCGTTGAATGCTACCAGCCCGCCTAGCGTCATCTGCCCCTTGATAACAAGAATTCCCCCGACTAAAATAACCGGGATGGTTAGAAAATTAGCCAGTCCATCAAGGGCAGGTATGTATTTTATCCAGACAGCAACACTCTTGAGATTAATTTTGCGGTAGCTGTCATTTTGTTTTTCGAACTTCTCAGTCTCGTAGTCTGCTCGCACAAATGCCTTAACAATACGGTTTCCGCTTATATTTTGCTGTACTGCGGCATTAAGGAATGAAAACTGCTTGCGGACCTGGTCCCAAACAGGGCGGACCTCTTTGCTGAAACGTGTGGTAATGAAAATTATAAAAGGTGAAAACGCAAGCGCAGTCAATGCAAGTATCCAGTTAATCGAAAATATGAAAAGGAGTCCGACCGTAAATATAATAAATTGCTCCAGACAAGCAACAACAACATAAGCCGTACTATGTCTGACCATGTCAAGGTCTCCGGTCATACGTGACATCAGATCCCCGACACTTGTCTTGTCATAGAACGGACCATCCATGTCTTGCAAATGTCTGTAAACTCCTGCTCTGAGTCGTAAAAGAAGGTCTTGTGAGCAAATCTCATATAAAAAACGATATACAAGTCCCAGTATGCTGCGAATTACAGGTACCAAAACCAATAACAGACAATAAAACAGGATTTTAGATGTATCACCCTTGCCATAGACATCGTCCACAAACCATCCTGCAACTGTAGCTCCTATGGTAACCATGGACATGGAAATTGTTGTTAAAACAACCGCAATAATGAATTTATAGCGAACCGGCCTGACGAGCTCCCACCACCAGCGGAAGGGTTTGCCGACATAAAGGTAGACTGTTTCGGGATTAATGCCTTCTCCCGGATTTTCGAGGGTTGCGTCAATACTTTTGCGTTTTTGCCTGCCATCGGCATCAGATTCTTTGAATCCATTAAAACTCATAAGCGTTTCTCTTCCTGAACGAGTCTTCCGTTTAGAGACAATCATCATTTACTCTAAAAACACAGATTCGTTCATATCGCGTTTTGAAACAGGATATGCCATCAAAACTCATCCGGCAAATTATTCCATCATCTCAAAATAATATAATAGCAAGTTTGCTATAAAACAAACCTAAAGCTTATTTTTTTCTATGCGCGTATTTTACCATCGAGAAAAAATAAAACAACCCCTTTTTCGCATCTTTTTTCGTATTATTGAAAATACGATTATTTCACGAAAAGGGGCTGAAAATAACTGAATAATTTATGAACATTCATGCTAATATTAGTATTTTTATATGATACCGAAATTTTTAGGCATCATAAGAAAAATGCCTTTAGATACAGTTGGAGATATGTGGATATTACTCAAGATGTTATGGATATCTATGCCCTTGCCGACCATTCCTGTACATCCCATATTTCATCGACCCAGTCTAAGTAGAATTCAGGTTCGTGGCAGACAAGGATTATCGAGCCTTTAAAAGCTTGCAGAGCCCTTTTTAGTTCTGCCTTGGCATCGATGTCCAGGTGATTTGTCGGCTCGTCAAGAAGAAGACAGTTATACTGGAGCAGCATAAGGTTGCAAAGTCGTACTTTCACGCATTCACCTCCGCTTAATACCTGCATCTGGCTAGTAATGTGCTGGTTGGTGAGGCCACATTTTGCAAGAGCGGACCGCACCTCGCCGTTGCTCATCGACGGGTTGTTGTCCCAGATCTCCTCCATTGCGGTTTTGCGGCTGTTGCAGCTGTCCTCCTGTGCATAGTACCCTGGAATCAAAAAAGAATCCCTGTGGATTTTGCCAGACAGCGGAGGTATTTCACCCAGTATGGTTCTTAGAAGCGTTGTCTTACCAAGTCCGTTAACACCTTTGACCGCTATCTTTTTGCCGCGTTCGAATTCGAATTGCACTTTCCTGGTTAATGGTTCATCATATCCAATTACGAGATCTTCACCTTTGAAAAGGATTTTGCCCGGTGTTCTGGCCTCTGAAAAATTAAATGTCGGCTTTGGTTTTTCGCGTGAAAGCTCAATTATATCCATTTTGTCAAGCTTCTTCTGACGGCCTTTTGCCATGTTGCTCGTAGCTACCCTGGCCTTGTTCCTTGCTATGAAATCCTCAAGTTTGTCAATCTCTTTTTGCTGCTTCTGGTATGCATTTTCGAGCTGTTGTTTCTTAAGGTCGTACATTTTCTGGAAAAATTCATAGTCTCCGGAATATCGGGTCAATCTGGCATTCTCTACATGAAATATGACGTTCACAACATCGTTCAGGAATGGTATGTCATGAGATACGAGTATGAATGCATTCTGGTAATTGTTCAGGTAGGTCTTGAGCCAGCTGATATGGTTGTCATCCAAAAAGTTGGTCGGCTCGTCAAGTATAAGAATCATGGGGTTTTGAAGCAACAGCTTTGTTAGAAGAACTTTGGCCCTCTGCCCTCCACTGAGTTCGCTTACATCACGGTTCAGACCTATTTCTCCAAGCCCAAGGCCATTGGCTATCTCCTCGATTTTTGAATCGATATGGTAGAATCCGTTCGCCTCAAGCATCGTTCCAATATCGCCCACGTCCTCCATCATTTTGTCCAGTTCATTCGCGTCCGCTTCTCCCATACGTTCGTAGATTGCAAGCATCTCCTGCTCAAGGTCGAACAGATACTGGAATGCACCTTGTAATATCTCGCGTATGGTCTTGCCCTTTTCGAGAACGAGGAACTGGTCGAGGTAGCCGATTGTTATTCTGTTGCACCAGGACACCTTCCCCTTCTCTGGCACCATCTTGCCGATAAGAATGTTAAGAAATGTGGACTTGCCCTCGCCGTTAGCGCCGATTAGCCCTACGTGCTCGCCGTTAAGCAGTCTGAAAGAAGCGTTTTCGAGGATTTGTCGTCCGCCGAACGAATGTGATACCTGTTCTACTGTAACTATGCTCATTTGAAAATTTTCTCCGTCCAATATAAATATGTTTATTTCATCAATGTTCTGTGTATTCTTAATTGTTCTTTTTTTAATGTAATATGTTATATGATTTATGTATTCATTGTGTATTCTTAAGGGTTCTTTTTTTTAACGTAATTTGTTATATGTTTTATGTATTCATTGTGTTTTATTAATGGTTATTTTTAATTAATGGTTCTTATTTTATGAATGATGTAAATGGTTCGATTCTATTGCCAATGGCGCATCATTTGTGGTATTTCTCGCCTTTTGATATCTTAAACGCCCGGAATATCTGCTCAAGGAATATAAGCCTGGTTAATTGATGAGGAAAAGTCAATTCTGACAAGCTAATCCTCTCGTTTGCCCTTACAAGAACCTCCGGAAGGTATCCATTTGAACCTGCAATCAGAAAAGTGACACGTGCTCCGCTTTCATCAAGCCAGCGAATCAGACTTTTTGACAATGTAACAGATGATTGTTTTTCGCCATTTACATCAAGAGCGACAACAAAATCGCTGTCTTTGATCTTGGAAAGCATTTTCCTGCCTTCCTGCTCGAGCGACTTGTCGATGCTGTCACCTTCAGGCGCGTCCGGGACTTCCGTTATCTCGATTTCGCAAAATCTGGAAATGCGTTTCGAATACTCTGCAATGCCCGCCTTTAGCCAGTCTTCCTTTATCTTTCCCACTGCAATTATTGATATTCTCATCTACAAAATCCAAGGTGTGCTAACGCAAGAACGTTTCGCAACAATAACTTCCAGATCTGATCCGATTCTGGCTCCGACGTTCAACAGGCTGTCAGTTGTTGTTTTAAGTGCCACCGAGGGGAGATTATTCTCCTGGCTTAAATGGGAAAGCACGAATTTCGTCGTACCTCTCTCAAGAAGTCTCACGATAGTCTTCGCACAATCCTCGTTTGATAGATGTCCCTTTGAAGAATCAATACGTTTCTTCAGCATGTAAGGATAAGATCCTTCCCACAGCATCTTTGTATCATAATTGGATTCGATGAAAATCGCATCGCTGCCGGCTACGCTTTCAAACATCTCCTCTTGAACCTCTCCAATATCAGTAAAAACAGAAACGGATTTCTGACTGCCGATAATTCGATAACCAACAGATTCGATTGCATCATGTGGTGTCCGGAAACTCTCGATAACCAGGTCTCTTATTTCAAAGGTCTTTCCACTTTTAATGATATTGACCAGTTTATCAGGAATATCACCTATCTGCATATTTTGCATTCTTTGCCATGTTTTGGCATTGACATAGATCGGAATACCGTGTCTCCTCATTATTACGCCTATTCCGCGCATGTGATCTATATGTTCGTGCGTAATCAAGATTCCGTGGACTTCATCCATGGATTCACCGATCGCATTCATGGCTATCTGCATCTGCTTCCCGTTCATTCCTGCATCGACAAGAATATTGGTGCCGTTTTTGAGCTCGACACCGGATAAAATATTATAGGAAACAAAATTTCTGTCCTTGTTTGAGATAAATATGGAATTTCCGCTACTGCCGCTATAAAGGGCACAAATTTTCATCATGTCAGTTCTCTATCTTTGAAATATCGGCACCAAGTACACGAAGCTTGCTTACAAAATTCTCATATCCACGCTCAATCGCACGTATTTCACATACCTCGGTTGAGCCTTCTGCAGCAAGTCCTGCTATAACCATCGCTGCACCTGCCCTGAGGTCATGTGCAGTAACCTTTGCGCCTGTAAGATTTGCAGGACCTTCCACAATAGCAACTTTGCCTGCTACGAGTATGTCTGCGCCCATCATCTTAAGATCATCAACATATTGGAATCTGTTTTCCCATACGTTCTCGTTCATTCTTCCTGTACCTTTCGCAATGCTTAAAAGCACTGTAGCTTGTGGCTGAAGATCAGTTGGAAATCCAGGGTAAGGCATGGTCTTGAAGTTAGTAGCCTGCAGGTCGCACCTCTTGTCCATCCTGACACTAATCCAGTCATCGCCTGACTCTATGTTAACTCCCATCTCTTCAAGCTTGGCCGAAAGAGGCTCCATATGTTTCGGAATAAGATTCTTAATTACTACATCACCACATGTCGCTGCTGCAGCAATCATAAATGTACCGGCTTCAATCTGGTCTGGAATAACAGCATAAGTACTGTTGCCAGGCAATAAAGGAACACCTGTGATTTTAATGACGTCTGTTCCAGCTCCCTTTATATTCGCACCCATTGTGTTCAAAAAGTTCGCAAGGTCAACGATATGAGGCTCTCTTGCAGCGTTTTCTATAACCGTCACTCCTTGTGCCTTGGTAGCTGCTATCATAAGGTTGATTGTCGATCCTACGCTGACGACATCAAAATATACATGATCTCCTATAAGATTTTCGGCTTCAAGATTGATTTTGCCGAACTCAATGGTATGCTTGGCACCCAATGCCGCAAATCCCTTTAAATGCTGGTCTATGGGTCTCGTTCCAAAATCACAGCCACCCGGCATATAAAGACTTGTCCTTTTGAATTTGCCGAGCAAGGCTCCCATCAGATAATATGACGCTCTTATACTGCGAGCTTTCTCATGTGTTGCCTCATATGTGAATATGCACGTGGGATCGACACTGATAACTCCGCTTGCCTCATGCGTGATTATCGCACCAAGCGATTTGCATATCTCTATAATTATATTGACATCTGCAATATCAGGAATATTCTCAATCTTGCACGGACCATCCAGCAGCATTGCTGCTGCAATGATTCCAAGGGCGGCATTCTTTGATCCGCTTACAAAAACCTCTCCGGTCAGTCTTTTTCCGCCTTTAACTATATAACTTGCCAATGTCTTTCCCCTTTGAATTTAATTTAAGTTATTTTGCAAATATTATCCCTCTGCACACTTCATATAAGCAGGTATTAATCAAAATATTTTTGCATTGATCTGTATGTGAGTATTTAGTCCTAATGTAATGTTAATTTAATTTCCATACTATTCCGGTGTATCCCATTCATCTATATATACTGTCTGCCTGATAAGTTCCTTGGCCCTTTCGTCTTCTTTCGAAATTAGTGAATCTAACTCAATCCCAATGTTTTTAGCTCTCTCAAGCAATGTTTCCTTTGCCATTCTATAAAGTATGTCATTGTTGGTATTGTTCGATGGTACGTATCCAATTGAGTCCTCAAATACTTTTTTTGCTGAAGGTATTTTAAAGATAAACTCCGATCCTTTGCCAAGAACACTGTTAACTGTTATTTCACCCCTGTGAAGCTCGGCCAGTTCCTTTGCTATTGAAAGACCCAGCCCGGTACCACCGTACATTCTTGAGCCTGTCATATCAACACGGTAAAAACGATTGAATATGTGCTGTATTTTTTCTTTTTCGATTCCAAATCCAGTGTCTGCAATCTTTACATATGCATCTTCCAGTAAAACACCCATATACACGGTAACTGTGCCGCTTGGCTCTGTGTATTTGATTGCGTTGCTCAGAATATTGATTATAATCCTCTCTATCGATGATCTATTTACAAAAATCCATGGTATCTTTGCCAGAGAATAGCATTTCAGTTCAATGTTCTTGTCCTGCGCCTGTATCTGCATTCTGTCTACGATAGCTCTTACAATTGAACCCAGGTCGTGCTGCTCCATGTTCGGTCTCATCTCTTTGCTGTCGATACTGGACAACAATAACAAGTCTTCTACCAGGGTACCCATTCTTACAGCGTCTTCGTGAATCCTATATACATCTTTTTTGATTGAGTCCTTGTTTTTCTCTTCCAATCCCCAGTCAAGGAGCGATTCTGAGTATGTTCTTATGGTTGTAAGAGGTGTTTTCAGTTCGTGTGAAACATTTGCAACAAATTCTTTTCTTCTCTTTTCTTCGTTTTCTTGATCGGTTATATCCTGGATTACTACTATTGTTGCAGCCTTGATGCCTTCATCTAGATGTGCTTCCTTAAGCCGCATTCTGATAATTCTGTCATTAATTTGAAAGATTGCCGCATTTACACCTGTGCCTAATAGAATTGCGGCCTGCAACCCGTTATTCTGACCGTATTTTACCAGAAACTTCTTGAATGTTGATGGAGGCTCTGTTGCATCCATAATCTTGCAGAAGGCTGGATTAGAGTTTAAAAGCACTCCATCACTGCCATACGCAACAATACCTACATCCAAGTCCGTCAAAATTGCTTCCGCCTTGTTCTTCTCGTTTATAAATTTACTGACGGTGTAGTTTAAAATATTTGATTCCCTGTTCTTGACGTGTTGTAAAACATACTTGCTGATAACAAGGGCAAATACAATTCCGAAAAGCATCCCCAAAAGAATCAGATACCAGACCGGCTGTCTTTGTAACATTAAAAAAACAGAATCAAATGCATTTCCTATATTTGAAATTATACTATTGCCCAAGGATTGTATTTTTGACAAAAGCTGCACTTCCCCCGCTCAAAATAAATGTTTCCTGCTTTTTAGCAGTCAAAATAATAACCTACTCCGCGCTTAGTCAGGATATATTTATAATTTTGCTGATCAGGTTCTAATTTCTCCCTGGTTCTTCGTACAGTAACGTCCACTGTCCTTACATCGCCATAATATTCATATCCCCATACTTTTTCGAGAAGGGCTTCCCTTGAAAATACCTGTCCTTTGTTTTTTGCTAAAAACAACACCAGTTCAAATTCTCTGAGTGTAAGTTCTATTATTTTACCTGCAAGTTTAATCTCGTATCGATCGGTGTCTATTTCGATATCACCAAGAGAAAGCACTTTGCTTGAGTCTTCTTTTGAGTTCTCGAGAAATGTTATACGTCTTAGCTGGGCCTTTACTCTAGCCAATACCTCCCGGACACTGAAAGGCTTTGTTATATAGTCGTCAGCTCCAAGCTCCAGTCCAAGAACCTTGTCTATCTCTTCTGACTTTGCAGTCAACATCAAAATAGGGATGTTGGTGTGCTGTCTAAGCTTTCTGCAAACATCAAATCCGTCCATCTTGGGCAGCATGCAATCAAGAATAACCAAATCTGGATTCTGCGTTGATGCAATTTCCAGTGCCTGCAAGCCATCATAGGCGGCAAGTACCGAATACCCTTCTCTCTCCAGATTAACTTTTAAAATATCAACGATATTGTGCTCATCATCAACCACAAGAATTTTCATATGAAACTCCTCTCAAATGCCAAATTTAGGATGATTTTCAAAAGTACTTAACAATGTCTGTCGTGCTTATATCAAGCCGATTAAAAAACAAAACCAAATAAAGGTGATTAAATAAATTTAAATTCCTTTATAACAGTTTAAGATATTATATCACCATTATCAAAATATAAAAATGTTTTTTAATCAAATATATTATTATTTGCAAATTTATTAGTTATTATATTTGGGGTTAGGGCCTGAACAGTAACAGTTTGGTGCTACACATGGAAGAATATACTTCTCTAGGAAAGTAAAACTATTTTGCCCTTTTGTCGATTACATGTCGGCTCTTGTTACCATCTGAGCGTTTGATGGACTTCTTTTCGACAAAAGTGACAACTGGTCGAATCTGAGTGCAGTCTTCGATATGTTTCTGTATTCTTTCTTTAAGCGTCTCAATAGAACCAACCTTGTCAAAAAATTGAATTATGTTCGTAGCTTCAACTTGTATTTCCATTATATCAGAGCCTGCAAAACGATCGAGAATGATTTGATAATGTGCCTCAACCCCTTCAATTTGAAGCAGGCACTCTTCAATCTGGGAAGGAAAGATATTTATTCCGTTGATGATCATCATGTCGTCGGTCCTTCCGGTGACCCGTTTCATCTTGACAAAAGTCCTTCCGCATTTGCACCTGTCTTCAATAAGAGATGAGATGTCCCCGGTACGATAACGGATGAGAGGAAATCCTTGCTTTGTTATAGTAGTGAATACCAGTTCGCCCTCTTCACCAAAAGAGACAGGCTCCAACGTATCAGGATTGATAACTTCTACAATAAAGTGGTCCTCGTTTATATGCAGACCGTTTCTGTATTCACATTCATATGATATTCCGGGACCGATAAGCTCAGTTATTCCGTAGTTATCATAGGCTTTGATATTCAGTCCCTTTTCTATTTCGGAACGTAGGTTTTCACTCCATGCTTCACCGCCAAACAATCCTGTTTTCAAATCCAATGAGCAAGGATCAATATTCATTTCAGACAATGCATTTGCAATTTGTAATGCAAATCCGGGAATGCTTATCAATGCAGTTGTCTTGTAGTCTTTCATTATCTGTATCTGTCTGGCGATGTTGTCGGTGGAGGACGGGATAACCGAGGCACCAATTTTCTCTGCGCCATAGTGAAATCCCAGGCCAGCCGTGGTTGTGTTGTAGTTGAATGCAATCTGCACAAAATCATGTTCGTCAATACTGCTGGCAGCAAGAATGCGGGCAATCAGCGACGACCAGATACCGATATCTCCGCGGGTATATCCCACGACAATCGGTCTGGCGGTTGTGCCGGATGTTGAATGGATACGAACGATATCTTTTAGTGGAACGGCAAACATATCGTATGGATATCGTAGCAACAAATCGTTTTTCGTTGTAAATGGAAGCTGTTTTATATCTTGTACGGACTTTATCTTTTCGATGGATACTCCAGACGAATCAAACAAATCATTATAAAAAGCCACATTCTGATAAACCCGGTTCAAAGTTGTTTGAAGGTGTTCAACTTGTATTTGTTCTAAATCTTCTTTACCAAGGCATTCGTATTTACTGTCGAATATCATAAAAATCCCTCCTCATCTGGATTCGTCAATTGATCTGTATTCTTTTCCTATATAGGCGCGTTGCACATCTTTGTTCCCAAGAAGTTCCAACCCTGTGCCTTCCAAAATAACACTCCCGGTTTCAACGACATATCCCCGATCGGCAATTTTCAATATTGCCTTTGCGTTCTGCTCAACCACAAGAATTGTCTTCCCCTCATTGCGCAGTTGCACTAAACTTTCCAGTATGTCTTTGATAACAAGCGGCGCGAGGCCCATAGAAGGTTCATCAAGCATAATCAGTTTAGGGAAACTCATCAAAGCTCTTCCTATGGCCAGCATCTGCTGTTCTCCACCTGACAAGGTGCCCGCGATTTGGCTTTTTCTTTCATAAAGTTTCGGGAAAAGTGTGTATACAAGTTCATGCGCCTCCTTGATCCGGGTCTTTTGTTTATTCTTGTAAAGTATGTAGGCTCCAAGATTCAGGTTTTCGCTGATACTCATATTAGAAAAAAGCTTGCGTCCTTCTGGAACCAATGCACAGCCAAGTGAAACAATTTCTTCGGGGCGGCTTTGTGCAATATCGTTACCTTGAAAAATAATGCTGCCGGCCAGCGGCTTGATGAAACCAGACAGAGTACTCATCAATGTTGTCTTTCCTGCACCATTTGCTCCGATTATGGCGATGATTTCACCGCCGAAAATATGCATGGATATTCCTTTTAACACTCTCATCCCGTCATATCCAGATTCCAGGTTTCTCACTTTAAGCATCTTCATCACCTAAATATACTTTTATTACTTCATCGTTGTGTTGTATATAATGCGAATCGCCTTCGGCAATCTTTTTGCCGAAGTTCAAAACTATGATTTCATCAGAAACATCCATAACCAACCCCATGTCATGCTCAACTAGCAATATCGAGATTCCTTGTTCGCGTATTTCCTGAATCAAAGCGCCCATTTCCTTTGTTTCGTACATATTGAGTCCTGATGCAGGCTCGTCAAGCAACAATAGATCCGGCTCACTGGCAAGCGCTCTTGCAAATTCAACTCTGCGTTGAATTCCAAATGGGATACTTGCAGCTATTTTGTCCTTATATTCCACGATGTGAAGTTTCTCAAGGGCTTTTAGTGATTCTTCCAAAATAGATTTCTCTTCTCTAATGGATGATGGCAGTTTCAAAATCGAGGATAGAAACCCGGAACGTCCCTTCGTATGACGCCCAATCATGACATTCTCAAGAACTGTCATCTGCTTTGAAAGCATCAAGCTTTGAAATGTTCGTACCATTCCTTTTCTTGCTATTTGGAATGGCAGCATATGCGTGATAATCTCGCCACAAAAGTGTACAGTCCCGGAAGAAGGGCGAACCAATCCTGAAATAAGATTTAAAAGCGTGGTTTTTCCTGCACCATTCGGACCGATAACTGACTTGATAATTCCACTTTCAATCTCAAAGCTAACCTTATCAACAGCATGCAGCCCGCCAAAATAACAATCAATTTCATTTACTTCCAATATCTTCATCTTTTCACTCTACCATTTATAGCTTCCTTGAATTTCTGCTCTTTTTCTTTCATTTTCTTATTTAGCAATCCTTCCGGTGCAAACAGCATTATAATTATAAGAATAGCACCAAACACCGCGTCATCATAACTTCCGAAAACACCTCTAAGTGATAGAAAAAAGAGAATAAAACCCATGACAAGTGTACCCCAGATATTCGCCATCCCGCCAATCGCAACTATTGAGACATAGCGAACCGACTTCATTACACTAACCTCCCCAGGTCCGATACTGGCATTGAAGTGGGTTAGAAACACACCTGCAACTGCTGCAAAAACAGCACTTAAAATAAAAATGTTCAGCTTATATTTCGCGGTATCGACTCCCATCGAGTTTGAAGCCACTTCATTGTCATGAAGCGATCGCAATGCCCTACCCACCCTGGAATTGATAAGATTAATCAGTATAATCAGTCCTATAATAACAATAACACAAGCTATAAAATAATTCATAACCCTGTCCTTTGGATCACCGTCAACCCTTAGTCCGGGAACGAGCTTAAACGCAGGGACATTGGATAGACCATCGGCTCCGCCAAAAATTCGAGTGCCACGCACAATAACCTCGATGACTACACCAAAACTCATTGTCGCCATAACCAGATAATGCCCCTTCAGCTTTAATACCGGAATTCCGATAAAATATGCGATTGTCACAGATAATAATATGGCTGCTAAAAACCCAACCCATGGATTAAAATATAATATTTTTTCGCCATATATGTTTTCTCCGTCAACTAGAATCCCAATGGAATTTAAAGTTTTCACAGCCCGGAGGGAGGAGTATGCAGACAGATTAACGGTTGTAAGAAAAGCCGAGGTATACCCGCCAATCGCAAAAAATCCGGCTTGTCCCATCGAAACCTGTCCGGTGTAGCCCATCAACATACAAAGTCCAAGTGCAACAAGTAAATAATATGCAGACATGGTAAACTGGGTAAGATAGAAGTTGATGCCGGACACCGAAGTAATAAAGGGGATTATAACGATAATAACAATTAAGACTGCAAGAGGTTTATATATTTTTATGTTCATATTATAGCTCCTTGACAGTTCGAGATTTCTTCTTTCCGAAAAGACCCTCTGGTTTCAAAAACAACACCAATAAAAGTATCCCTATTGTGATGATGTTTTTGTATGCTTCTGGAAATATAACAATGGCAAATGCTTCTAAAACTCCTAAAACAAGCCCGGCGACAAGTGCACCCGTGCTGCTGCCAAGACCGCCGAAAATAGCCACGGTAAACCCTTTAATCGCAAGCACACTTCCCATCGAATATTGTATCTGCGTCAACGGTGCTATTGCGGATCCGGCCAAAGCACCTATTCCTGCACTCAATGCAAAGGAAAGATTGACTATGATCTGCGGATTAATACCACATAGACTTGCTCCCTCCGTGGTATCGCTACATCCTCGCATGGCCTGACCAGTGACGGTAAATTTAAAAAACAGTGATAATGCAAGAACAATAAACCCTGCAATTCCCAACACCCATAATACCTGTGGAGAAAAATTAGCGCCGATAAAAGAAATGGAACTCGTCTCATCTCCTGAGAAAAAAGGAAGTGTCTTAACCTGTTCCCCCCATACCTGCAAGGCAATTTCCCGTATAATAATCGACAATCCGATTGTGACAACTATCATGAGAAGTACACTTGGCTTTACCTTGTAATTGAGAAACTTCCGGAATCTGGCAGAAGCCCTCCACAAAACATTTACAGCTATAAGCGCCAGAACCGTGGCACCCCCGGTAACAATAAGAAAAAGCAGAGTCGCTTCAGCCTTATGCTGAAATAATATGGAGCAGATTAATAAAACAACTCCGAATGTCAGAAGATTAAGCTGGATCAACCCTACTTTGCTTAAGGAGCGGATAAAAACAAATTCAATGAAAGATCCTATAAGAGCTGTCAATGCGATAGATATTAAAATAGCCGCCCAAAGCGGTAAAAAAGAGCTGAAAGTATATGAAAGCATAGCGCCTAGCATTAAAAACTCCCCCTGGGCAAAGTTAATTATCCCAGTGGAATTATAAATTATATTAAATCCAATTGCTACAATAGCATAAATGCAACCGTAGGTTAACCCGGAGAAAAAAAGCTGTATCAACATCTCATTATTTGGCTCCTTGGTTCAGATTTATTGAAGTCTTTAATAATTGAGGGAAGGCCGTGACCTTCCCTCATGTTTTTTCTTTATTTACTTGTATAGTACAAATTTGCCGTCTTTTACAGTTATTAGTGAAAGCGAATCCATACCCAATCCCAAATGGTCGGTGGTGGACATGTTGAAAATACCTGCTGTTCCGGCAAGACCGGTTATTTTCTCGATTTCATTGGCAATATCATCGCGTTTGGTGCTTTTCCCGTTTACAATTGCAGTCTTCAATATCAGAAGAGCATCATAAGCGTGACCGCCAAATGTGCTGGCATCTTCTTTATAAAGCTTTTCATACTCTGTCTTATACTTAATTAAGACACTCTTCTGAGGATCTGTATCAGGAAGTTCCTCAGCAACCAGTAATCTGCCACATGGAAAAATGATTCCTTCTGCAGCTGCACCGGCGGCCTCAACATACTTAATATTTCCAAACCCGTGACTCTGGTATAGCGGAATGCTCATATTCAGCTGCTTCATATTCTTTGCTACTATTGACTGAGCTGGCTCAATCGACCAGTTGATTATAGCCTGCGCACCACTATCTTTAAGTTTTGTTAATAGCGCTGTAAGGTCAGTGGTTGTAGGGTCATATGATTCTTTGGCCGTGATTGTAATACCGTTGTCTGCAGCATACTTCTCAAGCTGTGCCAGACCACCCTTGCCAAATCCTGACAATGATGCAAGTACTCCAATCTTAGTGATGCTTTTCGTTTTCATGGAAGTATAAATCCACTTCACTACATCACTGTCTTTTTGTGGTGTTTTGAATACATAGTGTGCTTGGGGATTAACGATGGTTTCAGCTGCAGCACATGATATCAGGGGTACTTTGGAGGTTTCACAAAGAGCCTTTATCGCCATCGTCTCGCCACTGGTTGTAGGTCCGATGATTGCAACGACTTGTGATTCCTCAATCAGCTGCTTCGCAAACGACAGAGCGTTTTCGGTTGACCCGGCCGAATCTTTAACGATCAGTTCAACTTGCTGTCCATTAATTCCGCCATTTTTATTGATCTCGTCAACCACCATTTTTGCGGTCTTCTCTTCGGGTGCTCCAAGAAACGATGCTGGCCCTGTTACGGCAAATATCGCACCTATCTTGATTGTCTCCTTCGCTTTGCATGATACGGTGAGCTGTGACAATACTACGATGATTGTCAGAAAAACTAACATTTTAAAAATACTTCTTCTCATTTTCAGCCTTCCTTCCCTTCTACATCATTTTTACTACAATGATTTTCTAACACCCGACAATAAGAATTGGGGTAATATTCGAATGGTTGTCGGAATGAATAATTTACATATTATCATATGCAAGATATTTTTACAAATTATAAATTTGCAGGGGGTGACAATGATAAATTTGCAGGGGGGGACATGCTATGAATTTGCAGGGGATGACATGCTCATAATTTTGTAGGTGGAAGACATGCTATGAATTTACAGGGGGGTGAATTGCTTTAACTGATGATTTACGCGATAAATCTAGGTTTCGTAACAACTATGCTATTGAAATGATTCATGAAGTTCATTTAAATACACCCACCGTTCCATTGCCCTGTAAAGCGTTTCCTCCAGCTTTTCTTTTTGGTCAAAAAGCTCCTGTAATCTGACGTAGTCACTCGAAGCTTGCAGAATTTCAGCGGATGTTAACGCGATCTGGTTTTCTATATTTAAAATTGTTACGTCAATGGCGTCAAATTCCTTTTGTTCCTTGTACGAAAACTTAACCTTCTTCTCATCTCTTTCCTTTTCTTTCAAATCATTTCTTTGTTCCTTTACCATATCTTCTCGTTTTAGAAGACTTTCTTCTTTTTTTGCCTCGTAATAATCGCTGTAATTGCCTTGATATCTGTTTATTACCGCATCACCTTCAAAAATGAACAGGTTGTCAGCTACCCTGTCGAGAAAATATCTGTCATGGGAAATGACTATTACCGCACCTTTAAAATCATTCAAATAGCTTTCAAGAATAGTGAGTGTCATTATATCGAGATCATTTGTCGGTTCATCCAAAAGAATCACATTGGGAGCGCTCATCAGAATTATAAGAAGATAAAGTCGTCTTTTTTCTCCACCTGAAAGTTTGGATATCGATTGCCAGTGAGTTGTTGGTGGAAACAAGAATTTTTCTAGCATTTTTGCTGCACTTATCTGTCCGTCATCATTAGTTATGTATTCAGCCTGGCTCCTGATATATTCTATGACTCTCATGCTTTCGTCGATATCTTCATTTTCTTGTCGAAAAAATCCGATTTTAACCGTATCCCCGATATTCACGTTGCCTCGATCCGGCTGCAGATCGCCTGCAATAATTTTAAGTAGTGTTGATTTGCCTATTCCATTGGCTCCGATTATTCCTATTCTGTCATCGCGCAAAATATTATAGTTCAAGTCGTCAATATACTTAATACCATTATAGTCTTTGCCGACATGTTCAAGTTCAATGATTTTCTTTCCCAATCGGGTCATTCCTGTATTAATCTCTATCCCTTGATCATTACTCGGTTGTTTTATCTGATTTAATTGTTCAAAACGCTCAATTCTTGCTCTTTGCTTTGTTGAGCGTGCTTTTGGACCCTGGTTCATCCAGTCAAGTTCTTTGCGGAGAAGACTTTTCTGTTTTCTTTGTGATCCCAGTTCGCTTTCTTCTCTTTTGGCCTTTAACTCCAGATACTTCTCATAGCCGCTCTGATAACTATACAGTCGCCCACTGTCAATTTCAACAATCCGGTTACAAACCCTTTGCAAAAAGTATCTGTCATGCGTCACCATCAAAATCGCACCTTGGAAATTAATTAAATGGTTCTCGAGCCAATCAATGGTCATATTATCCAGCTGGTTGGTCGGCTCATCCAGAATAAGAATGTCCGAGGGATTAATAAGAGCGGATGCAAGCGCGATCCTTTTTCGCTGGCCACCTGAAAGAGTACCTACTATTGCATCAAAGTCATTGATGCCAAGCTTTGTCAAAATTGTCTTGACTTCACTTTCAATGCCCCATGCCTTCATCTGATCCATTCTTTGTGTCAATGATATTATCTGACTGGTCATGATTTCGTCACCTGGATTTGCTTCGAGGGAATGCAATGCATTTTCGTACTCACGCAAAAGATTCATCACAGGTGAATCAACTTTGAATATTTGTCGTAAAACAGAAATATTTGAATCAAATGCAGGGTTTTGCGGAAGGTATTCGATTGCTGTCCGGTTACCCTTAATTATCTTGCCGGTATCAGCACTTTCAATCCCTGCCAGGATTTTTAAAAGAGTTGATTTTCCCGTTCCGTTTATACCAATAACGCCGATCTTCTCGCCTTCGTCTATTCCGATAGATGCGTCGATAAAAAGATTCTTTTCGCAATATGACTTGGTCAGATTTTCCGCTGATAAAATATTCATTTCTCGCTCCGATAAATATTAATAATTATTTTTTACAGGTCATGATGTAACAGTTAATTACCAGTGGTTTATGTTTGATGATATATATCATATTACAACTAATGCTTTTTATCTACAATACGGAATTTTCATTGGTATTGTTTCTAATGTTTTGCCATTTATTGTTGAACAGAATTCCTTAATACTGGATTTTTTATATTGAATTCTTTATGTTGTATTCTTTATGTTATATTCTTTATATCCATCTTTGTGAAATATTTTTGTAACAACAAAACCCCCGGTTAGTTAAACCGAGGGTTTTGATGTAAATCCGGCGAAGACCTATTTTCCCGGGCCGTTACCAGCCAGGTATTTTGG
>CAZZCN010000030.1:26493-33101 GCA_964652975.1 uncultured Oscillospiraceae bacterium | reverse complement strand
TAAGGGTATGGTTGATGAAACGAAACTGGTAAAATACTTTCAGACTGTTTACGAAGACGAGAAGATCGGTGGACTCAAGGCAGCTGCCCTGTATGGACTTGCCGGCCTTAGACAACCGGTTCTCCTTGAGATTGGCAAAGCCGCCAAGGTAAACAACGCGAGTGTGAAGGACCTACTATACCTGTGTCTGGCATACTGTGAAATCGGCGAACAGCCTCAAGCTCTCAAGCTGTACAACGAACGAATAAAGTCTTTAATCAAGCAAAGCGGCAGTCTAAAATGGATAGACAGCGGTATCGACAAGGACGATGTTCTCGCTACAACAGCACTCGGTTTGATGCTTTCCGTATACATTGATTCACCGACAAGCGAGAGCTTCTACGAATACTGCAAGGTCAATTCCACAAAAGACATTCTCATTGACATTGAGATGCTCTCATTTATCAAAAATAAAATTGTCAAAGCCAACCCGACAACAGGAAAATTCACATACACATATATGGGTGAGACCAAGGAGGTAACTCTCGAACCCGGAAGAATCGAATACAAGGATATACCTTCCAAGAATATCGGCGATTTCAAAATCGTAAGTGTGACAGGAGAATTGGCACTTTTGAGTATCTTCAAAAAAACACCAACCGGCTCTGAATCCACCGATCCTAACCTTAAGATTTCAAGGAAATACTTTGATTCATATGGATCTCAAAACATTACATCATCAAGTGGCACTAAAACCGGTACTGCATCAACTGGATCAAATGACAGTTCATTATCAGGTGGTATGCAAGTCAATAATTTTTCTTTTTACGATGTTGTAAAAGTACAACTGACGATCGAATTTGGCACCAAAGCCATTGACGGTAACTACGAGATTTCGGATTATCTTCCATCCGGACTGAAACCTATCGAGAACACATGGCTCTACGGAACACAAAGAACGTTCAGCGACAGCTGGTATGGAAGAATAAATGGTCAGAAGATCTCTTTCAATCTTTACAATTTTAACAACAGTGTGTATTCACAAGAAGGATCTAAAATAATCACATATTATGCCAGAGTCGTCAGCCCCGGCACATACATCGCCGAAAGTCCGATAATCCAGGGCGATGGCAACTCGGCTGGCATGAATTTCGGGGAGAGAGCGGTTGTTGTGATAAAGTAAAATTAGTAAATGAGTCAAAGTTGCGAGCTATTTTGGTAAGGTAGAAATTCAAGTGGTAACATTAATACAATTGACTGTTGCTTCAAACCAATAGGCTGTTGTAGCAGGGTATTCAAAGCCATAGATTATTGTAAGGTTGTATTATTAATATTATTAGACTATAATATTATTTTATTTTGGAATGTTTTTAAGGATGGTTTTAATGCAGAATAATCAGTCACCAAAATTTCTTCGGTTGTTTTACGAACTCGAAAAAATTCTCAATTTCAGAAAAAAATTGGATGACTATTCACCTTTAAATAATAAGATAAATATATCAGACGAAGCCGATCAGTTTGTTATAATGAATCAAGATATTTTAAAGGAAATGGGCAATCCCTGGATTTTAATGGAAAGAGACGATGAAGCGTTTGAAAAATTCACGCGCGAGGATTTTCTTGCAGAATCTTATATTACTCCTGCAAAATACGATGTAATCGTAAGCAGGTTAAACAAGAAAAAGAATATTATATTTCAGGGACCTCCTGGAGTCGGTAAAAAATTCATTGCAAATAAGCTTGCATTTTCTCTTTTGGGACGTGTAGACGACGATAAAGTAGAACTGGTTCAGTTTCATCAAAGTTATTCCTATGAGGATTTCATTATGGGAAATAAACTGAATAATAAAGGCGGATATGATATTGTTAACGGGGTGTTTTTTAATTTTTGCATAAAAGCTATTAATAATCCTAGTGAAAAGTATTTTTTTATTATCGATGAGATTAACAAAGGCAATATTAGTAAAATTTTCGGAGAACTAATGCTTCTAATTGAATCGGATAAACGCGGAAAAAGATATGCTATGTCAACTGCCTATTCCAGTGATAAGTTTTATATACCAGAAAACTTATACATAATCGGACTAATCAATACTGCAGATAGAAGCATTATATCTTTGGATTATATGCTGAGGCATCAATTTAACATTATAGATATCGAGCCTGCATTTGGAGTAAATTTCGCTCAATATACAGCGAAATTCAATAATTTCAAATTAAACAAAATGCTTGAGGTTATTTCAAGCATTAACGATGAAATTCAAAATGATGATTCACTTGGTAAAGGTTTTAAAATAGGACACGGTTATTTTTGCAACCTTAATACCGCAGACGATTCTGAACTCAGTGAAATTGCCACATTCGAAATAATTCCTCTTCTGGAAGAATACTGGTCTGACAAAAGAAAGGTCAAAATCTGGAAAAACAAGCTATATGAGGCTTTAGCGGTAGATAATAAAATTAATACCAGGTCGACACCAAAAGCATTGGACAAATGCATACTCTGGCAAAACATTTTTGAGGAATACGCATATTCAATAGAAAACAAAATGAAACCAAATAAAATTATGAATGAAGCGATTGGGGAATGGCGTGGAATTATTGCAGCAATAATTTTATTTAAATATTTTGATGAAGAAATCAACAAAACAAATATTGACATTAAATCAACTGCAAATCGTTCTTTAGTAAAAGCGGTTAACGACATTGGGCATGACGATATCATGTCAACAACATTTGATTGGAATATGGTTACTGTTTTTAGTATTAAAAAGAATAATTCAAATGGAGTAGGATATATTAGAATTCCTTTTGCATTTTCATCACCTAAAACACTATTTTGTGCTACTAGCAGAACAATTAACCTTCCTCTAAATTTTCCGTGGTTCAGAGAGACGAAATTCAATGATCCGGTTACTTTTTTGAATGCAAGCCAAAAAAGTAAATTATATAATTGGCTGACCATGATAGAAAGAGATATAGAGTACAACACAAAAGGCGGTGAAGATCAAAATGTATCACTAGCCAAAGTTATAAGTCAATTTATAAATGATTTATCTGTTGTTTGATGTATGATAGCCTGACAAAGTTGGCTCGCTTTCATACGAAATGTGCATATTTATGGCTTTATGTCAACATTAACAGGTGATATATAAACAGAGGATAGGGAGAAACGAAAATGAAGACACTGATAATTTACTCAAGCAAATACGGTTATACGCAGGAATGTGCCATAAAACTTTCTGAACTGATTAATGGCGATGTTACTCTAGTGAACGGTGCGAAGGAGAAAATCCCATCAATTCAGGAATTTGACAACGTGATAATCGGCAGTTCGATCTACATAGGCCTGATCAACAGCAAAATCGGCAAATTTTGCACCGAAAACGTTGACATTCTAAAAACCAAAAACCTTGGGTTTTTCATCAGCTGCGGCATGCCTGAGAACTTTGAACTTCACCTGGACAACTCGTTTCCAGCGGAATTGTTGTCAATCGCCAAAAGCAAATTGTGTTTTGGCGGAGAATTGCGAATTGACAAAATGGGCTTTTTCCACAAAATAATTACAGGCATGATGATCAAAGCCAGAGAGAAGGACAAGCAGCCGTCTATCGAATCTTTTCCTTACAACATAACGAAAATGGCTGATATATTTAATCAATTGGAGGGATAATATGGATTTCAAAAACAAAGAACGCAAAAGCGCTAATATCAGTCTTATCATTTTTTTGATAAGTATCATTGCTGTGGCATTACCTTTTGTAATAGATGCTGACATGATGGACTGGGGTTACGGTGTTGCGTTAATAGGGGTAGTGGTCGGACTGACGTCTTTTATTGTTTTCTTGATGTACAACGGCAGAGCAAGGGTTCGAAGTAGAATGTTCAGAAACGAGAATATACTGGCACACTGGAAATATTCTGAGGAGTTTTGGAAGAATGAGATTGCTAAGGATAACGCCGATGCCGGTATTGGAAAAATTATAGGGTTCTTCCTTGGCGGTATTTTCCTGGTGATAGGTATTGTTGTTTTTGCAGCTGACACAGACGACAATGGAATGTTCTTTCTACTCATGCTTGGTTTGGCGGTTTTCTTTGTTATAATCGGATTTATATCAGTGAGTGCACAAAAAAGGAGGATTAAAGCCTCGGTTCCGGAAGTTGTCATTGCAAACGAAGGCTTGTTCTACAAAAATATTTTGTACACATGGAACAATCGTGCATTTTCTTATCTAGAAAGCGTTACAATGCATCCATCAGAGCCATCTACCATACTTTTTGTGTTGCGTCAGTTGTCAGGTGGGCGAGGACATGCGGCACATTTTCATCAGAATTTCATACCGATTCCGATTCCTCTCGGGCAAGAACCATCTGCAAATTATCTGATCCAATATTTCAATCTGCCGATGGCACTTGAGAGCTGGGAAAAGATGCAAAGAGAAGATTAGCCTTTTGGTTTTTTCTTACGATTAACCAATCGATAAAAGATAAATACAATAATTCCCAGTATCAGTAATGTTAAAACAAACGGGGAGACCGCCACCAATATAAGGGAGAGGGTTTTCAACGTAGTGACAAGTGCATCAACCGAAGTTGCAAATGTCTCGCCAACCTGTGCCCAGAATCCAACAGGCTTAGGCTCTGTGATTGTCTCGACTTCGTTGATGGTGATTGTTACAGTGCTTAAATCAACACGTGAAGTGAGCTGCTTCAAAGTACCGGTCAATTGCTCAATCTCATAACGAACCTGTGAAATACGGTCTTCGAGGTCCAATATGTCTTTAAGAGTGGTTGCTTTCTTCAGGAGCTCCAGTAAACGTTCTTCCTGAATCTTCAGTGAATTCAGGTGCGCCTGTGTATCAAAGAACTGATCTGTCACATCATCACCCTTGCTGGTGTTGAGGATAACATTCCCGATGTCGCCGGACTTGGATAGAAATGCTTTCATTTTGCCAGATGGGATGCGAATTGTGTATGTTGCAGTCCTTGAAGAATTGAAGTTGTTTGATGAGGAGTTTGTCTCTACATTTGAATCTTGTATGTAACCATCGTAGGTCTCAATCATTTTCTCGAGAATCCCTATGCTTTTCGTATAATTGGTGGATTCGATTTCAAGGGATGCGGTAAAAATCACCTTTCGGCCGTCAAGTGCTGTGTTTGACGATGATTTCGACGATGTGTCAGTTGACGCTCTATCTAAGTTGCTGTTGCTGCCATAACCTGCTTCCTCATTTTTACCGCTGTTGGTAACAGGCGATTTATTTTCGTTATCTGACAAACTACGACTGCACGCGGCAAGCATGGAAAGCGAAAAAATAATGATTAGAAGTGTGGCAAGGTAAAAAAGTTTGTTTTTCATAGTTAAATCCCCCAAATTCAATTTATTAATGTGTTTTATTAAAAAATTCATGCTTTTGTAAACATATTTTACAGGTTGTATTTTCGGTGTAAAAACAATATCCGGTTATGTCTCCAAGTTTGTCAATGTATTATGCTACTATGGTTGTATGGCTTCAAATGAATTGAAAAACATACCATAAAGTAGATAGACTCTCATGAAACAAATAATTAGTAATAACAAATATAATTATACATCAATTATCAGTTGTTGTGAAGCTAAAATTGCAAAACCTATTTCCACTAATTCTCGATTGCTGTTTATATGAAAATGAAGCAATTGATCAATTCCCGGTTCAAATGATGATAAAACGATTGAACAATTTTCAGATTATATTAAGATAAAATATTTATACCAACTTCCTTTTACGGAACGGTGCCATGATAAATCTACCGGCAGCCTTGCTGTTGGTGAGCCAGGCGATTTGAACATTGTTCTTTTTGTTCGCAAGAATCCTAGGAATAAAAAACTCTGCGACAGTCTCAGGCTTGTCAGCTAGAATGTTGAATATGGATATGAAGGATTTGTCGGTTTCGATTGCTGCAACTTCGCCGTCGGGTGATTTTGTGATAAAGTCTGTGAGCATCATTCCAGGGGAGAGTCTGCCAACGATTATTCCGGTGCCTTTTAACTCCTTGGCCAGGCCTTTGGTAAAGTATGTCAGGGCATGCTTGGTTGTACCATATAGAATCGTCTTAGGCTGGATCATATTGTTGGATCCAAGTCCCTCCATATTATAGATTGCGCCGCTTCTTTGTGACAGCATGCCTGAAGTCGCTACCTGTGACCCGTATATCATTCCGGTTATGTTTGTTGCAATAACATTGGATGTGTAGCACTCCAATGTGTTTTGTATAAAGGCGTGCGGAGCGTTTTGACCGGCGTTGTTGATCCAGATGTCAACCTTACCCCATTTGTCTACCGTTTCATCCCAAAGTTTCTGTAAATCATCCTTAAACTGAACATTGCAGGTGACATACAAATATTTTCCCTCAAAAGGCTCAAGATTTACAAGCGTCTCCTGCGGCAAAGCCTCACGTCTCCCGGAAACGGTTACATTGCATCCGGCTTTCAAAAATTCGATGGCCATTGCCAGTCCGATACCTCTGGAGCTGCCT
The DNA here is from genome assembly GCA_964652975.1 of uncultured Oscillospiraceae bacterium. Taxonomy (GTDB): domain Bacteria; phylum Bacillota; class Clostridia; order Saccharofermentanales; family UBA5734; genus CAZZCN01. The sequence continues at coordinate 26,606 of CAZZCN010000030.1, read as the reverse complement.
GTGATAACAACGATTTTCATATTTGCCTTCTTTCAAAATCTCAAGTGTTGTGTGTATAGAAAATTGTAAACTTTGATAATAACTAATAACAAGTATCATTTTATAGCAGAGTC
>CAZZCN010000030.1:0-26393 GCA_964652975.1 uncultured Oscillospiraceae bacterium | reverse complement strand
ATATGGGATAACATATTAGCTATGATTAATACATTTTTAAAACAAAAAACACCAATAGAGATTAATGCTGGCATTGCACTTCGTATTCGCAACACAAGGAAAAGACTTGGAATTTCACAACGAAAATTGAGTGAAATGTCAGGTGTCAGCCTTGGGTCATTAAAGCGGTTCGAACTTACAGGAGAAGTATCTCTTTTTTCATTAACTAAAATTGCAATAGCACTAAGATGCGAGGATGAACTGGACAATCTCTTTACCAATCAGACGTTTACTTCCATACAGGAGATTATAGATGGACAGGAGTAAGACATTATTAATTCGTTTTAATGACAGGCTTGTAGGAACTATGGCACTTTACAAGAATCAGCTTGCGGCCTTTGAATATGATAGAGAATGGCTCAATACCGGATTTTCAATCAGCCCATTTTCATTGCCATTGGAGAAGCGTGTATTCATTCCTAAGACCGACCCATTTGACGGATTATTTGGAGTTTTTGCTGATAGTTTACCGGATGGTTGGGGTAGATTGTTATTAGACAGGTTGTTATTGAGGAACAAAATCAATCCATTTGAGATTAACAGTTTGGACAGGCTTGCTATTGTTGGGTCGACAGGAATGGGTGCACTGACTTATAAGCCAGATTATCATCTTGAAAGCGAACTTAAAACTACTATTGATCTTGATAAAATTGCTCTAGAGTGCAAACAGATTCTTACTACCGAATATAATGATAATCTTGACGAATTATTCACTCTTGGAGGTTCCTTAGGTGGAGCCAGACCTAAAATATTAACTAATTTTGAAGGAGAGGAATGGATTGTTAAATTTCCATCATCTGAGGATTCTAAGGATATAGGCGAAAAAGAATATCGATATTCACTATGTGCCAAGGAATGCGGAATTGAAATGGAAGATACAAAGCTGTTTCCATCATCCACATGTTCAGGCTATTTTGGCACGCGAAGATTTGACAGAAAAATTGAATCTACAGGAACGATTAGAAAGATTCACATGCTTTCCGCTAGTGCTCTATTAGAGACCTCACATCGCATACCTAATCTGGACTATAATATCTTATTAAGGGTAACACTGGAACTTACGAAGAATTATGCGGAAGTGGAGAAAATCTATCGCCTTATGTGTTTTAACGTTTTTGCACACAATCGCGACGACCATTCGAAGAATTTTACTTTTTTATATAATGACGAAAATAATAGTTGGCAGCTTTCACCAGCATACGACCTTACATACAGTTCATCAATCGGTGGAGAACACGCTACCTGTATCAATGGAAATGGTAAAAATCCTGGTATTGCAGACATTCTAGAGGTAGCCAAAAAAATTGGAATAAATGAAAGTAAAGCAGAAAATATTGCTACACAAATCAAGAAAACAGTCGATAATTACAAACTTAAGTAAATAATAAGGTCAGTATATAAAGAAACGGGGTAGTCATATATGAAAATCACATTAATAAATCCATCAAACAATGCATTTGTCGAACAGCAAAAGCCCTATCATATCGAATATATTTCAAAGCAAAGGGAGCTTGGCAATATTTCTCGGAACAAAGTCGTCCAGTTAGGAACGGACAGGGAAGCAATCGAATGGATGAAGCTGATTGCATCAGGGGATGACAGGTCGGTTCCTGAAGACATTTATTTTGAATGGGAATGTAACGGTTGCAGTGCGGGGGTAATTGATTACGAAGTTGTTATTTCAAAAAATGCTGATTTCACTGATATTGATCGAATAAAAAGGACAAGTGGTTTGGTTGAAGCAGGTAACATGAGAGTTTCAAATGACAATCCATATATCACAAAAAACAATAAAACATATAATGGTAATTTAACTGAAAATACAGATAATGAAATTTTAACCGATGATGATAAAATTTTCTTTAGTAACGAAAAACCAAATCTGTCAAGCAACGAAAATTTATCCGCAACAGCTGGTATGGTTTTTAATAATTTTCAACTTGGCATGGAATATTTCTGGAAAGTTGTTGCCAGTAAAGACGGGGAAGAGGTCGCATCTTCCGACACGTTCCATTTTACAGTATCGAGCAATCCTCCTCGCTGGCTGAAGGTGCCTAATATCACCAATGTCAGGGATATGGGCGGCTGGGAGACCACTGACGGAAGGAAAGTCATACAAGGCCTCATTATTAGAAGCGCTGCATTCAATACAAGTGCCAATTTGACTGACGAAGGTAAAAGTGTTCTTCTGGACGAACTGAAAATAAAAACAGACCTCGATATGAGAAGCATGGAAGAGGAGATAGGTCCAATACTCGACGAAGAAAAAGTCAATTATATCAATATTCCAATTGCGCCATACAATAACATAAGCGAAAGCATCTTTGTTGAACCCTACAGAAAGTGCTTTGAGATTTTTGCCGACAAAAACAACTATCCGATTATTTTTCATTGCTATGGCGGCGCCGACCGTGCAGGAACTGTCGGATTTCTGTTGAACGCGATGCTCGGTGTGGATTTTTACGACCTTTGCCTCGACTATGAGCTTACTTCGTTTTCAATTTGGGGTGAGCGTACCAGGACTTACGAAGATTTCGCCAATATGATAGTCTACCTGAACTCTTTAGGCGATGAGTCTGACAGCTTTATGAGCAAGTCAGAAAAATTCCTTTTATATATCGGTGTCACGCAAAGCCAAATTGACACAATCCGAGAGAATTTGATTGTGTAAAATATTTCAATACTATTATTTACTTTTTACAGCTCTCAGAGACATTTCAGTAATTCATACCACTATATGAAACTATACCACGAAATATTTTACATTTATTGATAATTCACCTATTCAATTAGAAGTAAATAGTCACAAAAAAATAGCATATCATTCAATATATATTGATCGATATGCTATTTTTTAATTATTTATTCATTAATTATTTATATATTTATTGGATATTAATGAATCCTTAGAACTCAACCTTGTGCAAAATTCTATTGCCCCTGCTTTCCTGAGGCTTGTATTGCGACTTGCTTTGAGGCTTGCTATGAGGCTGATTTTGAGGTCTTCTTTGTGTTCTGTCTTGAGAATTGTCGAGTAAACTGTTATCTTGTGTTCTATTTTGTGACCTACCCTGTGATGAATCCTGGGGTCTGTTTTCAGATTTATTTTTGAGGGTGTCATGTGGGTTGTTTTGCTTGGATTGTCCAGCTGACCGGTTTTGACTTTTCCTGTCGCCATGAATTCCATTGGCTGTGCCAGGTTGGTTTCTATCACCACGTCTGTTTTCACTGTGTCTTCCATTATCAGTCCCAGGCAAACCGCGTTCACCGCGCCTATGTACTTCTGGCTTCGGAAGAATAGTTGTTATCAAAAGAGGGTAGGGGTGGTTATCGATAACTGGAATTGGCTTTGCGCACCATTTCTCAATCGCAACAAGCAGTTTTTTTTCTTCAAAATCACAAAAGGATATCGCAACACCGTTCTGACCCGCTCTTCCTGTACGGCCGATCCTGTGTACATAGGATTCAGGTATTTCCGGCAAATCAAAATTAAACACATGTGAAAGACAGTCTATGTCTATACCTCGAGCTGCAATATCGGTTGCAACCAGAATTCTTGTAGCTTTCTTCTTGAAACTGTCAAGCGCATGCTGACGGGCGTTCTGCGACTTGTTGCCGTGAATCGCCTGTGCAGGTATTTGTCCATTTAGCAAATCCTTGACTACGCGGTCTGCTCCATGCTTTGTACGGGTGAAAATCAACGCGGATTCAATATCAGGATTCTTAAGTAAATGAAGAAGCAAAAGACGTTTATTGAGTTTGTCTACAAAATATACCGACTGGCTTATAGCTTCGACAGTGGGTGATTCAGGTGTTATCTCAAGCTTTACGGGATTAACAAGCATTGAACTTGACATTTTAACAATCTCAAGTGGCATTGTAGCCGAAAAGAAAAGCGTCTGCCGTTCTTCAGGCGTTTTCGAGATTATTTTCTTTACATCATGGCTGAATCCCATATCAAGCATACGGTCTGCTTCGTCCAAAATCATAATCTCAATGTGACGAAGGTCAATAAGCCTCTGGCTCATAAGGTCACAGAGTCTTCCGGGAGTCGCAACCAAAATATCAACACCCTTTGAAAGAGTGTCTTCTTGAGGTTTCTGGGAAACTCCACCAAAAATAACGCATGACCTAAGCCCGACATGACGTCCGTACGTACGAAAACTTTCATATATCTGCATTGCCAGCTCCCGCGTAGGGGTTAATACCAAGGCACGGATAACTCGTTTGGGGTTTTGGGGTTTGCTGTTATTTAGACTGTTTGTTCTGGAGTTCAAGTTTCTTGTGTAACTATTGGAATTATAATTGACATCGTCAAAGTCCTTGTTTTCATAGCCTTCGCTATTATTTTTATCTGCTGAATTATCCTTGCCTGTGTAACCTCCAAAATCGCCTTTATCTACAGAATTAATTCTGCCGGTATTACTATCAAAACCACTCAGTCTCTGTAGTGTCGGCACCGCAAAAGCTGCAGTCTTGCCGGTTCCTGTCTGCGCGCATCCCAACAAGTCTCTGCCAGCCAGAATAGGCGGTATGGCTTGTTCCTGGATGGATGTTGGTATCGTGTATTGTGATTCCTCCAAAGCTTTTAGTATTGAAGGCATTATGCCTAGGTCTTTAAATGTCATAATTTTCATTCCTCTATTTTTCTTTCTGATTTTAATTTGTTTTGTATTATTTGTTTTTTTTTAATTTGCTTTTGTATAATTTGAAAAATCAATTTGCTATTTTGTAATGAAGAAAATTTCATTTTATTATTGATTTTGCATTTTTACCCATAAAAAAACCACAATTTCACATGAAGAAAATTGCGGTCGGTTTCGAGCTTTAATTTCTCACTAGGGTTAGTGTACCACAAATAGATGCGAAAAGCCACAAAACTTCATAAAGTGATAGGAGGAGGGTGTAAAATATTTGAATTCGGAGTATAATAATGTTGTAAAAAGTAATAAATTAATTTCATTTTTACTTTTTTACTTTTTTATCTAACTGTTGGAATTATTACTAATAGTGAAAGCAAAATAAGTATATGAATTATTCATCGTACTTTGCCATTTCAAAAATTCAGTTTATTAATTTTCGTTACAAAACATAGCGCTCTACAGAACTTACAACATTGCCATCATTATCAATTGCTTGAATTTTCAAAAAACGGATTTAGGAATTATATTTATTTTTTTACATGGAACGAAAGGAAGTGTCATCAAATGAAGAAATTGTTATCTGTATTTTTAATTTTATCATTGGTTGGTTGGGCTTCTACCATCGGAAGTTTTCGAGTTTTTGCAGGACAAAGCGGGGATTTTATTTATGAACTCGCGAATGATAATGCAATAATATCAGGCTATATCGGCACCCAGAGCAATTTGGTTATCCCGGACACATTGGATGGTTACGTTGTGAATGGTATTTATGACTTTGTTTTTCAAAACCATACGGAAATTGTTAGCGTTGTTTTTCCAAGCGCTCTGGAATCTATAGGTGACAGTGCTTTTCAAGGATGTAGTGGATTAACCGGAGCAATAATTCCAGATGGTGTATTAAGTATCGGTGCATTAGCATTTAAGGATTGCTCCGAAATTACCGATGTGACATTACATGAAGGTCTTTTAGTAATTGATCAAATGGCGTTTGAAAACTGTACCAAATTAAGTGAAATTATTATACCAAACAGCGTTATAGCAATAGGGGACAACGCCTTTGTAAATTGTGCGGGATTAACCTCTGTTACCATTTTGGACAGCATTACAAGTATTGGAAACAGTGCTTTTGAGGATTGTACAGGAATGACAAGCCTTGACCTAGGAACTGGAATTACGATTATTGAATCCAGGTCGTTCTTAAATTGCATAAGTTTAGTTAGTGTTACTATTCCGGACAGCGTCACTGATATCAGATTAAGTGCATTTGAGATGTGTTCCGAGCTTACTTTTTTGACGATAGGAGAAGGTGTTACGTATATCGGCGCTACTGCGTTTTCCAGATGCAGCAAGCTGAGTTCTTTAATCATCCCTGATAGTGTTACCAGTCTTCTAGATCATACATTTGAGAACTGCTCAGGACTGATAAATGTAACAATTGGCAACGGAGTTGTTAGTATTTACGAAGGTGCTTTCTATGGATGTACCGGAATTACCAACTTGACAATAGGAAGCAGCGTTACAAGGATTAGAAACAGTGCATTCTACGGTTGTATAGGACTTACCAGTGTTGTCATTCCAGACAGTGTTACCATTATAGATGATTCTGCATTTCAAGGTTGCAGCGGAATGACAACTCTCACTCTAGGCAGCGGTCTGATAACTATTAGCAGTAATGCATTTAATGATTGCAGTTCAATTACTGAACTTAATATTCCCGACAGTGTTACAAGTATTGGTAATAGTTCATTTGACAATTGCAGTGGAATTACTTCGTTGACTATCGGAAACGGAGTGACCACCATAGATAATAATGCATTTTCAAACTGTACCGGAATAACTGAACTGACATTGGGGAACAGCGTTGTAAGTATTGGTATGGATGCTTTCAGGCACTGCATCAACCTTACGAATTTAACAATACCGGACAGTGTTACAACTATCGGTGGAAGTGCATTTTCGATGTGCAATGGATTGCAAAGAGTTGTAATTGGAGACAACGTCACAGTAATCGGCTCTAATGCATTCGAGGATTGCTCCAGTCTGACCGGGGCATACATTCCGCCAAGCACCACAATTATAGGCGGAGAGGCCTTTTTTAGCTGTTACAATCTTATCATATACGGTGAGGCCGAGTCTTTTGCACAGACATATGCAAGCCAGAACAATATACCATTTATTGTTGGAAACATACCTGAACCGCCTGCTGCACCTGTTGATTTTGTATCAACCGGCAAGACTGATACAACCGTTGATCTATCCTGGTCGGAGGTTCCTGGAGTGACTGGTTATAATATCTACTCAGGTGCTACAAAATTGAACGAGGAAATCATTCCTGAAACAGTTTATTCGGCTACTGAATTAATCGCGAACACAACTTATATTTTTACCGTGAAAGCCGTTAATATAACTGTAGAGTCACCTGCTAGTGCACCTTTAAGTGTCACGACCAATCCAGACAGTACACCTCCAGTCATAACAATAGACGAGTACCCGACAAATCCTACCAGAGAAAACATTACTGTTACAGCGAATACAAACGAAGGTACCTTGAATACTGATTATCATACTTTTACTGAAAATGGCAGTTTCGATTTTATAGCAACCGACGAATCGAACAATGTCACGATTGTTACCGTAACAATTACGAATATTGACAGGATACCACCGGTTGTGACAGGCGTGGAGACAGTCTGCTCATACAGAAATGCAAGAACCATAGAATTCAGTGATGCCACAGCCAAGTTAAACGAAGAAGAGTTTATAAGCGGAAGCACAGTAAGCCTTGAAGGAACTTATACCTTGATAGTAACTGATGAAGCAGGTAATTCTACCATTGTTGCCTTCAAAATAGACAAAACCGCCCCGATAATTACTATTGCCCCATACGATGACACCACACCGACCAATCAAGAAATCACTGTCACGGCATCCGTAAACGAAGGTACACTTTTTGAATCAAGCCATACATTCAGTGAAAACGGCTCATATCAGTTCATTGCAATCGATCCGGCTGGAAATATAGCCACTAGAATGATTACCATAAAAAATATCGACAAGATAGCTCCGATAGTCGGCGGCGTTGAAGAAGGAGGCAGCTACGATATAGCAACAATTACCTTTAATGAAGGCACTGCCGAGCTTAACGGAAATTATTGCTGGAATTATTATGTAGTACGAGAAAGCGGGAATTATCAACTCGTTGTTACCGATGCAACCGGGAATTCGACAACTGTGAACTTTTCAATCAACAATACAGCGTATTGCTGCGAAAATGGATATATTACCGGAGTCGCTCCGAACACCAGCCTTGTTGATTTTGAAAGCAATCTGAACATCCTTTCAAGCGAGACAACGAAAATATTTGGTGCGGATGAAGATGAAATAACAGGTGGCAGCAAGGATAGTTTTAAAGCATCCACCGGAATGTATGTTCAGATTTATAGCAACAATATTGTTATGGCTACCAGGACGATAGTGGTATATGGGGATGTAAGCGGAGACGGTCTGATAGAAATTGATGATTTGACCACAATCAAGGCAAATCTTTTGAACATAACTCTACTGACAGGAGCATTTAAATCCGCTGGTATTTTAGGCGACAGGCAAAATATATCCGTTTCTGATTTGCTCACACTCAAAAAACACCTTGTAGGATTGCAGTCAATTACTCAGACACCGCCGGGTGGGCCTGTGGAAATCAGTGTGCCAGTCGATTTCAAGGGCACATCACTAGGGGATCCGTCAAAAAATCCTGTTCCGCCCGGCGGAGGAACCCATGAATTGACAGCAACATACTTAAATGATTCGTCAGAGATACTGACTGCAGTGTTTGTTACATATGTTGTTAAAAACGGACAGGTTGTGTCGACATTTAACATAGACAAAACATTTGCACCGTCTGAGGAGTATACATTTTCACACTCTACCTACATTCCCGCAACAAATGATGGGTCGATTGTCGAAGTATATTTTTTGATGGTTGACAGTTTATTAACGATGAAAACAGAGAACGATACTATAAAACAGATCATTAGTAACATTAGAGCGTAACCTGTCATTTTCTTTTTTACATGAAAGGATGTTTCTGGTCTATACCGTAATTGCTTTGAATAATATCTCACAGGAATCGTTTAAACATTTGTTTACAAACCAGAAATTTCGATGTTTTTCAACTAACAAGTATTTTATCTCAAAATCGATATTTTCAACTTGCGCAAAATTGAGTGAAATGTTATTATTATTAACAAATCCAAAACAATAAATTAACCAAAACAACCACTAATAATTACATACCAATCAATAGGGAAAGGGATAGTAAAATACATTTGCATGCTGATACATGGTGTTTTACCAAGGTAATTTGATGAAAATAGGATTTAATAACGAACTTTACACACAGAAACAGTCAGAGAACATAATTGAGAGAATCGAACAGTTCAATAACAAGCTTTATCTTGAATTCGGCGGTAAATTATTTGACGATTACCATGCGTCGAGAGTTTTACCCGGATTTCAGCCTGATGCCAAAATTAAACTACTACAGAAACTGGCGGACAAGACAGAGATAATATTTGTTATCAATGCAAGCGCAATCGAAAGACGCAAAATGCGAGCAGATTACGGAATTTCTTATGATATGGACGTTTTAAGGTCTATTGATAACTTAAGAGGCCTCGGAATTTATATTAACAGTGTTGTCATAACACAATATTCCGGACAGCCATCAGCTGATATTTTCAGGAAGAAACTCGAGCAAAGGGGTGAGAAGGTATACATCCACACGCACACGAAAGGTTATCCGACAGATATACATACAATTGTTAGTGATGAAGGTTATGGTGCCAATCCATATATCGAGACAACAAGACCTCTGGTAGTTGTCTCTGCTCCAGGCCCAGGCTGCGGTAAGCTCGCGACCTGTCTATCTCAGCTTTATCACGAATATAAGAGGGGAGTCCATGCCGGATACGCCAAATTCGAGACATTCCCTATCTGGAACCTTCCTCTCAAACACCCTGTTAATCTTGCATATGAGGCAGCTACTGCGGATTTGAAGGATGTTAACATGATTGACTCTTTCCACCTGGAAGCATATGGCAAGACAACTGTGAATTACAATCGTGATATTGAAGTCTTTCCTGTTGTAAGAACTATTTTAAAGAAAATTACAGGCATGGATATATATAATTCTCCGACAGACATGGGAGTTAATATGGCTGGATACGGAATTTTTGACGATGAAGTCTGCCGCGAAGCATCCATGCAGGAGATTGTAAGAAGATACTACAAAACCGGATGCGAGTACAAGACAGGCGATATTGACATGGAATCAGCACAGAAGGTTCAGCTTTTAATGAATGAACTATCCATTGGTACAGACATAAGAAGAGTTGTGGCTCCGGCACTTTATAAAGCTGAAGAAAGCGGTGATTCTTCAATGGCTTTAGAACTTCCTGACGGCAGGATTGCAACGGGGAGAACCACCAATCTGATGAACTGTTGCGCAAGCGTAGTGTTGAATGCGATAAAAATGCTATCTGGCATAGATGACAGCATGCACCTAATTTCTCCAATTGCAATAGAACCCATTGTCAAACTTAAGAAGGATGCGTATCGCAGCAAAAACCTTATTCTTAATCTTGAAGAGGTTTTGATTGCACTTTCAATCTCAGCAGCAACTAACCCTATGGCAGAACTTGCAATACAGAAACTCGCTATTCTTAAGGGATGTGAAGCCCATTCCACGTGTATGATTTCATCAATTGATGAATCGATTTTCAGAAAATTGCGGATCAATCTGACATGTGAACCAGTGTTTGCTTCTGAGAATTTGTATAATCAATAAGCTGTGGTGTAGAAGCGAAGATATTATTAGCAGATTGTTTTTTGATTTTAAAATGATATTCAGTTTGTTCCTTATTAACTTAACGTATATCTACTGGATTATTTAGGAATGGCAAAAGACCCGGGAGGGTGAAATGAAAAAATACTTTATATCTGGTTGCATATTGATTGCAGCACTATTAATTATTACCGGATGCAGCGGTAATTTAGCAGAGAAATCACTTATTGATTCCAAAAGCTCCTCTGTTAGTTCCTCAAAGTCTTTGTCTTCCTCGGAATCCGGACCTGGGTCAGGAGCAGACACATCAAAAAGCCTGTCAGGCAATGAAAATTCTTCCGATGAATCTTCGTCGCAGGCATCATCTCCTGTAAGCTCAGAATTTTTGCCCGGCTCAATAAATATCGGTTTATATAGTGGCAAAGGCAGCTGGGATATCAATGTGAAAGCTTTTCGCAGATTTTTCGAAAAAAGTGGATACAAGTGGGAGGAATTCGATCAAAAGGACCTGACTGTTGAAGATTACTTATCCCGTTTCGATTTGATCTGGTTTCCAGGAGGGTTCTCAGCTGAATATAGGGCAAACATTTCTGTACAGGGGCGTGGTAACATTCAGAATTATGCTAAAAACGGAGGAGCAATAGCTGGCAGCTGCGCAGGGGCATATTACATGTCGGACATTATGGTGTGGCACGGTAAAAGCAGTAGCTACCCGGTGAAAATATTTGAAGGTAAAGCAATAGGCCCCTTGGCAGGGAAAGTTTCCTGGGGTGGCATTTCCCAACTAAAAATCAATGAAAGTGTTTTTGGAAAGGAATTTCCTGATACTTTACCCGTTTATTATTATGATGGACCATATTTTGTACCAAATGATGCAGTCCAGGTAGAAGTACTTGCCCGTTATGCAATCAACAATGAAGCTGCTGTTATTTCAGGAAATTACGGAAAAGGAAAATTTCTGTTATTTGGCCCCCATCCTGAACTTGGTGGCAATTATTCATCATCAAAAGGAATAAATGTTGATGGTGGAGAAGGGGCACAGTGGGATTGGTTGAATAAATCCTTACAATGGTTTATTTCACGATAAAAGATTATAATATAATAAAATACAGGCATTTTGCGTTAGAAAATTGTAAATTAGTGTGTAGATAAAACATTTAAATATAAATAGTAAAATATTGTATAAATAAAAACTTATAAATTATATAGAAAACGAGGGACAAAGCATGAAACAGATTCTTAAAGTAGTGATAATTGTTTTGGTAGTTTCAGTGGTTTTAACCGGTTGCAGTTTATCTTTTTTCAATAAATCGAGACTGCCTTCCGAAAGCAGCGAATCAAATCAAACAAGCGGCAATAATTCTTCAACTGTCTCGAATTCAAAGCCGCAACCTACACCTACTCCTGCACCTGATATAAGAACAGTTAACATGTTAGCTGTAGGTAATATATATCCGCATTCACCCCAGATAATACAGGCTCATATAGGTGATGGTAAATATGATTTCAAACCGTCTTTCGAGTATATAAAGCCGCGATTGCAGAAAGCTGATTTGGTTGTTGCTGATCTAGAAACATCCCAGGCAGGTCCTGACATATCATTTTTAGGTGCTAAAGGCTATACTTCATGGCCCGTATTCAATTCACCCCAGGAATTGTCTGTTGCCCTCAAAGATGCGGGAGTTGATTTAATGACTCTGGCAAACAACCATTCGTATGATCGAGGATACGATGGGCTTATGGTAACATTGGACCATTTAAGAGGTATAGGAGTAAAGACTTTTGGCGCGTATAAAAGTCAGGAGGAAAGAGACGACATTCTTATAGAAAATTACGACGGTATAAATATTGCGTTCATCGGATATACTTTCAGTACCAACGCAATACCAGTTCCGACAGGCAAAGAGTATAGTGTCAATCTGGTGCCGTTTTTTCAAGAATACAGTGCACTCAATACAGACATCGAAACAGCCAGAAAACGTGGAGCGGATATAATAGCGGTTTTTGCGCATTGGGGCGAAGAATATCATCCAGAACCCAACCCGCAATACCTTAGACAGGTAGCCGCTAATTTAGCCAAGGCCGGAGCTGATCTGATAATCGGTGGACACCCGAAGTACACACAGCCGATTGAATGGTTTTTCAATAAGAATACTGACGGTTCCGAAAGAGCGAGTATGGTAATCTATTCACAGGGGAATTTCCTTTCAAACCAATATTATCCGGTATTGCCATCGCATCTTGTGCAATTCCATGCTCTGATGGACATATCACTATCTAAAGACATGAATACCGGAAAGGCTTGGATCAGCGATGTTAACTATGAGATTACATGGGTTCATCGTAACTGGAGACATAGAATTTTACCATTAGATGAAGTTTTTGCCGGTAAACCTTCTGATTATAACCTTAAAGATTCCGATATTGCTCTTCTTAAAGATTACTATAAACGTGTTACAAAAACATTGGAATCATATGGACACACCGAAAGCAAGGCAAAAGCGCAGGCATTAATCCATTAACTGTCACTTGAGCTCCTTAAGATTTTCGCTTAACTGAATCTTCTGTTGGGGATACGAATATGACGAATTTTGTTTGTTTTTGTATATAACTGTATAGTATTAACACATTGTTTTTCTTGTCGTAGAATATATAATAATTTCTATCAACAAATAATATCTATAATATTTGGGCTATTTATAGAAAATAATTATATAAATGAAAGGAATAATAATGTATGCAAGCAAAATTTCAAGTTGCAAAGCATGACTCTATTATGGTACAATTATACCATGATATGAATGGTGGTGAGAATATGCCTAAAATTATCCCTATTAGAGACTTGAAAAATACAAGTGAAATATCTGAGATGTGTCACAATTCAAAGGAACCAATATTTGTAACAAAAAATGGATATGATGATATGGTTATCATGAGTATGAATACATTTGAGAAAATTGTTTTTATGAATGATCTATACAGAAAACTTCAACAAGGTGAAAGTTCAATTGACAAAGGTGAAGTATTAGATGGTTTTGATGCATTGAAGGATATAAGAAGCAAATATGGCTTATAGTATTATTGTTTCTAAAGATGCAGATAATGATATTGATGATATAGTAAAATATATAATTACTGATTTACGTAATCCAATTGCTGCTAATAGCTTCCTTATTGATATAGAAAAAAGCTATAACGCAGTTATTAGTAATCCTTATATGTATAGCATTTTCAAAGATACCAGGCTCATAATAAAAGGATATAGGAAAATAGTAATAAAAAATTATTTACTAATTTATCGTATTGATGAAAATGATAAGCGTGTCGTTATTGTTAGAGTTATTTATGGTGGTAGAGACTATCACGAAATATTATAGACTAGGCATACTACATTTCAAAATACTAACACACAACTAACACAATACTTCTTAAAATTTTCACTTTGCAGTTACACTATTGCAATAAAAGTGATATAATTTAAAAAGTTTATAGGTAAAGAACAAATTTGAGAGCAGTTGGAGGAGCCAATGAGCAATGATATAACTAATTTTCTTTTTGAGACAAATGCAGTCCAGGTGTGTCCGGAAGGCGATCCGTTTTTTTATACGTCCGGAAAACTTGGTCCTTATTACATTAACACCCACTATTTATATGGATCTAAGAGTGATGCAGAGAAATTCTTGAATGATATTGAACACTGGAAAACTAATTTAACCGATTTTCCTGCCTTGATGTTTGCTGCTGCTAAGAAACAATATCTCGAAAACACCATATACAAGAAAGTAATCGAGATGGTATGCAAGAAAGCCGCTGACCTTTCTTTTGACTATATTTCAGGAGGCGAGAGAAGGGATTTTTTCTTTTCTATACTGCCGGCATTTATTCTGGACAAGCCGCACCTAAGTATTCTGAAAGATGGAACCGCAATTGTATCTGACTCTAAATTTACTGAATCATATATCGTCTCAGAAAATGAGACTGCAATTCAGATGAACCGCCACATTGATTTACTTGACCTGGCTGACAAGAAAATACTTCACATTGCAGACCTTGTTACAGAAGCATCCAGTTATGTAAGAACATGGATTCCTGTTATCAACAGGCTCGGAGCCGAAATCACAGATACTATTGCAATTGTTGACCGCAAGCAGGGAGGAGGACACATTTTAGCCGACATGAATGTAAGGCTTCACTCCTTTGCCGAAATAAGCGAAAAACTTTTTGACGATGCACTGGACTTAAATCATATCAATTTATTACAATACAACATGATAATTGATTTTATAGAGAACCCAGACAGATTCATGGTGTCATTCCTTAAGGCCAATCCTGACTTTCTACAGAACCAGATAAATCTCGGGGGAAAAGCCAAAGAGCGGGCTCTAAGATGCATAGAAAATAATTTTGACAAAGAATGAGGGATATAATTTGGATTACAGCGTAGTAAGATCTAAACGGAAAACAATTTCACTGGTATTGAAGAACGACTGCACACTCGAAGTGCGTTCTCCACACAAGGTATCGGACAAGGTGCTTGAAGAATTTGTACAGAACAAGCAGCAATGGATAAAAAAAGCGATTGAAAGACAGTCTCAAGCTATTAAAATCCCTGAGTTTTCTAAAAGTGATTTTGAACAGATCCGCGAGAAGACGCTGGATATTGTCGGTGAGTTTTTGAATACTTTTTCGGGTAGAAAGCCTGACAGTATTGTTATAAAACGTCAAAAATCAGTATGGGGAACATGTAACAGCAAGGGCAAAATCTCTATAAACGTTCTTGTCGGCATCCTGCCAAGACATCTTTTTGAGTATGTCATGATTCATGAACTTTGTCACCTTGAGCATCTTAATCACTCGACAGAGTTCTGGAACCTCGTTTCGGTTTATATTCCTGACTGGAAACAAAGAAGGTTGCACCTCAAGAAATACAAGATTTGAGCTAATCTTCTCTAGAAGATTGCACCTCAAAAAATACAAAATGTAAAATAACAGGAAAGTATACCAATTTTATGAATGACATCAGAAAAGACTCTTTTAATAAGAAGTACTTTGTAAGAACATATGGCTGTCAACTCAACGAAAACGACTCGGAGAAAATCTCCGGAATGCTTGAGTCTATGGGTTATACAGCCACCGATGAAATGAAAGATGCGGATATCATTGTTTTTAATACATGTACAATCAGAGAAAACGCCAACGACAAAATATTCGGTAATCTAGGAATAGTAAACCACATCAAGAAGAAAGATCCGGACAAGGTATTGGTTTTGTGCGGGTGTATGATGAAAGAAGACCATAACAAGCAGAAGGTACTCTCAAAATATAAATTTGTTGATATAATTTTCGGGCCTGCGGACATACACAAATTTCCACAATACTTACATGATCACTTTGACACGCATAAACCTGTTATCGAAGTAGGGGATGAGGATTTCCTTGCTTATGGACTGCCGGTCAAGCATAAGAAAAAATTCAGGGCGCTTTCAACAATTATTTACGGGTGCAATAATTTTTGTACCTATTGCATTGTGCCTTATGTCAGAGGAAAGGAACGCAGCAGAGACTCCCAGGATGTTCTTGATGAGCTTAAGGTGCTTGGAGATCAGGGTTACAAGGAAGTAATGCTCCTTGGACAAAATGTGAACTCTTACGGCAAAGACAAAGTTGACAGTGATTTTGCCGATCTTTTAGACAAGGCCGGACAGATAGAAACAATTAAACGAATCAGATTCATGACATCGCATCCCAAGGACATCTCCAGGAAGTTGATCGACGTTATGGCTATACATAAAAATATAATGCCGCACATACATTTACCTCTTCAATCCGGAAGTGACCGAATTTTGAAGCTGATGAACCGTGGCTATACAACCGCTCAGTATTACGACATTGTTCTGTACGCACGCGAGAAAATCCCTGGAATATCAATTACAACGGATATTATTGTCGGTTTTCCAGGTGAGACAGAAGAGGATTTTGCCCAGACATTGGATTTTTTGCGAAAAGTTTCTTTTGATAGCGCGTTTACTTTTCAATACTCCAAGAGATCCGGTACTCCCGCAGCAGACTTTGAAGGACAGGTCCCCGAAGATGTTGTTACACAAAGGTTTCAACGACTGCTTGAACTCCAGAACTCATGTACTTTTGCATCCAATAAATCCGTTATGGATACTTTGCAAGAGGTTCTTGTGGAAGGCACCAGCGAATCGAACGAAAACATGCTAACAGGCAGGACACCACATAACCGGCTGGTGAATTTTCCGATTGACTCCATTAAATATAATACAGATAATCATAGTAATAATAACTTAGATGACATCGCAATTGGAAAGCAGGATAAAAAGCCTAATGCCAATGACTTCGAAGGAATGCTTGCACTGGTTAAAATAACAGATGCGAAGACGTTTTCACTCGAAGGCGAATTTATAAAATGGGTGGGGTAAGAAGTTTATAATCAATAAACGAAAACGAGGAATTGATGAGCGATACATTATTATCAAGCATTGATATGGATAAAATCACTCCAATGATGCAGCAATACATCCGCGAGAAGAAGAAGTGGATGGACTGCATTCTGTTTTTTCGACTCGGTGATTTCTACGAAATGTTTTTTGATGACGCTATAATCGCCTCCAAAGCTATTGACCTTGCTCTTACAGGAAGAGACTGCGGGCTTGACGAAAGAGCTCCTATGTGCGGTATTCCATATCACGCAAGTGATTCGTATATTGCCAAGCTAGTCGCCAAAGGATTTAAAGTTGCAATTTGTGAACAGGTCGAGGATGTCTCACTGGCAAAGGGTATAGTGAGGCGGGAAGTTGTAAAGGTCATAACCCCGGGAACAGTTACTGACCTTACAGGGCTAGATGAGAAAAGCAACAATTACATAGGATCAATTTTCAAAATGTCATCTCTTTACGGACTTGCTTTTGCCGATATTACTACAGGAACGCTTGACGCGACCATGATCGTTGTGGGCAACACGACCGAGAAGCTAATTGATGAAATAGCCAAAAAAACACCAAGTGAAATCATCTGCAATATTTCTTTATTGAATACGCCTGAAATGGATTCGATAAGACAAAAATTCAATCCTTTGATTACCGTTGTAGAGGATAATTCGTTTTCGATAGAGACATTTTTGAAATATTTTCCTGATGTTGAGACAACTAACAGTATTTGGGTTCATGCAGTTGCAGCTCTTATGGATTATGTTGCCCAGACCCAGTCAGAAATGCCTTCGCATCTTAAAACGATAAATGTCTATTCTGTCGAGGAATACATGTTATTAGACGTGGTAGCCCGGAAGAATCTTGAACTGACACAGACTCTTCGTGATAAAACGAAAAGAGGAAGTCTGCTTTGGGCTATAGACAAGACGCATACAGCAATGGGCGGACGGCTTTTGAAACGATGGGTGGAACAACCTTTGTTGGATAAAAGTGAAATAGTCTACAGAATTGATGCGGTTGAAGAGATGAAAGACAAATTTCTTTTGCGTCAGGAGATCAAAGAGACTCTTTCAGGCATCAACGACATTGAGAGGATATCAGGTAAAATTTCACTTAACACGATAAATGCCAGGGACTTGATTTCACTTAAAAATTCGCTTTTTAAATTGCCGGGACTAAAAGATAGAACTTCCGACCTTAAGACATCACTTTTCAAGGACCTGAACAACCGGTTTGATTTGCTTGAAGATATTTGCGCCTTGATTGAGAACGCAATTTCACCTGAAGCGCCAATCAGTATCAAAGAAGGGAATATAATCAATCCCGGTTACAGCG
The DNA here is from genome assembly GCA_964652975.1 of uncultured Oscillospiraceae bacterium. Lineage (GTDB taxonomy): Bacteria > Bacillota > Clostridia > Saccharofermentanales > UBA5734 > CAZZCN01. The sequence continues at coordinate 8,082 of CAZZCN010000030.1, read as the reverse complement.
AGGATGTAGATAGCCTTAAGGATGCATTTGCAAACGGCAAGAAATGGCTTGTCGACTATGAGTCACGCGAACGTGAAAATTCAAAGATCAAAAATTTAAAAGTAAAATACACCAACAATTTCGGTTATTTGATTGAAGTGTCAAACTCCAACGTCAATAATGTTCCCGAGCATTTCATTCGCAGACAGACACTGGTCAACTGTGAGAGATTTATCACAGAAGAGCTAAAGCAAATGGAAGAGACGATACTGGGTGCGGAGCAAAAGCTTGTAAAGCTGGAGTACGATATTTTTTGTGATATACGAAACACGATAAATGCTTCAATATCAAGGCTTTTCAACATATCGTATGTGTTATCTGTCATTGATGTGATTGCTTCAATGGGAGAGGTCTCCGACCGGAGTAAATATTGCAGACCGATTGTTGACAACTCGGATATCATTAAAATCGAAGACGGCCGTCACCCTGTTGTTGAGAAAATTATTGGAGAAGGCAACTTTGTTCCTAATTCAACATTTATGGACGAGAATGACAACAGGGTAATCCTGCTTACGGGGCCTAATATGGGCGGTAAGTCAACATATATGAGGCAGGTCGCTCAAATAGTCCTGCTTGCACAGATTGGCTGCTTTGTCCCTGCAGCCAGCGTTCACATTGGCATAGTCGATAAGATATTTACCCGAATAGGAGCCTACGACGATTTGACTTCCGGTCAATCAACTTTCATGGTAGAGATGAACGAAGTTTCGTATATACTCAAAAATGCCACCGTTAAAAGCCTTCTAATTCTTGACGAGATAGGAAGAGGCACTAGCACCTATGATGGACTCTCGATAGCCTGGTCTGTTACAGAATTTATTGCATCCAAAGACAAGATAGGGTGTAAAGCTCTATTTGCAACGCATTACCATGAGCTTACAAGTCTGGAAGATACACTCGAAGGACTCAAAAATTACCATGTGGACGTTGACGAGCAGAATTCAGAGATTGTTTTCCTGCACAAAATCAGCCCCGGTGGATGTGATGATAGCTACGGTATCGATGTAGCAAAGCTTGCGGGCGTTCCTTCAAATGTAATAAACAGGGCAAAAGAGATATTGTCCGTGCTTGAGAAGGACAGAACAAAAGACCAGTTAAGGATTAAAAAATCCCTTAAAGTTATGGACGGACAAGTAGACATCTTTACATCATCCTTAGCACTCAGAAACACTGATACGATATTAGAAGAGCTGAAGTTGATAGACGTACAGAAAATGACACCGCTTGATGCCATGAACCTTTTATTTGAGCTGTCTAACCGTGCCAAAAAACTAAAAAACGACTGAATAAACGAGTTTTAGTATTGAAGGACAATCAATACATATAAGGACATCAAATAATTATATTTTTTACGGAGGAGTTCTAAATGTCAGTTATTAAGATTTTGGATTCTTTGACAGCCAATCAAATAGCAGCCGGTGAAGTAGTAGAGCGGCCATCATCCGTAGTTAAAGAATTGTGCGAAAACTCTCTCGATGCAGGTGCTTCGGTAGTTTCCGTAATGATTAAGAACGGTGGCATTTCACTGATCCAAGTTATAGATAACGGTACCGGCATGGAGCCCTCAGACGTAGAAGTCGCATTCCTGCGTCATTCAACGAGCAAGTTAAATTCGGTAATGGATTTTAACAATATCACAACCATGGGATTTCGCGGAGAAGCTCTTGCAAGTATAGCGGCAGTTTCACGTATACAAATAAAGTCCAAGCAAATAAAAGCAGAGCAGGGTTACATGGCGGAACTAGAAGCCGGAGAGATAACTTCCAAGGGTCTTATCGGATGTCCTAATGGAACAAACATTACTGTTGAGTCGCTATTTTTTAACACACCTGCAAGATACAAATTTCTGAAGAAAGATTCGACCGAAGGCTCATACATTGCAGATATAATGGAGCGGTTTGTGCTTTCAAGGCCTGATGTTTCATTTTATTTCAATAATAATGGACAGGAAATAATACACTCACCAGGTAATAATGACCTCAAAAGTGCCATTTTTTCAGTATATGGCAAAAATATTACAAACTCTCTTATCTATGTCTCTTACATCGATGAGGGAGTTACAGTAAACGGATTTGTTGGCAAGCCGGAGATATGCCGCAAAAATCGCCAGCACCAGTCTGTTTTCATCAATCACAGGTATGTCAAGTCAAACACTGTTACCGCGGCTCTGGAAGAGGCGTTCAAGACGCTCCTTATGAAAGGTAATTATCCTTTCTGTGTCCTGAATATCGAAATCTCACCAGCTCTTGTCGATGTCAATGTTCACCCTCAGAAAACACAAGTAAAATTCTCAAACGAATCCGATGTTTTTAGAGCTGTGTTTCATGCTGTAAGATCTGTGATAAGTTCGGATTCATCGGCAATCGAATTAAAGACTTCAGATGATAAAAATGACATTACAATTGATAATACCGATTCTAAGCGTAACAGCGATGTTAATTCAAGTACCAGAAGTAATGATGGTTCTTTTAGTAGTAAAGGCAATGAAAGCAATAACAGTAATAATATCGATAAAAATACATACAGTAATGAAACAAAATACAGTAATAACAACAGCAATAACACCAGTAATAACAATATCAATAACAATGGCAATAGTAATTTTAAACCTGGCACAGAAAGTGATATTTCACAAAAAAATGCTGCAATACATTATGAGACCAATGATTCGGAAGAGAATAAATTACTTGCAGATAAAGGCTCATTAAAATCCATGTCAGTAAAAGAACCTGACAAGCCTGTTTACAATGCAGATGACCAAAATCAGAATCTACAAGATGAGTCGCAACAATCCGATGATTTAAGCAAATCAGAACAAACCGATTATTTTAACTATGTACAACAAAACGGTGATTTTAGCAAATCAGAACAAACTATCGATGGCAGTCAAAATTCACTTGGAGAAAATGAAAACTCCGCTTCTTCAGAACAGATCACGATGGGCAAGGATTACATGTCAAAAATGAAATTCATTGGTTCGCTTTTTAATACATATCTATTGTTCGAATATGCCAATGAAATGATAATCATCGATCAACATGCTGCACATGAGAGAATTATTTACGAGCGTCTTCTCGAAATGCAAGAAAATCACATTAATCCTGCTCAGGTACTTTTATCCTCGGTAATCGTAGATTTGACAGCCCATGAGGTCTATATTGTTGATGAGAATATCGATTTGCTTTACAAACTTGGATTCGAGTGCGAAAGTTTTGGCTCTCAGTCGATTATCTTAAGATCAGTGCCTCTGGACACTGAGTCCATTGATCCTGCAAGTGCTTTTAAAGCTGTACTTGACACAATATCCAAGCCGAACCTTAATCCTGACAAAATATTCAGCGAGGCTTTGTATACCGTTGCCTGTAAGGCTGCAATAAAAGCAAATGACAAGCTTGACCCTCAGGAAGTTTTCGAATTAATTACACAGATGCAGGAAGTTGACAGATCTACGCATTGTCCACACGGAAGACCCTCTATAGTAAAAATACCCAAAAAAGATGTAGAGAAATGGTTTAAAAGAATTGTCGGTTAGGAAAAATACATCGAGGAAAAAAGAAGACAATCTTAAGATGCTAAATCAGGAAAGCATAAGACAATTTTAGAATACTGTATTTTGAGATATACAAATAAGATTTCAAAAAAATGATAAGGTGTTATGAATGATAGATACACATAGTAAAAAAAACGCAGATATAGTAATCGTTGTTACAGGTCCTACAGCGAGCGGTAAGTCTTCTGTTGCCGTTGAACTTGCCATTAGACTGGGTGGCGAAGTGATTTGTGCCGATTCCATGCAGATATACAAATTCATGGATATAGGAACTGCCAAGACAGGACCTGCAGACCGCAAGGGGATTCCTCATCATATGATGGACATAATCGAGCCATCAGATGATTTCAGCGTTGCTGCATACAAGGAAATGTCAACTCGAATTATCAGGGATATTCAAAGCAGAGGGAAAGTCGCTATAGTCTGTGGGGGAACAGGCCAATATATTTCGTCGCTCATCGAGGGAACGACTTTTATCCCACAAAAAACCGATTCTGAATTAAGGGAACGGCTTGAAAAAGAATATGAAGAAAAAGGTGCGGATTACATCTATGATAAGCTGACTCAAATTGATCCGGATACCGCCAAACTTCTCCACCCCAACGACAAAAAAAGAATTATCAGGGCTATGGAGATTTTTCATACTACCGGCATGACAAAGACTCAGATGAATATAAAATCCAAAATCAACGGACCGGATTTTGAGTTTCTTTCTTTTTGCATAACACACGATCGCGAAATTCTATATGAAAGAATCAACACACGTGTTGACGGGATGATGAACGATGGTTTGTTGGATGAAGTTAGAATGATTTTAGATAAATATCCGAATTTATCTAAAACTGCCAGACAGGCCATCGGATATAAGGAGCTTATAAGCTACATCGAAGGCGAAAAGTCGCTTCAGGAAGCAGTTGACACATTGAAACAAGCATCAAGAAATTATGCCAAACGACAACTTACCTGGTTCCGCAAAATGGACTCACTTATATGGCTGCAAAACACAAGCACAGACGATACTGTGAATGTAATTTTAAATAAATGCGAAGAAGAATGCATAAATATACTAAGATAAATACTAATATAAAGGCAAAGAACAATAACAATAAGAATGCTTAAAAAAGATGATGCAACCTGATAAATATGACTTAATACAAAATTCCTTGAATGTTTGGTTTGGCTTAAAGCAACTTTCTTGTATCTATTATTTTCATAGCATTCTATAAATCAATGGGAAAATATAAATGGCAAAGAAAAGCAACAGCGAAAAGGCTCCGAACAGATATTTTACAGATATTAATGCAAATACCACCAGCTTGTTGCCCATAAGCGAAGATTTGTTTCTAAAAATAAAAATTCCAAGCAAAATGCTCAATATCGAAATAATAAATCCAGGCAATAACCCATCAGGGTAGAATTCGAATTTTATTGATTTGATATCGCCAGGGATTTTCACAGCGATTAACGGGCCAAACACTCTTTCGACTTTTACATGATCTGAGCCGTCTATTATTGCTTTGATGTCGCCTTCATAAGGTGCTGTGAGCAATAAGTATTTTTCTTCAGCCCCTGTGGAATCGGTTGGAGCATCACCAAATTTTATATTTAGCGAATTTCCTTTTTGCGAGAATTGACTTATTGGCGTGGTATTTTTAAATTTTAATAGCTCATCACTCATCAAGTCAAAGTCAAGCCCGGCAACACCGAATGATTGAGCACTGACATTTTTTAGTAACTCTATACGTATATTTACACTTTCGTTTTCAAATTCGCCTAGCTCTAGCATCCCGTTAACCTGTTTGTTCGGGTAACTGCTCTGAATATTTGTTCCGTTGACGGTGATATTAAAGCTATCATTTACATGTTCAACGAGACTGTTGGATACCTTGTCAAAACAGTCAAAATAGAGGATCTCCCTGTTTGAAATTTCAATATTATAATCGAGAATAAATGGGCCTGTATCTGACAATTTAGTGATTTGATTTAGGCCATCAGTTGTTTTATCAATAGAAATATTATTAAAGGACCATGGGGAATATTGTATAAACAGATTATCTTTACTGCCTGTAATTGCTTGAAACAGAGTGTTCTGAATTGAAAATCTGTCATTATCCGGGATGTTTCTTATAGTACTTAAAGCCTTTTCGGATAATACCATCCCTATATCAAGAGCTGCCTTGTTTTCTACAATTTTATATTCATTGTTTCTATAAATGACAGAATCCGACAAAAATCTTCCATTAAAATCACTATTATTAAAAATTTCATAGCGGTTCCCCATAAAGGCATCGCTAAACCTGCTACCCTGTGATGCGGACACCTCCATCCAATATGATGAAAATCCAAGCTTCTTCATAACCGTCAAATAATCGGTTGAAGTGAGGGAAGAGTAGGTGTTCAATGTGGGCATGTTAAGCCCGCCGAGCAGATTAACATCAAAATACTTGTTATGTGTTTTTACTCTGTAAGGTTCATTTTTAAGCTTGTCAACACCGCCATCAAAATAGCTTGAAGTACTTTGTATCGCACTCTTATAACTATCAATCCTGTTTTCCATGTCAAAAATATTTGCATATCCAGACGTGCTATTTGAAGTATAACCGAGATATATGCCTGTATTGAATAAAAGTTCTATGGCAGTCAAAAATGCAAACACAATCATAAATGTAGATCCGGTAATTAGCCTTAAATGTCTGAATATTATCAGTACCGAGTATACCGTGCCCAGAATTGCAAATGCTAGAAGCAAATACAGAAACGAGGCGCTGTCCGCCCAAAGTGTAGAAGTGTATGCATCAATAGAGTCTCTTTTATATATAAGAAGATAAGTGATAAAAAACGCTGCTGATATAGTAATTAATACGCTAATAAGCAAGTAACCCAGACCGGGTTTATTACTATTATTGATATTTTTATTATTATTATTATAAGTAGTATTATTATTAGTAGTATTATTATTAGTAGTATTATTATTAGTATTATTATTATTATTATTTTCGCTTGTAATTTCATTGCTGTTCTCACTAATAAAATCCTTTATATTGTCTTTTTTCATCTCATCTTCAGGATCAGTCATATCGAAATAATTGGATTTTGAAAAATAGTATCCGATAATCAACAGCCCGATTATTATTGTAATATATGAATATCTTGCAGGAAAAGCCTGATAACTTCCTGTGTGCCACATTTTATTTATTGGCTCAATAACAAGAGGAATTAAAAGTAATGTAAATAAAATATTTAATTTTAATGGCGGAATTATTTTCTTTGCGTTTAATAATATCAGCGGAATAATAGTAAGTATTAAAGATGTTGCGAAAACTGTCGACAATGTCGTTTCGTATGGAGCATTAATCGAACCGGATTTGATTGTATCAAGAATAGATATTTTCCTTGCTGATGAAAGGTATTGAAGAAAAGACGGGAGCCACACGAATGAAGTTGCTAGCACTGAAATTATTGTCGAAAAACTTATCAATCCGATTGACTTCTCTAATTTATAATCATTTTCGAAATTTCTAGATGTAGAATGTTTTCTGAAAAATAATATCAGTGAAGAAGAGAGAGCGATAAAAATAGCTATCATGAAGCTCATGTAATAATTTACGACAAGCATACACGAAAAAACCATTAAAAAAGTAAGATACTTGCCCATATAAATAATGCGGTATAAGCCTAGAACCATCAATGGAAGTAAATAAAGCATATCGAGCCAGATAAGGTTCTGGCTGAACATGAGTGCAAATCCACAAAAAGCGTAAAGCGTACTAAGGATAACTGCTGGATAAACCTTAATACCGGTAAAAACTTTTCTAAACATTATCATCGAAAGGATTCCTGCTAAAGCCATTTTGAATGCAACAAAGACGTTCATCATTACAACAATATCAATTTTCTCGATAAAAACCATTAGAAGTGAAAACGGACTGCTCACAAAGAAGAAGAATATTCCCCAGAAGTTGGTGCCCCCAGCGTTTCCCATATGAAAAAATATGCTTTGCTCACCTGAGAGCACATCCTTGAAAAGTAACATCATAGGTATTGTCTGCTGCTTCATATCACACCAGGCAATTGAATTTGGACCAAACGGATACAGATTGTTTATGCTATATGTTATAGACAAAATAAGTATTACAAACATACCGGGAATCAGATAAAGCTTTGAATCGCCGGGAAATATTTTAGACAATAATGATTTTAAAAACTTGTTAGCTTTTGTAAATGTTTTATTTACAACAATACCAAATTGCATATTCTATTAACTCCATAACAACAATGTTTTGCTAGATTATTGTAGCATAAAAATGAGACAGATAATAGAAAAACAAAATTAATTCCAAAGTGAATTTGACATTATCCTTTAATTTGTATTGCTTTAATAAAGTATGAATATAGTATTATATCAGCATGGTTTAGTATGATGCAATAATGATTGATATACAATTATTATTATGTAATAAATTGACTATAAAACAGGCAAAATAAATAATTTA
>CAZZCN010000029.1:0-34729 GCA_964652975.1 uncultured Oscillospiraceae bacterium | reverse complement strand
AAGGATGGTAATCAAAATGCAAAAAGAGAAAGTTCTCGAAATAACCAATCTTACCAAAGTATATAAGAATAAGAGGGGGATATTCGATATCAATCTGGATATTTACGAAGGCGACATATTCGGATTCCTTGGCCCCAACGGAGCAGGCAAGACAACGGCAATGAAGATTATGACAGGTATGATGACTGCGGATTCCGGGGATGTTAAAATGTTTGGATACAGCATCAAAGACTCATTCGAGAAGGCGATGCAAAATGTCGGATGCATAGTAGAGACTTCCGAAAGCTATCCATATCTAACAGCGCTAGAGAACTTAAAGCTCGTTTCACGTTATTATAAAGGAATCGACATTGCTAGAATGGAAGAGGTTCTGGAGATAACAGGTATTTTGAAATACAAAAACGAGAAGGCAAGCAACTTTTCACTTGGAATGAAACAAAGACTGGGCATAGCATGCGCCATACTTTCAAGACCGCGGCTTGTCATTTTGGATGAACCGCTGAACGGACTTGATGTAGAAGGCATGGTGGAGATGAGGAATCTAATTAAAAGACTTGCTGCAAACGAGAAAACTACATTTTTCATATCCAGTCACCTGATTCACGATGTTGAACTGACGTGTGACAGGATAGGTATTATTTTTGACGGAAAACTTCTGAACGTCGACACAACCGAGAACATACTTAAGGATTTTGCATCACTTGAGAATTATTTTATGAGCGAGGTGGACAAAAATGGAAAGCTTTAAAGCATCTTTTGCCGTTGAAGTCGAGAAAATGTACCGTAGGAAAAAGGCTGTAATAATTTTGATAATGTCAATATTGATAATAATATTTGTTCAACTTATTACTACTGTTTTAAGAATCAATCTCGGGATTATAGGCAATACCGCATCAGGATTTCCTATTACAGTCCTGTCAGTATTCTCCAAGACAATTCTTCCACTTTTTACCGCGCTTGTCGTAATTGATACATTTACCGGTGAATTTGCCAATAACACAATGAAGATAGTTATTACCAAGCCTGTATCAAGACTTAAAATATATGTTTCCAAGCTTGCCGCGACTTCCTTTTTCGTCCTTGCAAACCTTCTTGTGGTCATGGTGCTTTCGATAATAGTCGGTGCTGTTTTCAGCATTGAGACAGTTACTCTTTCCGGCGTTTTACGTGCTGTTGCCGCCTATGTTGTTACATTCGTTCCGATTATGATAATAGCTGTTGTTATTGCATTTCTGGCCAATTTTTTCAAGAGCAGTGCGATTGTGTTTTTCATGTCGATTATCATCTACGCCGTATCACAGGTTTTTGGAGTTGTGTTAACATCGTACAGCAATCTTTTTATTACCACATCCCTGGACTGGTATAAGCTTTGGATAGCTAATTCGATTCCACTTGGGGAAATCATCCGGCAGGTACTTTATATGGCTGGCTATGTCTTGATATTTTTCACAGCAGGATTTTACAGGTTTGACAAAAGGGATTTGTAGAAGAATCGGGAGGCAGTTAAATGAGCCTGAAGAGACGACTGATAATATCAAATGCATCTATGATGTTCATTCCGATTATAATTACTGTAGCTGCAGGCATAGTTTTTTCGTATGTCTCATACTATCTAGGAAATGGCAACTTGCAATTCTCTAATTTTAAAGCTATTACCAAAATAGAGCGTGAACTCATGCTAACCGGTGAAACAATCTGGAAAGAAAGCCCTGAGACACTTGCTAAGACGGAATTCCAGAAATATCTTACAGCCAAGCTTTCCGGTATAAATGCAGATGTGCTTGTACTAAAAGACCGCGAAGCAGTCTACAGCACAAAAGACTATAGCAACATCGACATAGAGAAGATACTCGATATTGAATCCGGCACGTCACTACAAAAAAAGATCAGGATCGGTACGACAACCTATCTGTTCAATAGTTATCAGTTTTTATATCCGGGAGATATAGAGGGGGCTATCCTGGTATTTGCTCCAGTCAGTAAAGAAGCAGATAATGCAGGTGTCTTTCTCATTTTTATCGCCGCCGTGTATCTGGTGTCATTTTTCATAACAAATATATTGTATTCGGTAAAACTTTCCAAAAGCCTGGCCACACCCCTGTCAAAACTCAAAGTTGCGTTAGGCGAGATCAGTAGCGGCAATTTGAATTATGCCATAATCGAAGAGGGCGACGAGGAGATACGCGAAGTATCCAGGGCTCTTGATCAGATGCGCCTTAAGCTCGAAGAGTCCATAGTGACTCAGATGAAGTACGACGATAACCGCAAAATGTTAGTTTCAAGCATTTCACACGATTTAAAGACGCCAATAACATCAATTAAAGGCTATGTTGAAGGTATTTTGGACAAAGTGGCGGACACACCCGAAAAGCGGGTGAAATACCTTAAGACTATTTACCAGAAGGCTGTGCAGATCGATTCCATGATAGACGATTTGCTGCTTTATTCCAAGCTCGACTTGAAGCAGATACCGTTTAACTTTGAGAAAACTGATATTGCAAAGTACTTTCAGGACTGCATTGAAGAGGTTGAAGCGGATATGGAGCGCAATGGCATTTTGATTTCTTTTACCAAAACCATTTCTGACGAGATATATGTTTCCATAGACAGGGCACAGATTAAAAGAGTTGTTTTAAATCTGCTGGAAAATGCTGCAAAATACAAAAGCCCCGATAGAGAAGGCATTATAAAAATAACCCTTCGCCAGGCCGCAGATTTTGTTATAATAGAAGTCAAAGACAACGGGATAGGAATACCCAAGGTCAATCTTCCATTTATCTTTGACAGGTTCTACCGTGCCGACACCGCAAGAACCAAGGCTGAAGGAAGCGGCCTGGGACTTGCGATTGCAAGGCAGATAGTTGAAGGGCATGGCGGCAAGATATGGGCGAGAAGCATCGAAAACGAAGGTACGGAGTTCATGGTATCCATCAAAAAGGAAAAGGGCTGATATGAAAAAAGTTCTTATAATTGAAGACGACCCAAGCATTGCCGAACTTGAGAAGGACTATCTTGAAATCAACGGTTTCGAGGTGGAGGTCTGTGACAACGGACTAAAGGGGTTGGAGAAAATAAACAGGGAAGCCTATGATCTTGTTTTGCTCGACATCATGCTTCCGGGCATAGACGGACTCGAAATATTAAGAAAGACAAGGGGCACAATCGACATTCCGATTTTACTCGTTACCGCAAAAAAAGATGACAGCGACAAAATCCGTGGACTTGGACTTGGAGCTGATGATTACATCACAAAGCCTTTCAGCCCCGGCGAACTCATAGCACGCGTGAATGCCCATATATCGAAATACGAGCGACTAAAAAGCAAATATGATAATGTCAGCAAAGATACGAGCATTATGATACGCGGTCTCGAAATCCAGAAGGACGCCAGACGCGTTTTTGTAAATGGCAAGGAGATTAACCTCGCCCAGAAGGAATACGAGCTTTTACTTTATCTTGTGCAGACTCCTAACAAGGTTTTCGACAGGGAGGAGCTTTTTACCAAAATATGGGGTATGGACTCATTAGGTGATGCGGCTACTGTAACAGTTCACATTGCACGTCTTAGGGATAAGATAGAGACAGACCCTTCCAATGCACAGTATATCGAGACGGTGTGGGGTGCGGGGTACCGGTTCAGAACATAGCGTGATAAGCCAAAGCTTATCACGTTGAGCAATAGTTATTTATATTATTAGAAAAGGGTGGTTATAGGAATGCTGATTTTTGTCTTGGTTACAACAATTCTATCGGTTATTTGCAGCTTTCTGATTCTTTGCAAAATCCCATACATCAAGCCGCCGAAAGACAACGAAGACGAACAGCCATTTAAATATTCACTAAGTATTATAATTCCGGCATACAATGAAGAAAAGCGATTACCTGCCTTGTTGAAATCACTTGATATGCAAAGCTTCAAGCAATTTGAAACGATAGTTGTTGACGATTATTCGACTGATAAGACAGCACAGATTGCAGCAGATTTCGGTGCAACGGTTTATCAATCCCTTGAATTGAATGAAGGATGGATTGGTAAGACAAGGGCTTGTTGGAGTGGAGCACTCCGTGCCAAGGGAGAAGTCATACTTTTTCTTGATGCAGATACAGAATTTACAAACCCTGAGAGTCTGTACAATCTGGCAGGACAGTTTGCCCAGACGGGGTATAAAGGAATGCTTTCAGTGCAGCCGTTTCACGAAACAATTAAATTGTACGAAAGTTTTTCGGCTATTTTCAATATTGTTCTTATGGCCGGAATGAATATATTTACTGCATGGGGTAATTTAATGACTGGTTCGGGTGCTTTCGGCCCCTGCATTATTTGTAATAGAGATGATTATTTTATCACCGGAGGCCACAAAGCCATAAAAGGGTCGATTATGGATGACATAGAAATAGGGAAATTATTCGACAGAAAGGGATTGCCGTTACAGTGCTTTGGAGGACGTGACATAATAAGGTTCCGCATGTATGAGGAAGGCTTCTCACAATTATGTGAAGGCTGGACCAAGAACTTCAGCTCTGGTGCCAGATCCACCAAGCCATTTGTATTTGTTATGATTGTTTTATGGATAAGCGGAGGATTTTCAATCCCTGTTATGCTAATACACTCTATAGTTCAGCAGTCAACCATTGCTATAATCGGATATGCCCTGTTATATATTGTTTACATGTCTCAGATTATCAGGATGGCTAGATTAGTAGGTAATTTTAATCTCCTGACACTCATGGTATTCCCGATACAGCATATATTTTTCGCAGCAGTATTCGTCTGGTCAACATTTAGAACAAGGATTTTACATACAGTCAAATGGCGTGGTCGTAAAATTGATGTTTGATAAATGTCGGTCTACTTATCAATTATAGTTAAAAATTCTTTAGGCGTAATTGCCGGAACAAGTGATTTATCAAAATCCTTGATGTTACGGGTTACGATATATTGGGATTTTGTCCTTTTAGCACATGAAGAAACAAGCGCGTCTTCAAAATCATTAACTTCTGAGCTTAAGGCTTCTTCCAAGTCCTTCTTTTTTACATCTGTAACTGTAAAAATATTAAATAGAATCTTGATGACTTCACGAGTTCTGTTATTATCACGAAAAACTTTGTTGCAAATGTAAAATATGTCGGTAACAGAACTTGCACAAATGACAGTCTCCAACTTGTCTTCTGAAGCAAGCAAAATTATTCTCTCTGCATCGACTCTCCATGGTTCTCTAGAAGTAAAAGCATCGATGATTACATTAGTGTCAAGCAAAACTCTCATATCTTTGACCGCCTTTCTTCTTTCACGGCCTTTTCATCAATGTCAGCACCCTTGATAATTCCGAAAAGGGACTTTGCCATTTCTACCTTGTTTGGCTTTTCCGATACTAGCTTGGCAACTGTTTTACCATTACGGGTTATAAGTATATCTTCCTTATCAACAAGTGCAATATAGTAGGCAATATGTGCCTTTAATTTAGATGTGGTGACCAGTATCATTTGATTTACCCTCCAATCAATTTCGGTACTTATAGTATATACCAAATAGAACTAAAAAGTCAATATTAAAAAGTACTAATTATGTAATAGAAAAAATACAAAAACGAATAATGTAATAGTACAAAATTAAAACAGTAAGTAGGTCATATTATACAGAACAACATATATGTTTGCAAAAGTAAATTAATAGTTATAATTTTACCAACTTATAATAGTAAATTCCAATGGATGTGAAATTAGGATGGAGTTTACTTTTGCAATTACGGCACCAAAAATATTACAGAAAAATATTAGGTAAAGAATTCATCTAAATCTAAAATTATGGTACAATACTTGACAGAAAATAGAAAATTCAAAGGCAAATTATGACTATAAGCAGAATAAGAGTTAGCAGAAAAATATCTGGAGTTCTGTAAAATTGATGTTTAGTAATTCATAATAAAAAGAAATTTGGAGAACCGCAAAATGATTGAGCTGCCTTCAACACTGAATATTTTCGTCGATATTGCCGCCTGGATATTTTTTCATGTTACAGGTGCCTACATTGTGTTCAAAATGCCGGTCAGGCGGTTTACAAATGACAATTTTATATACCGTGCCCGTAAGTGGGAAAAAGATGGTAACACATGGCAGACAGTTTTTCGTGTGAAAGCTTGGAAGGAATACCTTCCGGACGGCGCAGCACTTTTCAAAAACGGATTTAAGAAAAAAAGAATTCTTCATCGTGACTGTGATTATTACAGGATGTTTATCGCCGAGTCGAGAAGGGCTGAACTCACTCATTGGGTGGTCATGCTTCCTGCACCGCTTTTTTTTATATGGAATCCTTTTAATGTCGGCATAATTATGATAATTTACGCAATAGCTATAAATGCACCATGTATAATCGCCCAAAGGTATAACAGACCACGCTTTCAAAAACTTCTTAAACGCTGCGAACATTAGCAGGTATGAAGTAAAACAACAAAGAAATATAGCAACTAAATTATCATGATATTCCACACCATAAAACACACTACCAATAAAAGAATCAACACACAGAAATTCAAATAACATACAATTGCATTTTCAACAATAAAAACTACATTGTTGTATTATCAATGTTCATTGATTGTTCATATTTATGTTGGAATAAGGGTTTATAATGATAGGTATAATTTTTATATCATTATTTTTGCTGTAAAAATTTTATTATTTTAGTTTTATCAGCAATAATATGCATATTGAATTTAACCTAACGATATACGGGCATTTACAGGGATTTTTTAATAAAGGAGCATGATATTTATGGAAGATAGGAAAATTTATTCAGCAAAAGTTTTCAATGAGAATTCTGCGTTTATTTCTGAAAGCAAAAAAGATAGTGCTAAAGGTGTAATAACAGCTATTGCAATAATAGTGGGGATCGCTCTTGTTGTCTCGTCATTTTTTATCGGGAAATTTTATTCGGATAAAGCGAATAATGTAATTTTACAAAAATACAAGGATCAGCAAGAAAAGCTGGCAGCAGACGCCAAGTCCGGAGCAACTTCAAACACAAGCAGTCAGAATTACTCTTCATCGCAAAGCAATACATCACAAAACGCCACATCGGGAAGTGTATCGACAGTCAAACAATTCACTCTGGCAACTTTGAAGTCTTATAACGGCAAGAGCGGTGCGAAGGCTTACGTTGCCTATAGCGGTAAAATTTATGATGTCAGCAATTCAAAATACTTCAAAAACGGTGTCCATATATATGACAGCAGTGTAATAGCCGGAACCGATATAACAACAGCTATGAACAACTATGCACCATCAAGCCACATTGCCAAGAATTATATGGGAACCTTACCTGAAGTTGGAGTGCTAGTGAAAGTCATTACCAACAGTTCTGCCGGAGCCGCTTCGTCATCAACAGGTAATGGCTCAACATCAAATACGAGTTCAGGAACATCCAGGGTCACTCCACCTGTAAGCTCTCAGCTTAAGCAATTCACACTTGCAACCTTGAAAGCGTATAACGGCAAAAACGGAGCAAAGGCCTATGTCGCATATAGCGGTAAAATTTATGATGTCAGCAATTCTGCATACTTTAGAAATGGTGTACATACTAAAGACAGCAGTGTAGTAGCAGGAGTCGATATCACAACAGCAATGAACAACAAGGGTGGAAGACACATTGCTAATAATTATATAGGTACACTTCCGCAGGTAGGAGTGCTTGTTACAGTAATAACAGACCCTAATGCAGGAACGACCACCTCAGGAATCACAGTAATCACTCCCCAGATAACACTTCCGGCAGGTGGCGGCGATGATGACGAAGAAGATGATGATTAAAGCTGACCGCTTAGAGCCTTCTCCTGCATTTCGTTCATCCAGGCGGTAAGTGCTGCGGTCATATCACAGGCTTTCTTGAAATTCTCAGGCATAAGGGGTTTGCCATAGTATATGGTGACCCTTTTCCTTCGGAAATTTTTACAGTCGAAAGGCTTTGGAAATTTAAAATGTCTATTGAACACTTCGTATCCACCGTGAATATATATCGGAAGTAAAGGACAGTGTGCTTTTATTGCAAGATATGAAGCGCCATCCTTTAGCTCGCCTACTTTCCCATCCGGAGACCTTGTGCCTTCAGGATGCACCAGAAGAATCTGCCCGATTTCAAGCTGCTTCTTGGCTAGAATCAATGCTCTTACAGGATTGCCGAATCGGTCAGCTGCAATTCCTCGACCGACCTTCATTATTAAACGCCCTATCCATCCGTGTGAATCTTCCAGTTCCTTGGCAGCCATGCAGCACATCAGCTTGAAATGATGCCTGGGTAAAAAGCTGGTAACCCACATACCATCCACATAGGTAACATGGTTGGGTGACATTACGTAAGGGGCATTTGCAGGGATATTCTCAAGACCTTCAGCCCTAAGCTTGATTAAAATTTTGCTAGCAGTTATTCCTAAAGCATAGCCTATATATCCTTGTATACCTCTTCTTACAGGGTATCGCTCCAAAAAAGTTGCAATGTCTATATCGGCATTTTTAGGTGTTGCTGCCTCTGCATCAGTATGTACAGGAGTTGCTGCCTCTGTATCGGTATGATCAGGTGTTATAGTATCTTCAGTCTCAGGAATTGTCTCCGACATTTTGAATAGATCCTCCAAATTGTTATATATTTTATAGATAATTATTAATATAGTTATATAAATAAATCGATATGCATTATATAGTCAGGACTATTTATCACGGATTTCATGACTTGATATAATGTTAGGATTTATCTTTAATTATAAAATTTATCTAACTAATCCATTTATGAAAATATTATACCACGAAATAACCAAATTTGAATGTCATAAATGTGTCATGTTCAATAATATAATTCATAACACGTCGGTTTCTATTGCAGAATATCATATTTTATGTTAATCTGCAATTACTTCGATTGTCAAATTAAATTAATAAGCAATACAGGGAGGTATAAGATATTATGCAGATTGTGAAGGGTAAAAGATATTTCAAAGGACGTAAATTTGCCACTGTAATAGAAATGTTAAGACAGACAGTTGAGGTCCATGGCGACAAGGATGCTTATATTTTCCGCAAAACACCTGAAAGTGAAGAAATATTTATAACATATAGACAATACGTAAAGGATATCGAATCTTTAGGTACGGCTCTGCTTAGCATGGGACTTTCCGGACAGCATGTAGCTGTGCTTGGTGAAAATCGTTATGAGTGGGCTATCGCACATACTGCAATAACAAACGGGGTAGGTGTATCAGTTCCTCTAGATAAGCTTCTGCCAGCCAATGAGGTAGAGAATCTATTATTGCGCGGAGAAGCCATGGCGTATATTTTCAGCCCGAAGTTTTATGCGGAGACTCTTGATATTTCAAGCAGGAATGACAAAATCAAACACTTCATATGCATGAACGCCTCAGATATAAAGGGCGGAATGACAACGGATCCAAGATTCATTGATATGAGTGATCTGCTTGTTAAAGGTGCGAAGGCTGTAGAGGCTGGCGACCGGTCGTTCATTGATGCCAAAATTGATGTGAATGCTCTTTCAGCTTTGCTTTTTACATCAGGTACAACATCCATGTCAAAGGGTGTAATGCTCAGCCAGAAGAACATATGTGCAAATATCTACAGTGTCTCAGGAGTTATCGAAATAGATGCAGGATCCAGATCTTTGTCAGTATTGCCGCTTCATCATACATTTGAGAACAGCGTGGGCATGTATATGATGCAGTACTACGCTGCAACTGTTTGTTTTACAGATGGCCTGCGTTTTATAAGCAAAAACCTTTCAGAATGGAA
The DNA here is from genome assembly GCA_964652975.1 of uncultured Oscillospiraceae bacterium. GTDB lineage: Bacteria > Bacillota > Clostridia > Saccharofermentanales > UBA5734 > CAZZCN01. Next base: position 24,940 of record CAZZCN010000029.1, on the reverse strand, counting down.
AATCAACAATCTTATAGCAGTACCATTGCTTTTTGAAAACATCTACAACAAAGTGGTTGAGGCGCTTGAGGCAAAAGGCAAGACTAAACTTGTTAACACCATGATTAAGGTATCCCGTGCATCTCTTCGAGTTGGAATTGATATAAGACGCAAGCTTTTTGCTCAAATTCTTGCCGGATTCGGTGGAGAATTGAAGCTTTGTGTCAGCGGAGCTGCGGCAATAGATCCAAAGATCGCTCAGGCATTTACTGACTGGGGTGTCGCATTTTACCAGGGTTACGGTCTTACAGAGACCGCACCTGTTCTTACAGCATGTAATTCATTTGTCAACATAATTGGAAGTATCGGTAACCCGGTATCCGAAGTTGAACTGGCTATAGACACCGAAGAGACAGAGCCCGGAGCTATTGGAGAGATTCTTGCAAAGGGACCAAATGTAATGATAGGTTATTACAAAAACCCTGAGGCAACAGCCGCAGTGATGACAGAAGATGGGTGGTTTAGAACAGGAGACATGGGGTATTTCGACAACAAGGGATGCATACATATAACAGGGCGAATCAAGTCAATGATTGTTCTTACCAATGGCAAAAAATGCTTCCCGGAAGAAGTCGAAGCCTTAGTAAACGATATACCCGGAATCAAAGAAAGTGTCGTGTGGGGTGAGAACAGCTCTAGAGAAGCTATTGACATTGTTGCTGTTTTGCATATTGACAGAGAGAAAATTCCGCAGGAAGTTGATCCTTCTGATGATATCAAACTAACCGCCTGGCTTTCAGAGGAGATAAAGGAAGTTAATTCTAAAATGCCGGCATACAAAGGAATAAAGTATTTCATAATTACTGAAAATGATTTTGTCAAAACAACAACTCTTAAAATCAAACGCCCTGAGGTTATTAAAATCATACATGACAAGCTCCAGTCAGCCAATGAAACGATGAAGGGTGTTCACATGAAGAACATCGATAAAATATAACAGACAATGCAGCGCAGTAAATATTAAGAAATCTACAAGAATATTTTTTAAGTTCGAGTTGTTTTGAAATTGAAATCATGATTCATTAGTGCAATATGACAACAAAACATTGAAAATGAAATATGAAATTTTTGATGTTTGAACTTGCAAAATTATTGAATCCATATTAATATGTATGAAAGTAAAAAAATGCTCTATTATGACACTAAAAATATATTTTGGTTCAAATAGCATTTATTTACGACCAGTAAGTTGTAGAATTAAATATTAAAATTAGCAGCAAGGGCGTTGCTAAATTGCATTGTAGTAAACAAAGATGTTTCACTTAAGGTGAATCATCTTTTTGTTTAAAAATGCTAATTAAGAAGGAGGCATAAAATTATGTCAAATTTAACAGATCTTTTCGGTTCTTGTGTCTTTAACGAATCAGTTATGAGAGAGAGATTGCCAAAGGCCACATTCAAGGCCTTGAAGAAGACTATCGACCAGGGTTTGCCGCTTGATGCAAATGTTGCTGAAGTTGTTGCAAATGCAATGAAGGACTGGGCGATTGAGAAGGGCGCAACACATTTCACCCATTGGTTCCAGCCTATGACCGGAATAACTGCTGAGAAGCACGACTCTTTCATTTCACCTACATCAGACGGCAAGGTGATCATGGAGTTTTCAGGCAAGGAACTAATCAAAGGCGAACCGGACGCATCATCATTTCCATCAGGCGGACTGCGTGCAACATTTGAAGCCAGAGGATACACAGCATGGGATTGTACATCACCTGCGTTCATAAAAGACGATTCACTATGCATCCCTACAGCATTCTGCTCATATACAGGCGAGGCACTGGACAAGAAAACTCCACTTTTAAGATCGATGGAAGCCATCGACAAGCAGGCTCTTAGAGTTCTTAGGCTATTCGGCAACACTACAGCTAAAAGAGTTACAACAACTGTTGGCCCTGAGCAGGAATATTTTTTAATCGACAAGGATTTCTTTGAACAGAGAAAAGACCTTATCTATACCGGCAGAACACTTTTCGGTGCAATGCCACCTAAAGGCCAGGAACTTGAAGACCAGTATTTTGGTGCATTAAAAGAAAGAGTTTCAGGATTTATGAAAGAAATCGACAATGAATTATGGAAGCTTGGCGTATCAGCTAAAACCAAGCATAACGAAGTCGCTCCTGCACAGCACGAGCTTGCTCCAATATTTACAACAACCAATATCGCAACTGACCATAACCAGCTTACAATGGAGATTATGAAGAAAGTTGCATTAAGACATGGTCTTGTATGCTTACTCCACGAAAAGCCTTTTGCCGGTGTAAACGGATCTGGCAAACACAATAACTGGTCAATGGGAACTGACGAGGGTGCAAATCTACTTGAACCCGGCAACACTCCTCACGAAAATGAACAGTTTCTCGTGTTCCTTTGTGCAGTTGTCAAAGCCGTAGATGAATATGCTGATCTACTAAGAGTTTCTGCTGCTTCACCGGGTAATGACCATAGACTTGGTGCCAATGAAGCACCTCCTGCAATCATTTCTATATTCCTGGGCGATCAGCTTACAGAGATACTTGACCAATTGGCTGTTTCAGGCGTAACCACATCCAAGAGCGGTGGTCACATGCAGCTGGGTGTTTCCTCGCTTCCGATTTTGCCCAAAGATTCAACAGACAGAAACAGAACCTCTCCGTTTGCTTTTACCGGCAACAAGTTTGAATTTAGAATGGTTGGTTCTTCAATGTCAATTGCTGCTTGCAACTTTACATTAAACGCAATTGTTGCAGAGACTCTTTGCCAGATAGCTGACAGACTTGAGGGCGCAAAGGATTTTAGCAGCGAACTCCAGAAAATACTTGCTGAAATCGCCAAGAACAACAGAAGAGTAATATTCAATGGCAACGGCTATTCCGATGAATGGGTAAAAGAAGCCGAATTGCGCGGCCTTCCCAATATCAAGACAACTGTTGAATCCATCAAGGCGATAATCGCAGAGAAGAATCTTGCTGTCATGGAGAAACATCACGTACTCAGCAGAGTTGAAATGACATCAAGATATGAAATATCCCTCGAACACTACACCAAGACAGTCAACATCGAAGCTCTTGCTATGATAGATATTGCAAAACGTCAGATTCTGCCTGCAGTCATCAATTTTGCGGGAGAGCTTGCAGCCAATATATCAGCCATCAAGTCAGTTGATTCATCTCTCGATGTGTCCGCTCAGATGGGATTGATCAAGGAAGTTACATCTCTTACAAGTGAACTGAAGAAGAATATCACGATACTCGAAGAGTCTGTTGCAAAAGCATCGACTCTCCATGGAGATACATACGAACATGCACACTTCTTTAGATTTGACGTCTTCGAAAAGATGGACCCGGTTCGTGCCGCCGCTGACAAACTTGAGATGATTTGTGATTCTGATATATGGCCGATGCCTACTTACGGCGATATGCTTTTCATGGTGTGATAATATAACGTTTTGAAATAGGTTTGCCATACAAATATCCAATTAGAATAAATGGTAAAAGAAACGGACAACTCATCAATTGAATTGTCCGTTTTTTTACCCGCTCTTTGCATATGAAATTCTCTTGATTATTATCAGTAAAACCAATATAATAGAGACGCTAGAAAGATGCTCGGTTTTTTGATTAAAAGAATGTTTTTCATAGCTATAGCGTTTTGTAATAAGTTATATAATTTATATGCTATCAAAACGCATTCGGCAAACTGATTTTTCGTATTTATGATTATATAACATAAATAAGTTTGCTGTTTCTATGTCATAGAAGGAATTTATAGTGCTCCGATAGTCCAACGGATAGGACAACGGTTTCCGGAGCCGTTGATACGGGTTCGATTCCTGTTCGGAGCGCCACTTCTTTTAACTGATAATTCGATTTTTCCATATTAAGTCCATTACAGTTTAGTTCAGTATATAATAGTCTAGTTTAGTTTTACATATCTTTTTGATTACACAAATTATCAGACAAATCATAAGAATGGCTTCTTGCAAAGTCAATTTGTTATATAGCAAACAATTTTGTTGTATTTGAAAATACAACAAAATTGTTTGCCGAATGCGTTTTGATGACACATATGATATAAAAATAAATTCAAAACGCTATATTCCGCTAAAATATACAAACAGCAGAGTTGCCGTCAAAATAAGCATGGCCAGGACGAATTTTACATCAAAGGGGAAAAGAACATACTTTTCGCTTTGTTTCCTTGTCGAATCACAAATGGTGGATAATGTAAAAATCATCGGAATCAATGCTACTGAAGCAATACATGCAGATAATAATGAGGCATATATGACAGAATTGGATGTCATTGTAGAAACGTATTCGTAAGTTATTTTCGGAAGTAAAGGTGCCATAAGAATTATTGTGAGATTCATAACCGAATGCGTTAAAATCGTAGAATAGATGTTGCCGGTCTTTGTCCTGATAAACCCCAACAACAGTCCCGCCAGAAAAGGTGCCAGTATAAACAGAGGGTCTGCATGGAATATAGCAAATGCAAGAGCAGAGAAAAAAATTGCAGAATAGCGTCCACCCTGTGATTGCATTGACCCAAGAATTAGCCCCCGGAACATAAGCTCTTCAATAATTCCAGGAAGCAAAACCCCTATCAACATTACCAATACGAAAGTGCTCGGGCCTTGGCCGACGCTGCTATTTGGAAGTGAAGACGGCGGTAATACAAATCCAAGCCTTGATAATAAATATACAAATCCGTTATTCAGGCCGACAAAAACCACTGCTGCCGGTATACCCATTGTAGCTGACATTATAAGTCCACCACCGAACCCCTTGGAAATACCGACACTTAATTTCGCGGGGATGTTAAACCAGAAAATTACAAAAAGAGCAGGAACCAGAATACAAATTCCCTGCATAAGCAAAGCAGCTGAAACATATCCGATCATACCGTTTTTAATGACACCAAAAGTCTTATCCGGTAGACTTATCCAAGTCACCTGTAGAATTACTGAAAGAACTGCGTGTAATAGCAACACAGTTCCTGCACCACCCTTGAATGAGCCTTTGTAAGAAGCCAGTTCACTCTCCTGGCATTGGTTGCCGTTGGTGGTGACGTTTCTGTTGACATTTTTTCGAACAGGTGTAGGAGCGACCGCTTTAATAATTTTTACGGGAGGTATGGCATCAAAGGAATTTGAATTATGAGATGAATATTGATTTGTCAGTGTATTAATGTCAACTCCCGGTTTTTGTGACTTTTTCATTATCAGTTGCTCCAGTTACAATTTATTTTATCGCAAATTTCATGGGGCGGTGGTACTAAAAACTTCGTAAACCTATTTATCTTATCTTATCTTATCTTATCTCATATTAATAGAATGCACTAAATGTATAATTAACACTTAACCTATAATCATCCGTAAGCCAATCAAGTTTTATTAACAGATTCACTCTAACTTCAGTCAACATTAGATCTGTTCCATTATAGCATTTATCCAATCTTTAGCCACCAGTCAATAAGACTGAGAAATTCTGACGGAAAAACAAGAAACAGGATAGTCGCCATTGCAATAAACGGACCGAAGGGCATTTGACTATCCATTTTGACAGCCCCGCTTCGACCATGTCTGCTATTCCTTATCTGTATTAAAGCAGGTATAAAAGCCAGCATGAATGACAAGGCCAGAACTGCAAAAATAGCGTTTATTCCAATTATCAAACCACATGCAAACATCAGTTTGACATCGCCCATACCCATTGCTTCCTGTTTAAAAAGCTTTGACCCGACAAAGCCTATTAAAAGTATCACACCGCCTCCTGCGAGGGCACCGAGAAGCCTTGAGAAAATCATTTCGTACCACATGGCTTCAGATACATATATGGTGGACATATCGTACAATATCCAGAACAGTGAAATGAATATGAGTCCTGAAATGAACTGGTCGGGAATAATCCTTGTCTTAAGGTCGGATACGGCAATATAAAATAAAAAGATTACGCTTAGTAGATTGCAGAAAAATAACAATGAAAAACCGTGTTGCAGATAAAAAATAAAATTCACAACTACAAACCCAGAGCAAAAAACAATCGAATCAGGAAATTTCTTAAGCCTTGGACTTATGAAATCATCGCTACCGGCACCGCTCACCATATCACTGTTGCTATCATGCTCTAAAAACCATGACAACGGAAATCTGTTATAAAGAAAATACAGCAAAACAGCAACCATGACTTCAAGTCCTATAAACAACAAATTGGTTAAAGCAATTGTAAATGCGTTCATCTATTTATTTCCTTCATGTACTAGTTTTATTGCTCATGGCATCTGCCAAAACTTAGATGGCTGACAAAGCTTTCAGGTAGCAGTTAACTAACATTTTATCATTAAGCTCCCGTATACGATACAGCAAATTACGACATTTTCAGACAAAAAGCGACGAAAAAGCAAATATTTAAAAAACAAATCGACTTTGAATTTGACAACAGTGAGTTTGTGTGCATAATCTATTAATGGAGAGATTTCATTCAACGAAGATAAAATCAAACCATTATAATTAGCAAACAGCAAGGAGAAAAATCGGAACTGCCGATAAAGTATATAATAAATGAATAGCAAGGAAATCATAGAGAAGATGAATGGTAACGAGATAATCAAGAAAATTAAAAGTAATGAGATAATTGAGAAGTTTAATAATACAGAGATAGTTGAGAAGCTTAAGAACAAAAAGTCATCAGGGAAAATGAAGAGCAAAAACATAACAGAGAAAATGGACCTGTTTGTCCGGGCTTATTCAGGTAAGAGACCGGAGGCTGCAACATGTTTTGAGCAATGGATGGCTCTGTCCAGGACAATAATGGAGAGAATCGCGCCTGACTGGTACGATTCCATGAATTCATACAAGAAGAATAAGCAGGCGCATTACTTTTCAGCTGAATTTCTAATGGGAAGATCCCTCATGAATAATCTGATGAATCTTAACATGATTGATGAGACCAGAAAAGCGCTATTGGATTTGGGCACTTCGCTCGAGGAAATAGAAGAGCAGGAGAACGACCCCGGGCTTGGAAATGGTGGATTGGGAAGGCTCGCAGCTTGTTTTTTGGATTCGTGTGCTACCATGAACCTTCCTGTTACAGGATATGGGATCATGTATCGCTATGGACTTTTCAAACAGGATATCGAGAACGGATTCCAAAAGGAGTACCCGGACACCTGGCGCGAAAAAGGCTATCCATGGCTTATCCGCAGAGATGAACTGAGCGTCAAGATAGCCTATAAAGATGTCACTGTCTTTGCCGTTCCTTATGACATGCCGGTAGTTGGCTGCAATACGAAAAACATCAATACGCTGCGCCTATGGAAAGCAGAGCCTGCTGTAGAATTTGATTTCAATCTGTTCAATTCGCAGAGATTCGACGACGCGGTAATAGTCCGTAACAGGGTCAACGATATCTGGCGCGTACTGTATCCAAACGACACAACCTATAACGGAAAAGTCCTTCGTGTAAGGCAGCAATACTTTTTTGTCAGCGCTTCATTACAGGATATAATAAGATCCCACAAAGAAACGTTCGGCGACGACCTGCATAATTTTGCAAAGTACCATTCCATTCAGCTAAATGACACGCATCCTGTTATAGGCATACCTGAGCTGATGAGGCTGCTGACAACAGAAAACGGTGTTTCATGGGAGGATGCATGGAAAATTACAACCGAAACATATGCATACACGAACCACACTGTACTTGCCGAAGCCCTCGAAAAGTGGGATATCGGAATATTTGAATACCTTTTCAATGATTTATACCCGATTATAGAAAGAATCAACAGCCAGTTCAGAGACGAAATGACTCTCAGAGGCTTATCGCAGGAATTAATCAACTACCTGGCACCGATAGGTGACGGTAAGGTAAGAATGGCATGGCTTGCCATTTATGGTTCGTTTTCAGTCAATGGCGTTGCAAAACTGCATACACAGATACTAAAAGACGATATTCTAAAGGACTGGTACCACCTCTATCCCGAAAAATTCAATTCTAAAACCAATGGTGTAACTCCACGCAGATGGCTCAAAATGTCCAATCCCGAGCTTTCCTCGCTAATTACAGAACTTTTAGGCAGCGAAAAATGGGTGACAGACCTGGGCGAACTTGCCAAATTAAAACCATTATCTGAAGACATCAACGTTTTGAAGCGATTCATTAAGATAAAGAATACGAAAAAACAGCAACTTGCCGCGTTTTTGAAAAAATATCAGGGAGTGGATATTGATACAAATTCGCTTTTTGACATCCAGATAAAGCGATTGCATGAATATAAGCGTCAGCTGCTTAATGCTATTTCTATTTTGGACATGTATTTTGACATTAAGGCCAATCCCGACAAGCCAAGGGTGGCCAGAACATTTATTTTTGGTGCAAAAGCGGCACCGGGATATTTCCGTGCAAAGGGAATCATAAAGCTTATTAATGAAATTGCTGCATTGATAGACAAAGACAAGAATGTAAGCAAATTTATCAAGGTTGTTTTTGTCAAGAACTATAATGTGTCGATAGCCGAAAAAATGTTTCCGGCTGCTGATATTTCGGCACAACTTTCAACAGCCGGGCTGGAGGCATCCGGAACGGGCAACATGAAGTTCATGATCAACGGTGTAATAACAAACGGAACATATGACGGCGCAAATGTTGAGATTGTAGAAGCTGCAGGATTTGATAACAATTTCATATTTGGAGCAAGGGTGGAGCACTTTGCCGGCATCAGGACATGCTATAATCCGCTATGGCAATACGAAAATATCACGGGACTTAAAAGAGTGCTTGATGCTCTTGTGGACGGCACTCTTGATGACGGTCACACGGGTGCGTTTCACGATATCTATAATTCATTGTTGCATGGCTCAAGCTGGCAACCGGCGGATACATATTACATTCTTGGAGATTTTGAGGATTTTAGGAATTCCCGCAAGAAAATCGATGAACTCTATAAGGACGAAATCGCATTTGCCAGGATGAGCTGGATTAACCTTTGCTCATCAGGAAGTTTTAGCTCCGACAGAACTATCAAGGAGTATGCCGACGAAATCTGGAAAATCGTACCCGAGGCAATAGCTGGTAACTAACATCCAACGTCTAATATAAGAAATATAATTAATACAAGATAAAATATGAAAAAGAACAAAACCCCGGTCAGTTTTGATCGGGGTTTTGTTTGTAGTTCTGCTGATATTATTACTGGAAGGTTAAAGTAGAGAGCACTAAGAAGCATGATTATAAGTCCTATTCTTCAATTTTTTATGATGGGTCGTGATGCCTTTTGCGTAAAAATTCAACTGCATGCACAAAACTGATGACTTTCTGACTTACAACCGGGCGGAATTTATAAATATAGCCATCCTCGGACAAATCGAAGTAAACCCCGTATTCCGCGCTGATACCTAGTATCCCGGACAAAGGGAACTCTTTTATTACAGTTTGCGATCCTAAATGTCCATCGAAAAGAAAACGTTGATTATTAAGCTCTATCATGCCCTTGCCTAAAAGCTTAAAAGGCTCATGGTGGTATGAAACCAGCATCTGCGCTTCATCCTTGATGATAATTTCCCCGTTTTCAAAATCCCTGTCAAAATCTTCCTTTTGCCATGCGTTCCAGTCGCAAACAAATTCAAAAACCTTGCACGACTCATCAAGGGGGTGCAAAAAACCATGCTTGTCCATTAAAGCTGTATTGCCACATGACTGACACTCCAAAATGTTCCTGTAACTTTTCGTCACCCAGCTTTTATTACAGGCTGGACATTTGTGCAAGATGCTTTGCAGTCCACTGGCCGGAGCCTTGGAACGGTACTCGATCAGCTCGTGCTTCTGCCACTCATATTCGTTGTATTGCAAGGACGAAATAATTTTGCTGTATATCTCATCGACAGTGAATGCAGCTACTTCTTCGCTTGTAAGCAGCACTTTAAGATCAAGGGAGATTCTTCCGCGCCTGATTCCGCTCTTGGACCACCTTGGCCAAGAAAGGTATGCACCGTGGGAAATACCGACAATAACATTTGCATTAGTCTTTTTAATAAATTTTGCAAGTGATTCTTCGATTGGAAGGGTTGTCCCGTCAATAGAACGCGAGCCTTCCGGCAGAATCCCTATTATGCCATCCTGCTTCAGGACTTTGAACATAGCTTTAACCGCACGAGGGTCTGCGTGAAATTGAATCTTAGGTATCGCTCCCACCTGATAAAGGAGGAACCTTATCAATCTGATTCGGAAATATGTAGATGCTGTCAAAAAATTAATTTTCATAGGATAAAGAGCAGATGACATAAGCATTGCATCTATATTAGAAGGATGGTTTCCAATAACTATAAGAGGCCTTGAGAGCTTTGAAATTTCGGGGTCTACATTCCACGAGGCGCGAAAAACAACCTTGAATAAAAACATAAAGAACGGCAATACAAATGCAATCAAGCTTTTTGAAGGTGGTATTCCATATTCATAGTCGCGTTTGGATCCAAAAAAATTCATACTTATTCCAGCTCTCGGTTCGATTCTTTAAGCTTCGATATTTTCTATAGAAATATTAAAAACTTAAGAATAATTGTACCACAAAGTTAATTGCATTAACAAATCAATTTTCAAAATAAGCTGTACACTATAGCGTTTTTAAAAAGCTGCATAACTGACACGATAACAAAACGCATTTGGCAAACTGTTCTCTGGCATTGTAGATTATATAGTTTAAATCAATTTACTATAGCATTCTACCTATGTCATTTTTAACAATTTCATTACAACTGCAATAAAATTGTTAAAAATTTGAAATTTGTGGTATAATTTTTAGCAGACTCATCTGATTCTTTAAAAGGCGAAACTCAATCAAATATTCTTTATTTTCAATGTAAGAAACACAATGAATAAAGGATGGATTTGTAATATATTAATAACGGAGGTAACTATAAAATGGCAAAAATTACACGCATTTCCGCAACGCTAACTGCAAGATATAGCCCTGCGAGCGGTGCAGCAGATGCCTTCTGGCTTGACGGTAGAATGCCCGGACCCAGAGACACCAGGGCAGTTGATATAACATTGGACCGTGAGGACAAGAACTTCTTTTTTTCAACATTTGCAACACAGTCCGACTCAAAGGACAGCTTCAGAGACATAGAGGATATAAAGCACGTTTTAGAGAAGACACAGATGGACATTAAATATTCTAATAAGAATATTGATGCCCAGATAACCGACCTGGCAGAATGTGGAGTAGGTGTTTCAGGAAGACTGTCTGTTCAGCACGAAGGTGTAAGACAGCCGTTTTTTGCTGGAATCATGGTCAAAAATTCTGAGATAGCAGCTGTTACAATGGGGAGAGGATGCGCATACCTTTACAGGAACGACACCCTGTATCCGTTGACCAAGGATGATCTGCCGTTTGAGGCTATCGACCATAATGGCAAGAACGTACCCAATATAGATGTTTACTGTGCCGGAATAGCAGCGACGGTAAGATACTCGAATATTGCACAATTGCAGGTTGACGACTGCTTCATACTTTGCAACAGAGAAGTAATGGAAGCTGTAAGCCAGCGAGAAATGCTTAAGATTCTTTATGACGCCTATGACCAGGGTGACGCAGCAGGGATGATAATTACGGCAGCTGCCTCTAAACTGCCAGGGACGCCTCTCCAGATTATGATAGGGTTTGTCGAAAGTATAAACGAAGGCGAAAAATCCTCTAAAGCACCTGCGTTTATATTACCCGCCAAAGGTCCACAAAAGGTAAAGGCTCAGGACATGCATTTCGATTCGGGTGCAGCAGCGCCGGTTGAATCATCAGGTCATGACAATGCATTTGACGAGAATTACTCCGACGATGACGGCGATGAGGAATACGATGATGACAATTCCCCTAAGTTCAAGAAGCTGGCTTTAATTGCCATTATAGCGATAGTCGTACTGGCATGTGGATACGCGATTTTCACCCTTGTTAACAAAGACGGCAATAGTAACAGCAATTCCACTGCATCTCCTACAGCCACAGTTTCATCGGACAACTCACTTGCCGAAACTTCAGGGGAATCTGCCATTAGCAATGCCGCGTCCAGCACCGTGCAGTCAAATACCACGTCCTCAGCTGTAGCAACAGTCGCGCCAACTAAATCAGCTAACGGGCTGCCTACAACTCATACAATTAAGCAAGGAGAGCTGCTGCCTGTAATTACTCAGAAATACTACAATTCAACTGCTAATAAATATATCGATGCCGTTGTAAATGCCAACAAGACCAAATACCCCGCCTTCACTAATGAATACTATGTAGCAGGATGGGAGATAACTATTCCGGTTGTAAACTGAGAGTGACTGATATTATTATCATACAGAAACACCTGTTGTTATAATCGCAACATATAACGATTCAGCAAATATAAAGGTTGGCTGACAACATGATCTACATGTCAGCATTTAGGTAAACCTTTTATTTTCTTTATGCTCAAAATCCTCCAAATTTAACAATAAAAATTTCCGAAATCCAAAGTAAAAATTCCAAGGTTGACTGTTGCCAGAAAAATAGTTAAAATATCTTAATAAATCATGGTGATAACTAAAATTGTTCTGTCTAAGAATACTCGGATGACGGTAAACCGCTTTAGTTTTATAAATAAAAATTTAAGGAGCACAAAATGAAAATAATAATTACCGAAAAGATAGCGGCGGAATCAGTGAACTACTTAAAAGACAGAGGATTTGAAGTCGACGAAAAGCTAGGTTTTTCACAATCCCAGATAGAAGACATGATGGGACCTTATGATGCAATAATCGTCAGAAGTGTAACACAGGTTAACGAAGCGCTTGTATCAAAGGCACCTAACCTTAAAGTAGTCGGACGAGCAGGCAACGGAATTGACAATATAGACGTTGAAGCCTGTACCAAACGTGGAATAATTGCTGTAAATACACCGGAGGCGAATATAATGGCAGCCGGAGAGCTTGCGGTTGGATTGGCTTTTGATATTTTCAGAAACATCTCCATAGCCAACGCCAAAGCCCGTGTTGACGACTTTCGAAGAGGCAGCATGATAGGCAATGAACTGGATGGCAAAGTAGCCGGTGTTATAGGCTTGGGAAGGATTGGATCAATAGTGGCCCGCAAGCTAGCCGGTGTCGGTATGGAAGTGATAGCTTATGACCCATATGTTTCTGACGACAAGTTCGAGAAAATGGGGGTAAGAAGATGCGAGAAGCTTGTTGACCTCCTTGCTATTGCTGATCTTATAACCTTTCATACACCTAAGAATAAGGAAACCAATAATATGATTGATGCTGCACAGCTTGCATTATGCAAAGATGGCGTCCGTATAGTAAATGCAGCAAGAGGAGGACTGGTCAACGAGAAAGCGCTTTATGACGCACTTGTCTCCGGTAAGGTTGCCGCAGCAGGCATTGATGTGTTTGAGAAGGAGCCAAGCTATGACAAAAAGCCTGGAGAACAGAATTATGAGAACAAGCTTCTTGAACTTTCTAACTGTATAGTAACCCCTCACCTTGGCGCTTCTTCACATGAAGCGAACTGGAATGTCGGAACAGCGGTAACCGAGCTGGTCGCAAAGGCGCTCGAAGGTGAACTTGTTGCAGCGATCAACATGCCTAAAGTTAGTGGCAGGCTTAGTGAAATGGCACCTTTCATAGAACTTGCCGAAAAGCTTGGATCGATATACTATCAGACCGAAAAGACAAGGGTTAATAAAGTCGAGATTAAATTCAGCGGCGACCTCGCATCCAAAGATACCGGACTTTTGACCCTTTCGGCTCTTAAGGGTTTTTTAACCCCTATATCCAATGACAGATTAAGTTTTGTCAATATTATGCAAAATGTTAAGAACATGGGTATTGAAGTAGTTGAGAGCAAGACCAGCCAGCTTGAGAAATACACCAACCTGATTACGGTCACATTCCATTCAGCAGCAAAATCACTTAGCGTTTCGGGTACTGTTTTTGCAAAAGATTCAATCAGGCTGGTAGACTTCTTCGGATATCACATGGACTTTGAACCGGCTCCCAATGTAATTGCAATGCAGAATATGGACGTCCCCGGAATAATCGGCAAAGTCGGTACAGTGCTGGGCCTACGCAACATCAATATCACATCAATGAACTGGAGCTCCAAGCAGGACAAGCAGAAAGCGGTTTCATTCGTAAGTGTTGACCAGGATATTGACCAGGAGACAGTAGATGCGCTCCTTGCAGTCGACGGAGTCTTAAGAATATCAATTCTTCACTTTTAGTCATTAGATAGAAAGTTATTAGAAATAATGCAAATAAAATCGCGACTGTGAGTAAATTACAATCGCGGTTTTTTTGTCGTAAGAGGAATATGCAAAGCACCTTCACTTATAATCCCTGCTAAATGAAAGATAAGTGTAGGCCCTGTTTTTGTCACAACTGCTATCTGATATGTTTTTAAGAATTATTGAATTTTTAAATATTTGAATAGTTCGTGCACCAGAAAAACCGGCCAGACAAGTGCTTTCAAAAATCCCAGTACGCCAACCCAAAAAGTGGTTGCGTTGGCAATAAAATATATTGCCGCACCGATAACGCCCAGAAAATAAACCATTCCTGAAGGGGAGTTTTCATGTATTTCTTTTTTCATAATTAACGACCATCCTTTACATATAATTTTTGCTTAATAATAAAATTTGTAAAATAGAATGCTGTTGAATTCGCTATAAGTCCAAACTAATCATAAATATCCTTTCGATGTCCGACGTCAATTATGGTAATCAGAATTTTTTCATCCTCTATCAAAGCCAATATGCGATAATCACCGACGCGATATCTCCATTTTCCTTTATGATTTGCAGTAAGTGCCTTACCATGCCGACGCGGATCTTCACATCCATCAAGATTTTTTTCGATGAATCCGATTATTAGAGCTGCGACAGATCGGTCAAGTTTTTTTAACTTTTTTACTGCTATGTCAGATACGGTAACTCTATAACACATCAAATAAAACCAAGCTCTTTCTTTACTTCATCGAGAGAATAGGTAGTTGTCATCTCTTCGAACGCTTTGTCAAAAAGGGCAAGGTCAAATTCATCCTCGATTTTTTCTATTGTGGAATTACGGAGTAATTCAGAAACTGATATTTTCTTTAAGCTTGCATATTTTTTAATTAAAAAAGCATCCTTTTCATCAATCCTTAATGAAATAGTTGACATGTGTATTCACCTTCTTTCGTATTACAATGTAATACAATAATATCATGTATATATTTTAATGTCAAACTTCAATATTTATAATTCGCTCAATTTGTAATAAAAATTTTAATGATGTATAATCAAAATGAAGTTTACAATTTCGTAATAAAACGAAAAGATAGCTAAAGATCCAGAAAGGAAGGTCTATTATGACTAAAGCCAAATGGGATTATGATAATGCAAAGAATAATTTTTCGGGGAAAGCCAAAGAGGTCGCTGGTAAAATCACATGCAATGAGCAACTGGAATTGAAAGGCAAAATTCAGTCCTCAAAAGCAAAGCTTAAGAAAAATGCGAATGTGGGGAATAAGATAGAAGAAATAAAAGAGGTGATTGCAGGTAAGCTCAATGACAAGATTGATAAAAGCAGAAGTAAAAGCAAAGAAGAAAAGTAAATGTTAAGAGATGGAAAGAATTCCTGATAACTTTGGCGTATAGGCTGCTACGTGAGATTTGGGGGGATTATGCCGAGAAACAACGCAAAAAGATGGACCATTATGTCATTGATTATTTGTATTATCGGGATAGCAATGATTTTCTGCGGTATAGTTCTCGATGATTATGATTTCTACTGGATGATTTTTGTTGGAGCTATTCTGGCGCTAACATTTCTGATATGTTTTTTTATGTTTGTCGGTCAAGCTAAGCGTCTTGACAGGCTTTTCAAAGGTAAGGATTTGCTTGCACACTGGACTTTTAATGCTTCTGAACAGATGAAAAAAGCCGAGACAGAGTTTAATGAGAAAAAAGCAAGACATAAAATAATGCTTCTTATAATCGTATTTTTCTTTGTGGTGATAACCTCGTTATTTGTAATATTTGGATTTGACGATTTGGAAGAAGCTGCGGGCTTCATCGGACTAATGGCCGCTGTTCTTGCTTTCATTTCTTTTGTTGCCCTGATAACTCCATATAACTCATATAACAGGATGAAGAAAGCGGTTCCTGAAGTATATGTCGGACCTTACAGTGCCTGGGTGATGGGTGAGTACACACAGTGGAAGGCACCTATGACTAAGATAACAGATATAAGTTATCAGACTGGGAAGACCGGTGCAGTGATTGAAATTGGATATACAATTTATCAGCGATATGGACCTCAGCCCCATCTATGTCGAATACCGGTAGCTGACGGACATGAAGAGGAGGCAATCAGATTGGTAAAGAATTTAGCTGAAATCAACGGAGTTCCTTGCGAGTGACCAAATTAATTGTTACTTTAACTTTTTAAATAAAAAAGAGTCTCATCATCAGAAGATGAGATTCTTTTGTGGTGATCGCGAGAGGATTCGAACCTCCGGCCTGCGGTTTAGGAATCCGTTAAATCCTCCCAAATCAAATTTATCAATCCGCGTTAATGCAATGTTATCAGCGCTTTGAAGGAATATCGAATTTTTCATGTCTTCTCGTATGATATCATATTTTGTTATAATGAGACACAAATAAGACACAAATAATAAGTTCATTCTACTATTTTCTATTATTTTAAAGTTCAAAAACTCATTGGTCTTATTTCATCAAATAGCTAATTAAGCCAAGTACTCCAAGGCGAGAAATAAACTAAAAAGAGCATTAACATCGGAACCGACTATTCACTAAAACTGGATAGCCGGTTTTTTGTTTACACATAAAAATTCGAGAAACATTCTATCGAATGCAAATAGTTTCTAGCTGAAACAGCTATGAATTTCTTATATACAGAACGAATAAACAGCCCAGGACTTGATGGTGCACAATCAATGGACAAGGCTTTTATTATGCAAGCTTATTTTCGGGTTTTAAGGTTGCATCAAATATACAAACCCAGAAATATTTAAAATTTGAAAGGAAACAACACAATGAAAACAATCATGAGAAAATCCCTGATCCTCGCCATGAAGGCAAAAACCGCACTCTCCAACAAAAAAGGGGAAACATCCGTTGGAACCGGAATCGCAATCCTGATCTCCGTAGTACTGGGCGCATTGGTGCTCGCAGGTCTTTACACCTTGCTGGGCGACCTTGTCCTTCCAAGCCTGTCGGACAAAGTAATGGAGCTTTTCAATTACGCTGGCTAAGATTCAGATGAGTTATGCCGCTCTTCTTTCACGAGAAGGGCGGCAGATTCTAAATCCAGACAATCTTTTTAAAATTCACCCGATTTCGAGATGAAAGGAAACAACACAATGAAAATAATCATGAGAAAATCCCTGATCCTCGCCATGAAGGCAAAAACCGCACTCTCCAACAAAAAAGGGGAAACATCCGTTGGAACCGGAATCGCAATCCTGATCTCCGTAGTACTGGGCGCATTGGTGCTCGCAGGTCTTTACACCTTGCTGGGCGACCTTGTCCTTCCAAGCCTGTCGGACAAAGTAATGGAGCTTTTCAATTACGCTGGCTAAGATTCAGATGAGTTATGCCGCTCTTCTTTCACGAGAAGGGCGGCAGATTCTAAATCCAGACAATCTTTTTAAAATTCACCCGATTTCGAGATGAAAGGAGACAAACAGATGAAATGCATCATGAGTAAAATAAAATCCATTGCCGGGAATGTAAAATCCACGCTTTCCAACAAACGCGGTGAAACATCCGTCGGAACCGGTGTGGCAATTTTAATCGCCGTTGTCCTTGGTGCGCTATTACTTGCAGGCCTTTACGACATTATTGGTGACTTGGTGATTCCCGAGTTGACAGAAAGAGTCCATGATATCATCGACTACAGAGCCCCTGCATAAAAGAAATGAACGCGTCAATAAACCGATAGATTGGAGTTCAATCCCATGTTCAACGTCCTGTTTATAAAAGCAACCATCCTTTGTATTATCCTTTTGCTTGCATCCATCCAGGATATCAAAAGCCATGAGGTAAGCGATTTTTACCACGTCCTGATTGTTGCAACCGCCTTGATTGGGATATCACTACCACAATTACCGGGAATGCTGATTGGCGCCTTCTTTATAACCCTCCCGGTTTTAATTGTGGAGATAAGACACCCAGGCGGGATAGGCGGCGCAGACATAAAACTTACAGCTGCTTGCACGTTTTTCCTTGGAATACAACGTGGGTTGGTGTTTCTTCTAATAGGATTGATCCTGGCGGTTGTCTCCAATCGCATCATAAATGCTGTCATGAAGACCCGTTATAAAGAGCCATTCGCACTTGTACCGTATCTTAGTGTTGGGTGCATGGTCGCTTACTTGGTATAAAATGGATAATTGGTAAACGCAGAAATAGAGGTTGAGAGACCATTCTCACTAGATGATAAATTGAAAACTAAATCAGCAAGACTTGATGAGCTTAATATCCTCCTTAATATGGACCAAAAAGATAATGAACTTGTGGATGGTGAGATTGAAGAGATAGTTGACGAGCCGATTTTGAAAATCAAGGTATACGAAAGATAATTTTTGGCATAATTTTATAAAGGAATCAAACAGAGCAATTTGAGATTTAACAGTAACTAACACTGATTGAAACAAAGTTAACGCCAAGAGATGAAAAAGATAATGACGCTAAAGATTTCGTGGAGTTAATAAAAGCTTTCATGGAATAAATGAATTAACCACACCAATAGTACAACTCTAATTTATAAGATTACTGTATGCATGGGAGAGGAAGTCAAGGGTGATAAGATACAGAGGATTATGATATATTATGTTCATCGTTGATATAACCTTAGTGTTTGAACTAATGACTTAAATATTGAGGCGCATTTTATTTTGTAGTAGAATGTGCTTTTTTATTGTTTAGGTAAAGAATTATTAGAAAAAGAAAAATGTCTTCGAGGATAACTCTCAGAGTTAGTGTCTGCATTGGTAAGTATAAAAGACTAGATAAAAGAATAAAAAGACTAAATTCATAAAAAAGATTGCAAGGTGGTAATTGAAATGGTATTATATTTAATAACGAAATTATTGTCGAAATATAACTAAACAACACGTTATTTAGCCAATAATCTCTATAAATAGATATTTAAAACTATAACTTATATAAGAATTTTTTAATATAAAAGTTTCAATTATTTATAATTAAATTAATATATTAACTGCAATATTTTAAGTGTATAAGTAGAAGGAGAAGCAATGAGGTTTGTACCTTCGTCGTGTCTATTGCCAGGCATGCTTACTGCTAAAGCTTTATACGGCAATGATAATAAACTTATGCTAAGCGAAAATAGGGTTCTAGCTCCCATAGAGATAGAACGCATACGCTCGCTCGGTTTTCAAGGCATGTATATACATGATGAGATATCTAGGAATATCGAAGTAACGGAAATTATTAATGCTCAGCTAAAAAATAATACCGTTAAGGCTATTAAATCGATATTCACACAAGCTGAAAATGTTATAAAGGGCTCTAACATGCTTCAAATGCAGGACATACAGAAGTTGCTTGATAATATAGTTAATGAAATATCCTCTAATGATAATGCGACCATAAATATGTTAGATCTTAAAACCTATGATAATTATACTTATTATCATTCGGTTAATGTTGCAGTTATTGCTATAGTAATGGGCATGGCCTTGAAGTACTCCCAAACACAATTATATGAATTAGGCCTAGCAGCACTTCTACATGATATTGGTAAAATATTTGTTCCTTTTGAAGTTATAGATAAAAAGGGCAAGTTAACTGATGAGGAATTTAGTTTAGTCAAAGATCATAGTGTAAAGGGCATTAAATACCTTAAAGAAAGGTGGTCTATACCTATTGACTCGATAGTAGCTATATTAAATCATCACGAGCGATATGACGGCAGCGGTTACCCCTATAAGCTTAAAAAAAATAAGATATCTGAGTATGGTAAAATACTGGCTGTTGCAGATGTATATGATGCATTAACGTCCAATAGAGCATATCGACAGGCGTATATTCCTTCTGATGCCATGGAATATGTCATGGGCGGTAGCGGTATTATGTTTGATCCGGGCATTGTTAATGTGTTTGCTAAGAAGGTTGTTCCTTACCCAGTAGGTATATGCATAATCCTTAGTAACGGTCTTCAAGCAATAGTAGTTGAAAATTATAGTAACTATAGCTTGAGACCCAAGATTAAGCTTATAACTGAAAACAATGAGGATATTTATTTAGATTTATGTAACGACATTAATTTATTAGATGTTACTATTGTTGGAGTATTGAATATTTAAAAAGCAATGACAGAATTGATGTGCATTTTTGAATAAGAGGGGGACTAGTGAGATGTCTCAGTTCGTATATTTCATTATTGTTTATAGTATTTTAGTTTTTATTTGGAGCTATGTTTATGCAAATGCGAGAAAGGGAGATAAAATAAACTATTCCTTTATTCTGTTTTTAGGAGTAATACTTGTTTGGATGCTCGTAAATAGGAGCAATCAGATAATTAATAGTTCTCCAGCTATAGTTATAGATACTATTAATTTTTTTGCCATGCTTAATCTCTCGATAGTATTTTTGAATTTTGTATACAGATTAATAGATAGAAAGTATGACTTTTTCTTTTATGGAACAATTATTCTGAACACCCTAACTATATTTTCAAGATATTTATTTCCTATAGATTATTCCAATCCTAGCTTTTGGCGTATGAATGAAATTAACGTTGGAATTGCTACTATAATGGCTACTATCTTCTCACTGCCTATGTTTTTGGCAATCTTTTTAGCAATCAAATATTACAGAGAGACGCCTAATCCTAAACTTAAAACACAGCTCAAATATGTTCTAAATGGGATAGGGTTTGCAAGCGTTATCGGTATTGTTTCTGAATATATAGTACCGTCTTTTTTACATTCAGATTCGCATTTTTCTCTCATGAATATTGCTATATTGGTATTAATTTCATTTCTCTTTTTTGCCATTGTTAAGCATCAATTTCTTAATATTCAGGTGGAATACATCTATCAGAAGCTATTTCTATTTTCTAATGAGGGTATTATTCTTATTGACAAGAATATGTCTATTCTAAGCATAAATCAAGCGGCAAAGGCGATTTTAAAAAATGGTGATTTTAACGAAGATATGGAGATACGAAAGTATATTAAAGAGTATGACTTTAATGTAAATTATAATCAGCACGAGACTACTGTAGAAATCGGAAACGAGTTATTCTATCTTCTTATATCCCAGTCGCCTATGGAAGAGGGTGATAGGATAACTGCAAAGTTACTTCATATAACTGATGTTACAAAAAATAAGCTAAACATTAAGGAAGAAAAAGAAAGGCTAGTTACCCAGTCAACTACTGATATACTAACCAACCTGTATAATAAGAGATACTATATTGATAATTATATTAATAAACAAATAGGTAAGCAAAATCGGATATTAGTTTTTGTGGACATTGATGATTTTAAATACATTAATGATAATTATGGGCATATAATAGGCGACGAAGTTCTTCAAACAGTTGCCGAAAACATAAAGAATTCTGTCGATACTAATGCAAAAGCAATTAGATATGGCGGAGATGAGTTCCTTATTATAATCGAGAACACTTCCCTTAACGATGCAAAATCTATAGTCCAGCGAATACAAGATAGTGTAAAAACTATTGAATATGAAGAGATTGATAGAAAGAAAATAACGTTAAGTATAGGCATATGTGAAGGAGAAGAGGATATTAATGTTCTAGCTGAGAGAGCGGATAAAGCAATGTATTACTCTAAAACGCATGGCAAGAATAGAACCGCAATATATAGCAAAGAAAATATAAATTGAAAATTGGTAATAAAATCATGATATTAGAGAAGTTTTGTTGTTAGATAATGACTTGTTTGTTAAAAGATATATGGAATTTTATGGATGTATGATATACAATGAAATTATATATATTGCGATTTATTATAATAACTATTGTATTGATAAATTAAAGAACTATTTGTGAAATCAAACTAATATAAGCTTTGTTTGCTTACATGCATATTGAAAGGAAAGTAATAAATTGAAGATTAAGAATTCTGAATTCAAAGAAACTAAGCAAATATATAGAGATATGTTTGAGAAAAATAATTCAATAATGCTTGTAATTGATACTGAGTCATTGCAAATAATTGATGCCAATAGTGCTGCATGTGATTTCTATGGTTATTCCCTTGATGAGATTACAGATATGAAAATATCAGATATTAATATTTTGGATACAAAAGAAATAGAAAAAGCTATGAAAGTTGCGATTAGTAAAGGAGCAGGTCATTTTGAATTCAAACATAGACTTTCTTCAGGTGAAATAAAGGATGTTGAAGTTTTTTCAAGTGTATTAGTAATCAATAATAAAACAAATTTATATTCCATTGTACATGATGTTTCAGAACGCAAACAAGTAGAGCTGGAAAATATACAATCTAAGCAAATAATAAATCAAATCAACATGAATTTTAGCAGTTTCTTTAATACTATCAGCGACATGCTTTTCGTATTAGACATTAATGGTAATATAGTTAAAGTGAATGACACAGCATGCAAAAGGCTTGATTTTTTAGAACTCGAACTCATTGGACAATCGGTGCTAGTGGTACACCCAGAAAATAGAAGAGAAGAAGCTGAAAAAGTAGTTTTTGATATGTTATCAGGTAAAACCGAATTTTGTCCTATTCCTGTAATTACTAAAGGTGGTATAGAAATACCTGTTGAAACTCGAATAGTTGTGGGAAGTTGGAATGGGGAACCGGCATTGTTTGGAGTTGTAAAGGACATATCTGAACTTAAAAAATCTGAGGAAAAGTTTTCAAAGGCATTTCGATCAAATCCAGCTTCAATGGCTATATCAAGAATTGAAGATGGGCTTTATATTGATGTTAATGACACATTCTTGGAGACGTTGTGCTTTAATAGGGATGATATAATAGGTAAGAAGTCATCTGATTTAGACTTGTTCGCAGACTATAGTCAGAGAAATATAGTAAAGAAAGAATTCGAAAAGAATGGCAAAGTAGAGAATATTGAAGTAATTGTAAAGGGTAATGATGGCAGGAAACATAACGGTATGTTTTCTATTGAAAGTATTAGCATTGGTGAGACTCCATGTTTTATTACAACGATGACAGACATCACGAGGCAAAAGCAGATGGAAGACATGCTATTTGCTGAAAAAGAGCTCTTTAAAACAACACTACTTTCAGTTGGTGACGGGGTAATTGCAATAGATTATAATGGTAATGTAGTGGTAATGAATAAAGTTGCTGAACAGCTAACCGGATGGTCTCAGGAGCAAGCATATGGTAAGGCTATTGAACAAGTGTTCAATATCATCAATGAATTCACAAGAGTAAAATGTGAAAGCCCAAAATCTAAGGCATTATCAACAGGTGATACTAATAAAATAACAAGCAATAACATATTGATTTCAAAGGAGGGTATAGAAATACCTATTGAAGATAGTGCAGCTCCAATAAAGGATGAAAATGGGAATATTAATGGTGTAGTTTTGGTTTTCAGAGACTTTACGGATAAAAAGCAAAAGCTAAAAGAAATTGAATATTTAAGTTATCATGATCAGCTAACAGGATTATATAATCGCAGTTTTTATGAAGAGGAGTTAATAAGATTAAATGAGAAATTTAGCAAATCATTAACTTTGGTTATGATAGATGTAAATGGATTAAAGTTAACTAATGATGCATTCGGTCATAAAACTGGAGATATACTTCTGCAGAAGGTTGCTAATATATTAAATAAAGAATGTCGAGAAGAAGATATAGTTTCGCGTATTGGAGGAGATGAGTTTGTTATTCTGATGCCTGGAATTGATGCTAAAGGTGCTAGTAAGATTATAAATAATATAAAGCTAGCAATTTCAAACGAAAAATTTGAGAATATTATTATATCTGTTTCAATAGGTCTTGCAGTAAAAGAAGATAATATGGATGATATAAATGAAGTATTTAAAAAAGCTGAAGATGATATGTATAGGCATAAACTATCAGAAAGCTCAAGTATGCGTAGTAATACAATAAACCTAATAATAAATTCCTTATATGAAAAGAGTAATAGAGAGATGTTGCACTCTAAAAGAGTAAGTGAGCTTTGCGAAGCTATTGCAGTTAAAATGAATTTTGATTATGATGATATCAATCATATCAGAATTGCTGGCTTAATGCATGATATAGGTAAGATAGGGGTAGATGATAATGTGCTCAATAAAAATGGAAAACTAAATAGTGATGAGTGGTATGAAATAATGAGACATTCCGAAATTGGTTATAGAATATTAAGTTCAGTTAATGAATTCTCAGAAATATCTGAATATGTTCTTGAACATCATGAGAGATGGAATGGAAAGGGATATCCTAAAGGTTTAAAAGGTGCTGATATTTCAATACAAGCAAGAATTATAGCCGTAGCAGATTCTTATGATGCGATGACATCGGATAGGTCTTATAGAAAAGGATTAAGTGAAATTGAGGCTGTTGATGAAATCAGAAGATGTTCTGGAAGCCAGTTTGACCCCCATGTAGTAAATGTTTTTTTAGAAGAAGTGCTATTTGTCATTTAATTAAAAAGATTTTATTCCTTTATTGTATTTTAACTTTACAATTAACCAACTAGTTTTATGCTAGTTGGTTTAACTTTTGTCCGCAAAGTCTGTCCTACAGATCTGGAGCAGCGTTCGGGCAGAATCCTACGGCAGGGCAATACCAACCCGGAAGTGGAGATTTTCCGATACGTAACCGAACAGACCTTTGATGCCTATGAGTATTCCGGGAGCAATTGAGCCACCTGTCCGGAAATTGAGAGCCACCATTC